>NZ_CP043320.1:1608683-1930419 GCF_008807395.1 Pseudomonas sp. C27(2019)
ATCGGTAGGTCATAGACCACCTGAACCTGACTGCCTAGAAAATGCATATCGATTTGCACGCCGCGCTTTTCAACACACAGAGTAATCACGTTACCCAAGTGTTCTTGTGGCACTAAAATAGTGGCTTTAACAATTGGCTCACGCATTTCGTCAATCAGTGAGGGATCAGGCATGCGCGATGGATTGTCAACGTAAAGAATATCGCCATTTTTCAGCACAACTTCAAAAATCACCGTAGGTGCTGTGGTGATCAAATCCAGATCATATTCACGCTCAAGCCGCTCTTGAATGATTTCCATATGCAGCATACCGAGGAAACCAATGCGAAAGCCAAAGCCCAAGGCTTCTGAGTTTTCTGGCTCATATTCTAAGGCGGCATCGTTGAGCGTCAGTTTTTCCAGCGCATCACGGAAATCTTCAAAGTCATCTGAGCTAACGGGAAATAGGCCTGCGTAAACCTGCGGCTGTACACGCTTAAAACCAGGCAACACATCAACATCCGGCGTACTGGACAGCGTTAGCGTATCCCCTACTGGCGCACCTTGAATATCTTTAATTCCAGCAATAATAAAACCAACTTCACCCGCTTTCAGGTCATCGGTTTGCGTATGTTTAGGGTTGAACACACCAACACTATCAACTTGGTGAATACGACCGGTTGATTTAACCAGAACCTTGTCACCTTTCTTGATACGGCCGTTTTTAACCCGAACCAACGACACAATACCGAGATAATTGTCAAACCATGAGTCGATGATCAATGCTTGCAGCGGTGCATCAATCTCACCAACCGGCGGCGGTATCACCTGCACTAGGCGCTCGAGCACTTCATCAACACCTAAACCCGTTTTTGCACTACAGGTCACTGCATCAGTGGCATCAATACCAATCACATGCTCAATTTCTTCTTGTACGCGAAGCGGGTCGGCTTGTGGTAAGTCAATCTTATTGAGCACCGGCATCACTTCAAGGCCTTGCTCAATGGCTGTATAGCAGTTAGCGACCGATTGCGCCTCTACGCCTTGGCCAGCATCCACCACCAATAGCGCACCTTCACAGGCAGCCAGTGAGCGGCTCACTTCATAACTGAAGTCAACGTGGCCAGGCGTGTCAATAAAGTTCAATTGGTAGGTACGGCCATCACGGGCGGTATAACTCAAGGTCACACTGTGTGCCTTAATGGTAATGCCCCGCTCACGCTCAAGATCCATAGAATCCAAGACCTGAGACGCCATTTCACGCTCAGTCAAGCCACCGCACATTTGAATGAAGCGGTCGGCCAAGGTGGATTTACCATGGTCGATGTGGGCAATAATGGAAAAATTACGGATATGACTCAAGTCACTCACAGAACATCACTCTACAGTTAAGACCGTCGGCCGATTGCCAACGGAAAATAGCCAGTGAGTTTACCTGATTTATAGCGCTTAAGTCATCTATCGACGACTCAGCACGCAAAAAAGTAGAGTTGTCTGCATAATAAAAAATTAAAATCGATACTGAGATCATTTTTAGCTGTAAACAACAGCGACTCTATTTGTTCTGGAAATAAACAGGCACGCCAGCTTGCGCTTGTGCTGTTAATTGAAGCGTGGGTTTAACTGCAAATTAACGAATGCACCCACTGAGGAACAGTGTCTGTCGCACGCCCGTAAATGGAATCAGTAAATTGTGAGGCATTTTGGCTGGCCTCCAAATTAAGCTCCAAAGTAGGCAGGCCTAAGCTGCGGGCATTGGCAACAAAGCCTGCCGCAGGATACACATGGCCTGAGGTGCCGATGGCAACAAACAGGTCTGCTCGGCTTAACTTATAGTGGATCTCATCCATATAGAATGGCATTTCACCAAACCAGACAATATGCGGACGCAGCGCTTGCGGGGAGGTGCAGCACTGACAACGATCAGCGTTCGTTACAGGCTTAGCGCTGCGCCACTCCACGACTTGCTGGGTTTTAACACAGCGCAACTTTAATAACTCGCCGTGCATGTGCATGACGTTTTTAGAGCCCGCACGCTGGTGCAGATCATCAATATTTTGGGTAACAATGGTGACACTACCGATGCCCTTGTTTTGATAATGAGCCTCAAGCTCAGCAAGTGCACTATGAGCTCGGTTGGGCTTGATTTTAGGATCAAGTAACTGTGCTCGCCGCTCATTATAAAACCGCTGGACCAACTCAGGATTACGCGCATAGCCTTCAGGCGTAGCAACCTCCTCGATATTATGCTTTTCCCATAAGCCATCGCTCGCTCGGAAGGTTGCTATCCCTGAGTCAGCCGAAATGCCTGCACCGGTTAAGATAACAATATTTTTCGGCTGACTTTTTTGCATGTTTATCATCCCTTTAAGTCACTGTTAAAGGCCCGTTTAGGAGCACATCAATTGGCTAGTTTAAAAGTTATAAAGCTGGCTCGACCTTGTCGTAACACGCGCATTGATACGGAACGGTTGTTCGGTAAATCTTCTGCGATTTTTGTGAAGGTTTTTGCCGAATCAATAACCTGATTGTTTAAGTGAGTAATCACATCCCCCGGACGCAAACCAATCATTGCTGCCGCACCATCATGCACATCTTGAATAACCACACCACTTTGTAAGTCAATGGCCTTTTTCTGCTCGGCTGTGAGGTCCACCACGGTCATGCCTAAGCGGTTACTTTTACTGACTTGACCTTGACTGCCAGCAACTGCCATCTCTTCGCCTTCACTTGGTAATGCGCCAACTTTAATCTTTAAAGTTTTGCGTGAACCTTCACGCATCACCAGCAATTTAGCTGTTTCGCCTGGTTTGACAGCACCCACCAAGTGCGGCAGATCAGCTGACATCACAATAGGATGATCATTCAAGCTTAAAATAACATCACCAACCTGCAGGCCGCCTTTAGCCGCCGGTCCGTTTTCTAAAACTTGAGCCACGAGCGCGCCAGCAGGCTTTTCAAGACCAAAAGACTCCGCAAGATCTTTATTAACTTCTTGAATCACTACACCCAACCAGCCACGATCAACCTTGCCGCTGCTTTTCAATTGGTTGCTGACATCCAAAGCCACTTCCATTGGTATGGCGAATGACAAACCCATAAAGCCGCCAGAACGGGTAAAGATCTGCGAGTTAATACCAACCACTTCCCCTTCTAAATTGAATAAAGGGCCGCCTGAATTACCTGGGTTAATGGCTACGTCAGTCTGAATAAAAGGGACATAGCTGTCATTGGGTAAATTGCGGCCTTTAGCCGAGACAATTCCTGCCGTCACCGAGTGATCAAAACCAAAGGGCGAGCCAATAGCCAACACCCACTCACCCACTTTTAAGTTTTTTGATTGGCCTAGCTTTACCGTAGGTAAGTTTTTACCCTCTATTTTTAATAGCGCCACATCAGTACGCGGATCAGCACCGACTAATTTAGCTTGTAATTCACTGCGATCAGCCAAGCGCACAATAATTTCATCGGCGTCAGCAATCACGTGGTTATTGGTCAAGACATAACCATCAGCAGAAATAATAAAACCTGAACCTAACGACTGCGCTTCGCGCTGACGGCCTTTATTGCCTCTGGGGTCACGCGGCATCGGCAAGTTGCGCTCAAAAAACTCACGAAAAATAGGCGGCAAACCTTCTAAATCAGGCAAACCATGAAAACTTGTCTGCGGGCTTGCTGTTGAAATGGCTTGCCGGGTACTGATGTTGACCACAGCAGGGGCCGACTCTTCAACTAATGCAGTGAAATCAGGTAATTGTGCTTGAGCCGCTGGCAATATTAAAACAAGCAGCGCTATGCACGAGCCAACCCATAAGGAAGTTTTTTTATACGACATATGTCTCTCCATTGCTAAAATCAAACATCAAGCGCAGGACGTAAAGCAATCTGCGCTTTGACCACCACCGGCTGCATCGCCGCATCATCAAGATAGCGGTTACTGTACAGGCGCACACATACAGCGCCTGCAAGAAAACCAAGTCCGGCTGCAAAAATAATCCAAGGTTCAGATGCATTCAAGGCATCCACAGTCAAAGCTGCGGCAAACATCAGAAAAAGTGGAAGCATATAAACTAGGAAAGCGCTACGCACTAAGGACTGCTGAGAAATAGCTAAGACAACCTGGTCGCCTTCACGTAACTGTAAATCAGAACGGACTTTAACCGTGTGAGGTTTTTTATCTGCGGACAAGCTATTAAGCAAACCTTGTCCGCAAACCGCCTTGGCTGAACAACTGCCACAAGTGGTTTTACGTTGTGTTGCCACCCAGATACCATCATCGTCAACAGCGACAACAATGCCCGGCTCTTCAATCATCGTTAGACTCCATCTCAGTATGCACCGACAGCGTCACGCGCTCAGCACTAGCTAAGGGAATTTCCCCAACCACTGTGACCATTAGCGCTTCAGCACCTTGCATGATTTTTTTAGAAACCACAGCTGTAGGTCCTATCTGACGGCGAGCACCCCCAATTTCAAGGCCATTAATACGCTCTAGAAAGACTGAAAAATGCGCCAAACCATCTGAATATACTTGACTGAGCATATACCCCTCAGTCATTGAAGGCTGTCTAGAATGGCTGTTAAGCAAGGTAAATCCAGGCGGTACCCAATCGACACGCCAAGCAGACTCAACATCTGAATCTGCCGCATCATCTATTGCTGTCACTGGTAGGCAAGCACTGCTGGGCGTTAACAGCGCTTGCTCTAACTGAGCTGATTGCTGCTGTGCAAGCGCTTGAAACTGCACAAACTGTAAGCGCTCAAGCAACTGGCCTTGTTCATTCAGTAAAAGTGATTTCAAAGGAATGGCTGTAGCCTGGTCAACTGACAGCTCAACAGGGTAGCGGTATTGGTCACGCGGGGAAAACAACAGGACAGCGACTTTATGTCCAGCGACTCTTGATTCGCCTAGAACACGAACTTGGTACCATTGCTGTAAATTTTCCAGCTCTAGCGCATCAGTTGGCCAAACATCCACTGCAGGCAATTCACCAGCGACAGCACTGCTGATACATGTCACTCGACCGTCGACACGCATTACTTCATGCGCAGGGCCGTTGAGCTGGAGAAATCGCTCCGACACCCGCCCTTGGCTATCGATTTGCCGCCAAATTTGATGAGTCGAAAACACCCCTTTGCGCTCATAGACAAAGGCACCTTGATAGCCTTGCGTACCTTTCGTCCCTTGCGCGTCTTGTAAGCGTTGCAGCCAATGATCCGCTGACTCTGGCTGCACAGCACCTGCTTGGGCAGTAAGCGCCAACCATAATGCAGCACCAGAACAAAGAGTCTTTAGCTGCATGCGTTATTGACCTTCCAAACTGGCAGCTCGAGCATAGGGCAAGCCGCTTTCTGTTTTATTGACGCTACTTTGTTGCGCATGCTGAAGCAAATAGCTTGGCAAGCGGCGCTCATACCATGCGTCACTTTCAGTTCTACTTTGTGTCGCTGCAGCCCTATCACTTTGCGCACTATAGCTGGCTAGCACGACAGGGCCTTGTGCATGATTGGCTGCAGGCAAACGCTGCTCACTACTGGCCATAATAGCGTCTTGCTGGATAGTGTCTTGATTATAAAAGCGCACACCGCCTAGCACCGCCAACGTCACTGAAGCAGCCACTGCAACTCGACTTAGCCATGGTGTACTGCGCATTCTTTTAGATATCGCTGCTTGCTCTGAGCGTTCTGGTTTTGCAGCTGTAAGCACAGGCTCTGCATCTATAGCCGCCATAATTTTGGCAGACAAGTCGACCTGAGCATGGAAAGGCTCATTATGCATCGCAGCATGCGCGATTTGATAACGTGACCAACAGGCTCGCAGCTCCGCCTCATCGCAGGCATTGAGCACGCGGCGCAATTCCAACTCATCAGTCTCATTGTCTATAAGCGCTGAGAGCGACTGCTTAAGGGCTTCATGACTCATACTAGGGTTCCTCTTTAGGCTTGCGTTGCGCATGTTTAAGCGTCTTGTAACAAAGGCCGTAAGGCTTTATCAACGGCCTCACGCGCTCGAAAAATGCGCGAACGCACTGTACCGACAGGACACTGCATCACAGTCGCAATATCCTCATAACTCAGACCATCAAATTCGCGCAAAGTTAGTGCGCGGCGTAAATCTTCTGGTAATTGCTTAATGCTTTGTTGCACAGTTTTATCAATTTCGTCGCGCAACATTAGGCGCTCAGGCGAAGCCATATCTTTTAAGGCGTGGTCGCCGCTATAAAACTCAGCATCACTTGAATCAACATCACTGCTCGGTGGCCGTCGATTGCGCGATACCAAATAGTTTTTTGCAGTATTAATTGCAATACGGTAGAGCCACGTATAAAAAGCGCTATCACCGCGAAAATTGGCTAACGCACGGTACGCTTTAATAAATGCTTCTTGTGTCACATCCTGAGCCTCATGCGGATCATGCACAAAACGCACAACGAGCCCTAAAATTCGGTGCTGATACTTTAATACCAATAAATCAAAAGCACGCTTATCACCATCTTGCACGCGCTTTACCAGTTGCTGGTCATCATCTGGCGTCATGCCGAGTCCCCAACACATCCCTTTACAACATTACATACCACTGCACATTCAGTGTGCGCCATAATTTTTCTCCGCATGAAGCATTTGCAGTAACCCGGCTGGTGTCGAAAAAAGACTCATCACAACCCTAAAATATTTGTATAACTTTAACCTGTTTCCACTTATTGCGCGTTGTTTAATGATGTATGCCACTATTGAGCCATCAGACGACGTTAAAGTTCCCAGCATTTGCTAGTATTTTACAACGCCATCCAGCGCTATACTTGCCAACGTCTTTGTAGTGGACCCTTCTCATGAGCCAATCTTACCAATATGACGTACTGATTATCGGCAGCGGCGCTGCAGGTTTAACCACAGCTTTAACCCTACCACAGCATTTGCGCATTGCTGTACTCAGCAAAGGCGACCTTGCCAGTGGCTCAACCTATTGGGCACAAGGGGGCGTTGCCGGTGTACTTGACGACACAGATACGGTTGAGTCGCATGTGCAAGACACTTTGATTGCTGGTGCAGGCTTATGCAATGAAGCAGCGGTACGCTTTACTGTCGAGCAGAGTCGCAATGCAATTGACTGGCTCATCGAGCAAGGCGTGCCTTTCACTCGCAACGAATCGAGCGAAACCGAAAAGACGCACTTTGATTACCATCTCACGCGCGAAGGCGGCCATAGCCACAGGCGTATTATTCATGCCGCCGATGCAACGGGTGCAGCAATTTTCACTACGCTGTTAGCGCGCGCACGCAAGCACAGCAATATTCATCTCATTGAACATCAAGCCGCTATCGACTTAATCACAACAAATAAATTAGGTCGCGAAGGTAATACCTGCTTAGGCGCCTATGTTCTTAATCGCGAAACCAACGAAGTCGATACCTATGCGGCACGCTTTACCGTACTCGCCACTGGTGGCGCTGCTAAAGTGTATTTATACACCAGCAACCCAGACAGTGCCTGTGGTGATGGCATTGCTATGGCTTGGCGTGCCGGTTGCAGTGTTGGTAATTTAGAGTTTAATCAATTTCACCCCACCTGCTTATACCACCCGCAAGCCAAAAACTTTTTAATCACTGAAGCATTACGCGGCGAAGGTGCACACTTAAAGCTGCCTAATGGTGAGCGCTTTATGGCCCGTTTTGACAGCCGCGAGGAATTAGCACCGCGTGATATTGTCGCGCGCGCCATTGACCATGAAATGAAACGTCTGGGTATTGAGTGTGTCTATTTAGATATCAGCCACAAACCTGCTGAATTTGTTAAAGAGCACTTCCCCACTGTCTATGAGCGCTGCCTGACCTTTGGCATTGATATCACCACACAGCCCATTCCAGTCGTACCCGCAGCGCACTATACCTGTGGCGGTGTCGTTGTTGATCAGGATGGGCACACCGATATCAGCAACCTTTATGCCATTGGCGAAACCAGTTTTACCGGCCTACACGGCGCCAACCGCATGGCCAGCAACTCATTATTAGAATGTTTTGTCTACGCACGCTCAGCCGCCAATGATATTGCGCAACAGGCTGCACAAGTCAGCGCACCCGAATCACTGCCGCAGTGGGATGCCAGTTTGGTGACTGACTCTGACGAGGATGTGATTATTGCGCATAACTGGGATGAATTGCGCCGTTTTATGTGGGACTACGTCGGCATTGTTCGCACTGACAAACGCTTACTGCGCGCGCAACACCGCGTGCGTCTCCTGCTTGATGAAATTGATGAGTTCTATAGCAACTACCGGGTCAGTCGCGACTTAATTGAGCTGCGAAATTTAGCGCTAGTAGCAGACTTAATTATTCGCTCGGCCATGCAACGCAAAGAAAGCCGCGGATTGCATTACACACTGAGTTATCCAGAACTAAGCGCACAGGCACAAGACACTATTTTAAAGCCCGCCAACGCTGACGACTGAATTTCAAACGCACACGCAGGCGGCGATGGCTGTCCTGCGATAAGCTGTCAGCCGGTATAACAGCGCTACGATAAAACCACTGTCGAGCACATCGATAGCGCAACAATACCAAAGCAGGTGTTGCTATGCTGTCTGCCCGTAACTGTATTGAGCGCCAGCCATGCTGGGCACTCCAAAGCTGCCAGCCCTGTGCGCCATGACGCAGCCCTATGCGCCTACAAGGTAATTGCTGTTGCTGCAAGCGGCACAGGTGCAAACTGATCTGCACAGCCAAAACAAGCAACAGACTCAACTTAATCGGCCATGTTACGGCTGAAAGCAAAACGGCTAAACAAGCCAGCAATAGCACCAACAGCACGACTTTTGACAACCTTGATGAAGGCTGCCAAAAGCAGAGAAAAGCCTGATCAGTTAGGCTTGGCATGATCCAAAATAAGCTCAATAATGCGCGTTAAGTCAGCATTATCAGGCTCAGCACGACGCATGCACCAAGCAAAAATATCCTGATCTTCACAATCAAGCAGCATACGATAGCGTTCGCGATCAGCATCATCGAGCTTTAAATACTGCTCTTCAACAAAAGGCACCAGTAACTGGTCCAACTCCCACATCCCTCTGCGACTGTGCCAATAAAGACGCTTTACTTCAGTTTCGATAGACATGCCACACTCCAAACGATGATTAATTCAGTATAAGACCGATTTACAAAGCCACACACGCTGACAAGACGCGTTTATCACTCTATGATAGACGAAAGCATTATTCACAAGCGAGACAGTCATGACTGGTTGTGCAAGTTTTACCCCTTTAACTCACGAATCTGTATTAGCCGTTCGTGGCCCAGATGCAAAAGCTTTTTTGCAAGGCCAAATAACCTGCAACCTTGCCTACGTCAGCGATGAACGCAGCAGCCTAGGCGCGCGTTGTACGCCCAAAGGACGCATGTTATCAAGTTTTCGTATTCTTTTAGAAAATGATGGCTATTTATTAGCGATGAACCACGATATTTTAGTCTCCCAGCTCGCTGAACTGCAAAAATACGCCGTGTTTTCTAAATCCAAACTTAGCGATGATAGCGCGCTATGGAATCGTTTTGGTCTATACCAAGGTGACCAAGCACTGACGGCTCTAGGCATTGACTTACCTAAAGAGATCAACAGCACCGTGCATCATAACCATATGATTGCAATTCGTGTTTCTGAGCTGTTAACAGAGCTTTGGGTCAGCGCTAGCGAAGGCCCGTGCCTGCATAAGCGCCTACTTAATCTACTGCCAGAAGCCCCCCTCAATACTTGGTTGCTGGGTGAAATACGCAGTGGTATTGGCCATGTCAGCCCAGCCACCCGCGAGCAATTTATTCCGCAAATGCTCAATTTACCGGCTCTAGATGCGGTGAGTTTTAAAAAAGGCTGCTACACCGGCCAAGAAATCGTTGCACGCATGCAATATCTTGGTAAATTAAAACGGCACATGTACCGCTTCCAAATCGCCAGCACAGATATTCCAGAAGCAGGCACAGCGCTGATGTCACCTGTGCACTCAAGCGCAGTCGGTGAGGTTGTCAGTGCAGCACGCAGTGAGTACGGCGTTGAACTACTCGCCACAGCACTGGTCGATGCCGTGAGCGATGGCCGAATTTACTTCGAGAACAATGAAAAAGTCATGCTAGAACAGCTTGACCTGCCTTATTTGTTAGATACTGAGCGAGAAATATTACGCTGATTTTTTATTTACATGGAGGAGTAAATGTATGAGCACGCTTGCAGAAGCAGTCAAAAGCGAACTGTTAGAAGCAATTCAAAACGATGAATTAGTGCTGCCTACACTACCTGAAGTTGCTTTACGTGTGCGTGAGGCAGCCGAAGACCCTAACATCAGTATTCCAGTACTGAGCAAAGTGATCGGCAATGATACCGCCTTAACTGTGCGCTTAATCAAAGTCGTCAACAGCCCATTGCTGCGTACCAACAGAGAAATCACTGACTTAAATACGGCGATCAGCCGTCTAGGGATTAACTACACCTCAAACTTGGTAACCGGCCTAGCGATGGAACAGATGTTCCAAGCAACATCCGATGTAATTGACCGAAAGATGCGTGATGTTTGGAGCAGAAGCGCCGAAATTGCGGGGATGAGCCACGTACTTTGTCGCCATTTCACAAATCTGATGCCCGACCAAGCAACACTGGCAGGCCTGGTTCACCAGATTGGCATCCTGCCCATTTTGACTTATGCAGAAGAAAGCAACGCCTTGCTTAAGGATTCAATCAGTCTCAACCATGTCATTGACAGCATCCATCCAATCATAGGTGAGCATATTTTACGCGCTTGGGATTTTCCTGAACAAATTGCCACTGTACCCAGCAACTATTTGGACTTTAGCCGCCAATCAAGCTCTGTGGATTACATTGATATTGTCCAAGTAGCAGTATTGCAAAGCTATACTGACACCACCCACCCAATCAGCGAAGTCGATTGGAGTCAAGTGCACGCATTCTCACAGCTCGGACTCGATGTACAGAGCCGCATCAGTGACGATGAAGACCTATCCGCCTCAATGAAATCAGCCACACAGATGTTACGCGACTAGACCTAAGGCAGCCTGCTCGCAGGCTGCCTTAGTTTTCTACTTACTCTGCTTGAGCGCTGGCGGTTACCAACTTCAAGGCCAAACCGACAAACACAACACCCGTTATTCGATTCAAATACACTTGCGCGCGTGCTGAGTTATGCAACCAGCCGCCCAACTCGCCAGCTAAAACGGCTATGGCACAGAAAACCAGCAAAGAAACACCCATAAACACAGCACCCAGCACAAAAATTTGCGGTGCTAACGCGCCGTACTCCGGCGAAGCAAACTGCGGCAGAAACGCCAAGAAAAACACCGACAGCTTAGGATTGGTGACGCTCATGATGATGCCGCGACGATACAACGCACCACTAGAGCGCAAAGTTGACTGAGGTGTTTGAAAACGATTGACCGATGCTCGAAACGCGTGCCACGCTAAATACAACAGATACAGCGCACCAATGACCTTAAGCACAGTAAAAGCCACAAGCGATGTTTGAAAGATCGCCGCCACACCAAAAGCAACCGCAGAAGTATGTACAATCAACCCTGTACACAACCCCAGCGTCACCAATACACCTGATTTTTTACCGTATAGCGCCGACTGCGTTAGAACGAAAAGATTATCCGGGCCAGGCGAAATGCCAAGCAAAACCGAGGCAATGGCTAAGGTGATAATGGATTCAACAGGCATAGTTGTGTCTCAGGTATTGTGCCGTTTGATAATGGGCTTAAGGTTATCTTGACCCAGAACGGTAATTAACAGTATGTTCGAAAGTAAAGTCTGCATTGTATAGCTGGATTGTTGATAATAGGGAAACTCTTAGGCGTTTATCCTGCATGCACAGAGCAGACGTTAGCACTGTAAATGCGTAAGCCAAGGTGATGAAGCACAGCTTGCAGCTCTAAAACCGACTGCCAAAAAGCACCGAGCTGCTGCGCTCAACGCTTAACTGGCTTACACCACACACCATCGGGATCAGCCTTCACTGGCGCGATTTAGGGATAGATATGACAGTACAATTTTATGAAACCAACGCAGAACAGTTCGCCCAAGACACTCTAGAGGTGGATATGAGCGCACTACATGAACGCTTTTTAGCGATGATACCGCCCGCCAGCAGGGTTTTAGACGCAGGCTGCGGCGCAGGTCGCGACACTGCGGCATTTTTACAGCTGGGCTATGAAGTCGAGGCCTTTGATGCCAGCGCCAAGCTGGTCGAGATTGCCAAGGAAGTCAGCGGTATTGCCGTACAGCACAGCACCTTTTTAAACTTTACCAGCAAACAGCCGTTTGCCGGTATTTGGGCGTGCGCATCGTTACTGCATGTACCTGCAGTCAGTATGTCGGCAACACTGCAGCACCTTGCTGGATTGCTGCAAGCCGAAGGCGTGCTTTATGTATCGTTTAAATACGGCGAAGAAGATACAGAGCGTGACGGCCGGCTCTTTACCAACTGCACAGAGCAGCGTTTACAAGACTTCCTCGAAGGCACAGGCTTAAGCATAAAAGAAACATGGCTAAGTAATGACCAGCGCCCCGATCGTACCGATGAACAATGGCTGAATGCTCTACTCATCGCTAACTAATTCGTGCCCTATATGTTAGTTAACAGCCCTCGCCTCACCGTCGGCACACGGCGCGACCCATTGTTACCCAAGTTGTTAGAGGCGATTTACCAAGCGACTGACATTGAAATTGCTGTTTCATTTATTCAACCGTCTGGGTTGGCGCTGCTGTTTGATCCATTGTTAGAAGCACTCAACAGCGGCGCACGTATTCGTTTGCTAACATCAGATTATTTAGATATCACCCACCCGCAAGCACTGCGTCAACTATTAATGCTGGCTGAGCGTGGTGCACAGATCTGTATTTTCGAATGCAAAGCACGCACCAGCTTTCATTTGAAAACCTATATTTTTACACAAAACAAAGGCGCCAAAACCACTAAAGGCTGTGCATTTATTGGCTCAAATAATATCAGTCGCACCGCGCTCAGCGATGCCTACGAATGGTCTTGGCGGCATGATTGGCTACCACCGCAAAACTCAGAAGCCGCTCTAGAGTTTGTCAAGATACGTGAAGCCTTTGCACAACTGCTTGATGACCCGTGCAGCCTAAGTCTGACCGCTGATTGGATTGATGCCTACAGCGTGCGTCGGCAAAAGCATATTCCTTTGCTGCAGTCGCTGACCGGCTTTGTGGATGAAGCACTAGAAGAAGCCTGCCCTAACAGCGTGCAACTCGAAGCACTGCAAGCGCTACGCAATACCCGCGCTGAAGGCTTTTCGCGAGGCTTGGTAGTACTAGCAACCGGCATGGGCAAAACTTGGCTGGCTGCGTTTGATGCATTACAGACGGGCGCAAAACGCGTGTTATTTGTCGCCCATCGCGAAGAAATTCTGCTGCAAGCGCAAGCGGTATTTAACCGCGTTCACCACAATGCGCGTACAGGTTTATTTCAAGGCGCATTAAAAGAGAGCAGCGCTCATTTTATCTTTGCTTCGGTGCAAAGTTTGGGCAAGCCCGAAGCACTAAAACACTTTAGCAGCGAGCATTTTGATTACGTCATTGTTGATGAGTTTCATCATGCCAGTGCACCCAGCTATCGCAGTATTTTGCAGCACTTCAATCCACGCTTTTTATTAGGTCTGACCGCAACACCAGAGCGCACAGACCAAGCCGACATCCTGACGCTGTGTGATAACAATCTGGTGTTTGAACGTAACCTCGTGCATGGCATCAACGAGCAACTGCTGGCTCCGATTCATTACTACGGTATCTATGATGAGTTTGTGAACTATCAGGAAATCCCTTGGCGCAGTGGCCGCTTTGATCCGGATAAAATCGAATTTGCTTTCGCCACACAAAAGCGCGCTCGGCATATTTATCAAAACTGGCTTAAACACAAGCAAAGCCGCACGCTTGGCTTTTGTATTTCACAGCGCCATGCCGACTATATGAGCGAGTATTTTCAACAACAGGGGGTGCGTGCTGGTGCTGTCTATGCAGGCTCAAACTTAACCCGCCACGCGGCATTGCAACAACTTGCCGATGGTCAGCTGGATGTTATTTTCTCAGTCGATATGTTTAACGAAGGCACTGACTTACCTGCATTAGATACCGTACTGATGCTGCGCCCCACCGAATCAAAAATTATATTCTTGCAGCAATTAGGACGCGGCTTGCGATTGTCCGAAAACACACAGAAAACCCATGTGGTGGTGTTGGATTTTTTAGGCAATCACCAGTCCTTCTTAAACAGTCCAGCGGCACTGCTAGCGGAGAAAAACCGCACCACCTTGCTGAGAACGCTCAAACAAAACAAGCCAATTGAATTAGCAAATGGCTGCTTTATTAACTTCGCCCCTGAACTGGTTGATTTTTGGGAAAAACTGGCTCGACAAATAGGCAAGAGCGCCGCAGAAGATTATCAACAGCTGCGCGATGAGTTAGGCCACCGCCCCACTGCTACTGAGTTTTTTCATAAAGGCTTTGATTTAGCAAAAGTGCGAAAACAAGCCGGTAGCTGGCTGGATCTAGTCGCAGCGCAAGAAGACGATGTAAAGCTGCAACAGCTGTTAGCCGCACATGGCGAGTTTTTCTCGCAGGGCATCGAAATTACCAACATGACCAAAAGTTTTAAAGGCTTTTTGTATCAAGCGTTTCTGGAGCTGGGTGGTGTACATGGGCCGGTTAATACAGCACAACTGGCTCAACGCAGCCGCCGCTTACTGGAACACCGCCCAGATGATATGCACAATGAACTGCCCGCCAACATGCAAACAGTCAGCGCTGATAGCAAAACGTGGCTGTCCTATTGGCGCAAAAACCCAATCAACTTCTCCTGCAAGCAAGATAAAAGCAGCAGCCAAGCTTGGTTTATCGAACAAGGCGACACCTTCGCACTGAATTTTAGCGTAGCGCCAGAGCTGCAAGATGCCTTTGCCAGCTACTTTCAAGAGCTGATTGATTTGCGCTTGGCGCAGTATTTTGCGCGGAAAGGTAACAACAAAAGCAAGGCTTATGCGGTTGTGCCTGTGCCACTTTTAAAGGTTGCGGAGGAGCCTGAAATCAAGTAACTGCAAACAATATACCCTTATTCAAACAATCCTCTTGACACAACTACTGTTTATTGTCTCTTACTGTCAAAGTCGAAGACATAAAGCCACAAAAAATAATAACAAATCTGATTTATTCATGTATTATCGCACCCTAAAAATACAATCCAGTATTTGCAATATCACTTCAATTACTCAACAGGGATCGTTATGTTCATAAAAACACTTCGTTATGCATCAACCATTATCATTATTACTGCAACAGCTGGCTGTGCAAGCATTGTTAGTGAATCTAACTATCCAGTTAGAATCAACTCAACACCAGCTGGCGCTGGATACGATATTGTAAACAAGAAAGGAGACATGGTTCACTCTGGCGTTACACCTGAACAAGTAACACTTAAATCAGGATCATCATACTTTAGTGGTGAACGCTATCAAGTAACCTATATTAAAGAGAATTATCAGCCCAAAATAGCAACCCTAGACACATCAGTAGATGGATGGTACTGGGCTAACTTAATATTTGGTGGGTTGATTGGCATGCTTATTGTTGATCCCGCTACAGGCGCAATGTATAAACTACCGGAAAGCACAACGACCAGCTTAAAACCTTTGCCAGTTGTAAGTAGCACAAACTATACAGAGCAATGATTTTTTATTGGTCTAGCCTAGACAGCCTTCAAATACAGTTCTGGTTTATCTATGAGCTGTATTTGAAAATATGTAGATATATCATATGAAACTTTAGGAAACGCTGAATAAAACCAATCAAACCAGCCAATCCATGCGGATTTAAAATTCAGCTCTTAAATTTCAACTTCAGGGCCATAAATAACCTTTTTATCAGCAGTTTTACCCGTTTTTGCTGCTTTTACCGGCAGCTTACCGGTTTTTAGGCGGATTTATCCCGCCAACGGCATACATCGCTTCGACAAGAACAGGTTTGCCAAGGCAAACAGGCTATAGAGATGGGCTGTGTTTTTCGCCAAGCCACGGTAGCGAGTCTTGCGGTGACCAAAGTGCACTTTGACCCAGTAAAAGGGATGCTCAACCTTGGCGCGTATCCGGCTCTTTAATTTTTCGATTTTGTCAGCCAGTTGACCTTCTTCTGTGCCGCTATCGCGCAGCTTTCGACGCTTTCCATGGCGCATGGCTACCACCCACTCCACATCTTTATCCTTATTTTCTTCCCGTTTGTCAGCCCCCAGATAACCAGAATCACCGTATACCTGCTGTTCCTCGCCGTGTAGCAAAGCATGAGCTTGGTTCACGTCGTGCACGTTGGCCGCAGTGGTGACCAGTGTGTGCACCAAACCGCTAGCCGCATCAACACCGATGTGAGCTTTCATGCCAAAGTAATACTGATTGCCTTTCTTAGTGGAGCGCATTTGCGGATCACGGCTTTTACTCTTATTCTTGGTGGAAGGTGGTGCGGCAATAATTGTAGCGTCAACCACCGTGCCTTCCTTGAGGTACAAGCCCTTGCTCGCCAGTTGGTAATTGACCGCAGCAAAAATTTGTTGAGTCAAGCTGTGAGTTTCCAGCAGACGACGAAAACGCAACAAAGTGGTCGCATCCGGCACGGCATCACGCCCAAGATCAATATCCATAAACAGCTGAATTGCTGCGCTGTCATAAACGGCATCCTCAGTTCCTTCATCGGAAAACCCCATGACCTGCTGTAGGATGTACATACGTAACATGCGAGAAAGCCCCATAGTCGGACGACCTCGTTTGCCGTCAGATTTCGGATAGTACGGCTCAATCACTGATTCCAGAACAGACCAAGGCACCAGAGTTTCCAGGTCCATCAACAGTCGATCCCTACGGGTTTGCTTCTTTTTGCTGACGAACTCGGCTTCGGCGAAAGTGATTTGCATGACTGTGGACTCGATACTAATTACGGATTGGACTATTTTACCAAAGGCTGCAGCCCGCTTGGGGTTTGTTCAGTGTTTCCTTTAAGATCTATTTGCATTTAAATATAAAACAGCACTCATCCTATACCCCCAAGCAAGATGTACTGTATGGGCCCCCTAGACTTGAGCTTTATTCACCAAGTTAGTCAGTAGCATTAAAGCTCATCAATTTTCAGGTCTGGCTATGCTTTCTTTAGGCAGAAGTTTTTTAACGAATACTGATCCTTTACACACGCTCATAAGCTCAATATTTAAATATGAGATAAAACCAGCATGTGCACACCATAATTTTATCAGCACAGGCACCACCTTCTACAACACCGGCCCAATCGTTGCGATAACGTTATGCCACACTCTGCGATAATAGCGCCAAGCCAACACGGAGGGCAGCAGCACTTGGTCGGACTGCTCGATGTATTCCTGCTGGCGTTCGCTGATGGCTTGAGTGATGGTTTCATCTTGCAGCAAGATATTGTTTTCATAGTTCAGGTCAAAACTGCGCAGATCCAGGTTGGATGAGCCAATCAGGCTGACTTTGCCATCCATGGTTAGGGTTTTGGAGTGCAGCAGGCCCTCTCTGTGTTCATAAATCACGCAACCGGCATCGAGCAACTTACGGTAATAACTGCGGCTGGCGGCGGCAACAATCCAGCTGTCGTTGACCTTGGGGAAAATCAAAGTGACAGCGACACCACGGTGCGCGGCGGCGCATAGTGCTTCGACAACGGTGGCATCGGGGACAAAATACGGCGTGGTCAGGGTTAGCCTGTATTCGGTGCAGGCAAATAAGTTAGAGAATAACTGTGGTGTGGCGCCGCGGCGCTCAGTTGGACCAACACCCATCACTAGCGCAGCAAAGCCGTCTGCAGCAGGTTCAACCTCAAACAATGGAATCTCATCAAGGGACTCGCCGGTAGCCTGCATCCAATCGCTGGCAAATAGCAGTTGGTTCTGCGCCACTACCGGCCCCTCAAAGCGCAGCATAATGTCGATCCATGGGCCGTATTTTTCTTTCACCAAAAACTCAGCATCGGCACAGTTTTGACTGCCGCAATAGGTGACGCGCGCATCAATTACGGTGATTTTGCGGTGATTACGTAAATCAAAACGGCTGGTGATTATCGTATGGATGATGTTGTTGAACGGCAAGGCAATGGCAAGCTGAACACCGGCTTCTTCCATGCGTGTCCATAGCTCAGATTTGATTAATCCACGCGAGCCCAGGCCGTCGGCCATAGCGCGGCAGGTCACGCCTCTGCGTGCGGCTCGAATCAATGCCTCAACAATTGCTGTGCCGGTATGGTCGCGCTGCCAAATGTAATACAGCACGTGGACGTGGTCGGTGGCGGCATCAATATCGGCGACCATACGGGCCAGCGTTTCATCAGCATCTGCCAACAGTTGTGCGCTGTTGCCGCCTGTTGTATGAAAGCCATTAATGGAGCCTGCGTATTGAAATGCGGGGCGGTACACTCGTTTAATCAAGGTGTCGTTAGTACTGCGCTCGCCCATAAACTGCGATGCCTTGGCGCTGATCTCATCAAATATCTCATCATGACGTTTGACTGCACGGTTGCCAATATCAATCTCACCAAACAGAAAATAGGTAATGCTGCCAAAGTAAGGGAATAGGTTTAAGACAACAAACCATGCCAAGCGCCCCGGCGGTGACAGATCATCGCGCAGCAAAATGCGAACGGTAAAGGTCAAAACCAATAAGGCGTGTAGCGTGACAATAATGGTTATGGAGTGATCGGTGATGATGCAAATGCTCCTGCAGGCCTAAGTCTGCTGTGGTCTTATTCAAATAAAACAAAAGGCTAGCTGCTTTTTAGCGTTCTCTCAATGCGCTCGGCAGTGACTGCTCAAGAGAAAATCAATGAAGACGCTATGGCTGAGTAAAACGTTAAGTAAAACAGTATGCATGAGTCGATAAGCCTGTGCGCACTTACTTCCTCATATCCAAAAAGTTAATTACCAGTCGATCCATCCAACCCCACAAGCGTTGGCGGAAACGCTGGATCAATGGCCGCTGTCGCCAAACCTCATCGGTGATTTCAAGGCTTTCAAGAAAGTCCGCTTCAAAGCTGCGTGCCACTTGCTCAAGCAAGCCGGTGTCACGTGCTTCTAAGTTGGCTTCTAAATTAAAACGTAAATTCCAGTGGTCAAAGTTACAAGAGCCGATGCTAACCCAGTCATCCACCATGACCATTTTCAAGTGCAGAAAACGCGGTTGGTATTCAAAAATACGCACACCTTTGCGCAATAGTGCGGGGTAATAGCGCTGCCCAGCCCAACGCACGGGTGGTAAATCAGTATGGCGACCCGTCAGTAATAAGCGCACATCAATTCCGCGCACCGCAGCTTTACGCAAGGCGCGACGAATCGCCCACGTTGGTAAAAAGTAAGGGGTTGCAAGCCAAACGCTCTGGTGTGCGCCCTTAATGGCGCGCAGCAATGATTTTTGAATATTCCGGTGTTGTGTCGAAGCAGCGTAAGCAACACGGCCCTTGCCGATATTAGAAAAGGGCAATGGTGGACTGTCCTGTGTCGGCTCTTGCTTTGGACTATTATTTTGCTTCCAGAAAAAACGTGCAATGCAGCTGCTCCACTGGCTATCAAACATATTTTGCCAGTCACCGACAACGGGGCCCTGCACACGTACCATCACCTCATGCCATAAGCTGGTTGGCGCATCAGGCTGCCAAAACTGATCGGTTAAACCCGCACCACCAACATAGGCCACCTGCTGATCAATAATCAGCAGCTTGCGGTGATCACGGTAGAAGTTTTGTAGGCCACGGGTCCAGCGCAATGGGTTGTAAATACGCAGCTCAATGCCCGCAGCCATCCAGCGGCGGCGCTGCTCGTGCCTGAAGCCTCGACTACCAAAGCCATCAAATAAGCAGCGCACGCGCACACCACGCTGTACCGCCGCCATCAAAGCGACTTCCACGCGATCAGCGCTGTTACCGCTGTGCACCAAGTAAAGCTCTATATCAATCTGCCGTTCGGCAGCAGCTATACGCGCCAGCCAGTCTTCAAAAAAAGCGGGGCCATCAATCAATAATTGAAAGTAGTTACCGGCGCGCCATGGGAAAATCAAACCGGCCATGTTTAATCCTCTTATGCATTATGCGCTGTACTGAGGCCGCCCAACACGGGCGTGCTAAATAGTTGCTGTATATGCGTGCGTTGTATTCAATGCACAGAGGCTTTACCCACAAATTGTGATAAAGCCTCTGTCTCGTCTGTCAGCATTGCTGTGCCACGATGCGCGTTAACGCAAAATCTGCGGGTCGCCTTTGCCAGCGACCGCTGCGGCTTCTTCAATGGTCAGCAAAGCTGTACGCGGTAAGTCTTGCAAGCGCGCACAGGCTGCCAGCACATTGCCCCAGCAGGCGCGGTTAACAAACTGCATACCAAACTCATCTAAAGTACCGCCGCGGTTACGGTAGCCCAGCACATAAGTGCTGTTGGCATCGGGCAAAATGGTCCACAGGTGGCCACGAATCACTTCAGGGCGCATATGTGAGAGCAATACACGCATACGGAAGCGCTCAGGGAACAGTTTCTCAACCAATTCGTCACTGGCTAAGCTCTCAAGCTCCCAGCGGTCACGCGGAGCACGGAAACGACCAGGCTCTTGCATGTAAACCACTCGGTGTCCCATTTCAGCCTCTTCTAAGCGTTGCGCGGCACGCAATACTTGCTCCAGCTGGTAGCTACCATTGGCAATCAGCAACAGCGGATCTTTGCCCTCATATTCTTTAACCACGATGGCACCATCGCGCGCCAACTGCTCTGCTTGTTCTTGATTGAAGTACGCCGGACGCTCAAGTTTAGCGGCAACCACGCAGGCAATGATTCCGCGCGCGCTGTAAATCTGTGGCAGCAATGCCAGCATACTGTTGTGGTCTGCTGGGAACAGCACGCGTGAAACATCATTCATCTCACCTAACAAAGCTTCGCAGAAGGTGGTGTCTTGGTGTGACTGTTGGTTTTTGCCATTTTCCCAAGTGTGTGAGGTCGCCACCAGCGGCCAACCTAACCAACCGGCCGGTCGGCCAACTTCTTTTTGCTGGCGCGCATAAATTAAGTTTTGACGCACAGCTCCCAGCATTTTCACACAGAAGGCTTCATAGCTAGCAACGAGGTTTAAACCGGCTTGGTTGGCTAAGCAGGCCGAAACCACTGCCTCTTCGTTAAGCACAGTAATGATTTTGCCATGCACCGCCTCTAATTCATTTTCTGGCTCACTGACACGGTGACGCAGCGCTTTAAGTACGCCCGTCAGACGGTTACTGGCCAGCTCATCAGGATTACCCACACGTGGGCGCAAATTTGGGTTGGCGGCGACTAAGTCAACAAAATAGCGGTCAATTGCCGCCATAGTTGAGCAGGCATCATCACGGTAATGCAGCTCAGGCTGGACCGGTATTTTCGGATAACGGGTGGCCAGAGGATTATCGCGCTCTAAGGGCCGTACTGGATCATTGTGATTGTTGAACAAGGCTAAGGCTTCGCGCATATCATCTGGGCTGACATACAACGGCTTGACATGGGTGTTGAACAGCTCACGCGAACGCTCGTCAGTATGCGGATTACCTGGCAATGGCAGGTTATGCGCTCTATTTTTGTCATCACCATAAAAACCAAAGCCCTTTGTGGACTCAGCAATGCCGTAAGGAATTGGCAGTGGATAGGACAAAATACCGCTGTTCTTTTCTTGTACACGGCGCTCTAAGCGTTGTTCCATTTCCCACATGGTGCAAACAAATGCAGCAGGGTCACGGCCATCAAACTCAATGGGGTCAAAACCACAGCCACGCAAATGACGTTGAAAACCTTTTAAACCTTCTAAGGTGCCAAGCTCGGTGCGCTGCTCAATGCGGCGACCGTTGGCAATCATAATCGGCAATGCTGGGCCGCAGTCTTCTGCACGCCACCAGCGTGGAATCCAATCACTGCCGCGCTGCTCTTCTGCAGCGCCATCGGATAGAAATGCAATCAATTTCTCACCTGGCAGCGGCATGTGCGCATATTGCAGCTCAGCGAAACCTAAATACCCCCCTCACTGATACCGCCAGCAGTGTATGGGTTCACGTGACTGCCTAAAGGGGCGGCCATCGATCCATCAGATTTGATTGCATAGCTGTAAAAATCTTCAAGCATGCGGTTGATGCCTTCTTCGCCATTACCGTAGGCTTCTTGTTGCTCTGGATGCATATTGCCCAGTAAAACGTTGAGCGCTTCAACCGCAGCAACACTGTGCCCCTGGCCCATCAACCAGCCACGGGTTTCACCGGTCAAAGCATTGAGCGCCATATAAGCGGCATAGCCTGGCACCATATTTAATGAGCCACCGGTGTGCCCTTCGGGTTTAGCTTTAAATTCTTCAGCTGTCAAAGGACTGCCATCGAGGTGGATCTTGTTGGCATAGGTCATATGTACGACAAGAGACATACCCGCCGCAGTAATTTTGTCCAAAGCACCTAGCATACGGTATACAGTAGAGATGTTAGGTTGTTTTCCAGCTTGCACAAGTTGGTGAGCAAGCCGGTACACTGCAGCTTGAGTTTCTGCGCTGTGCTCGATAGGACCATAGCCCTTTTGCCATTGTGCAAACGCTGGCTCAGTCTTAGCATGCTCATTTAAGTCAGCTTGACTTGGCAAAATTTGATGCATATTAATACTCCGTAAACTCAAATGTGGTGCAAGGTGTAGGCAAGGTGTTGAGGTTATCATGATTCACAATCAACTCGCGCTTAACTCACACAGCTCATAAGGAAATTTCATGGCATTACTTAATTTTCTCGGTGCGATTCAACAAGTTACCGGCTCATGCTACCTCATAGAAACCTATGACAAGAAAAACATTCTACTCGAATGTGGCATGCAGCAAGGCACAGATAACGACAACAATCATGACGACAATGATAACGACAGCAAAGGATCAGCTTTTACTTTTAACCCTGAACATATTGATGCGGTGGTGATATCCCACGCGCATATTGATCACAGTGGTATGTTACCGCGTTTAGTTGCCGAAGGGTTTCGTGGACCTATTTTTGCAACCGATGCAACCTGTGAATTAATGGAGCTGATGCTGCTCGATGCAGCGCATATCCAAGAAAAAGACACCGAATGGGAAAACCGCTGGCGCGCGCGTCGGGGTAAAAAAGCCATCAAGCCATTGTATGTCAGCAAAGATGCTGAGCGCGTCCTTAAGCAACGCAAATTCGTCGACTATGAAGTGCTGACGCAAGTTGTACCTGGGGTTAAAGTATCCTTCCATGATGCCGGTCATATCATTGGTTCTGCTGTGGTTAAACTAGAGTTTACTGAGCCCAATGACAGCGTGCGCACTCTAGTGTTCTCAGGCGACCTCGGCAGTACCTGTTCGCCTTTAATGAAGTCACCAGCGATTCTTAAACATGCTGATGTTTTACTGCTTGAGTCCACCTATGGTGACCGTGATCACCGCTGCAATGACGACACCTTGGATGAACTGGTTGGAATTTTAGAACAAGCCGAAAAAGATGGCGGCAACGTTATGATTCCAGCATTTTCTGTAGGCCGCACCCAAGACATTCTATTTCACTTGGGCCGTTTCTATCAGGAAGGGCGTCTACCGCAGCATACAGTGTACTTAGACAGCCCCATGGCCATTCGTGCCAATGACATTTACTACCGTCACCGTGACGATTTTGATGAGTACCATCGTGCAATGCTGATCAAGCATAATATTCACACTGTGCATGACTGGCTGCCTATTTTAAAACTGACGCCAACCCCGCAAGAGTCAATGGCGATTAACGAAGTAAAAAGCGGTGCCATTATTGTGGCTGGCAGCGGCATGTGTAACGGTGGGCGGATTATCCACCACTTTAAACACAACCTCTGGCGCACCGATTGTCATATCATTTTTACCGGTTTCCAAGCCCGCGGCACTAACGGTCGAGCCATTGTAGATGGCGCAAAAACCGTGCGTGTATTCCGTGAAGACATCATGGTCGGCGCACAAGTGCACACATTAGGTGGCTTCTCTGCCCACGCCGGTCAATCACAATTGATTGAGTGGGCCAGTCACTTTGAGAATCATCCTGAGTTGCATTTAATTCACGGCGAACTGGATAAAATGCTGATCCTGCAAAGCGAGTTTAAAAAACGCTTAGATTGGGATGTCAATATTCCAGAATTGGGTGATCGCATTGCTTTATAAGGAGTTGCTATGTCGTTTGAAGATGAAAACTATTTAGCGCGTCAATACCAAGTCAGCAGCCTCGACTTGGACAGTAAAGTCGAAGAACTGCTGCAAATGGCTCTGCCGCCTACCAGCGAAAACTTTGAGCTGTACCGAGAAATGATGCTAACAGTGGCGCGCATGGCCGAAGACGATCGCAACCGCTGGGATGCGAAAATCATGCTGAAAACACTGCGTGAAATGGAGGCTTCTTTCAGCCTACTGGAACGTTTTAAGCGTCGCCGTAAGGTCACTGTATTTGGTTCGGCACGTACTGAGCCTGAAAATCCGCTGTACCAGCAAGCGAAAGAGTTGGGTGAGATCCTCGCACGTCATAATTTGATGGTGATTACCGGTGCCGGCGGCGGGATTATGGCTGCAGCGCATGAAGGTGCCGGCTTAGAAAACAGCCTAGGCCTTAATATCGCCCTGCCCTTTGAGCAAGGCGCCAATGCGACCGTGCACGGCAGCGGCAACTTGCTAACCTTCCACTTCTTCTTTTTACGTAAGCTGTTTTTTGTTAAAGAAGCCGATGCATTGGTGCTCTGCCCTGGTGGTTTTGGCACTTTGGATGAAGCACTGGAAGTGCTGACATTGATGCAAACAGGCAAAAGCCCGATCGTGCCTGTTGTTTTGCTGGATCAAGAAGGCGGCACCTATTGGGATAGAGCATTGGCCTTTATGCGTGAAGAGCTGGTGGATAAGCACTATATCTTGCCCAGTGACTTACGCCTGATGCGCCAAGTGCGCACGCCACATGAGGCGGGTTTAGAAATTGCGCGCTTCTACCGCAACTTTCACTCGACGCGCTGGTTCCGTGACACCTTTGTGATGCGCATGAACCGTCCGCTCAACGAAGGCGCCATGGAAATGCTGCACAAAGAATTTTCAGATCTTTGTGTCAATGGCGGCTATGCGCAAGTACCTTATTGTGCAGAAACCCACAATGAGCCGGAGTTCTGTAACCAGATCCGTTTAGAGTTTGTATTTAATAACCGCGATTTCGGTCGCTTACGCGAAATGATTGATTTTATTAACCTGCCACAAAATTGGGAAAGCAACTAAATAAGGCAGTTGTCTGCGGCTCAGTAAAATGATTACTGAGCCGCAGGGATTTCAGTTAAATAGCAGTCATACCACCATCAACGGCTAAAGCATGCCCAGTGGTAAAGCCTGCGCCTTCGCTGCACAAGTACATAACAGTTTCCGCCACCTCTTCAACACGCCCCACTCGCCCCATTGGGTGCAATTCAGGCATTCGCTGTGCGATCCTTGGATCCATTTCGCAGACGCGCTGATACATTGCTGTATCAATCACCGCTGGACACACGGCATTGACGCGAATATTTTTACGCGCGTATTCAATTGCAGCTGAACGAGTTAAGCCCAATACCGCATGCTTAGACGCCGAATACACCGCCATTTTTGGCGCAGCACCTAAACCGGCAACAGATGCTGCATTGACAATAGCACCCTTGCCTTGCACCAGCATTTGCTGCAACTGGTATTTCATACACAACCAAACACCTTTGACGTTGACATCCATAATCATCTCAAAGGAGCTTAATGAACCCTCATGCACGCGCTGGTTTTCCATCTCAATACCGGCATTATTAAAGGCATAGTCAAGGCTGCCGTATATCTCGACAGTACGGGCAACCAGCTGCTTAACCTGCTCTTCATCGCGCACATCACAGTGAATGAAACATGCCGTGCCACCTGCGTCAGTAATCAGCTTAACGGTTTCTTCAGCGCCTGCGGTGTTGATATCAGCAATCACAACCTTAATGCCACGCTCGGCAAACGCCAGCGCTGTAGCACGACCAATGCCTCGTGCAGCACCGGTAATAAGCGCAACCTGTCCAGATAATTTCATTGGTAACCTCAGTTCTTATTGCTTGGAATAGGCTTTAATTCTAGCCAGCTCAGCGCATGCGCACAGCACTATCACTCTGATTGATATAACATCATTAAAATAATGAGCGCACCATGACATGCGCTGCGTGCAATACACCACACTAAGCCAAGCCTGATAGACTAGAGCGCAAAGTACGACTTATTATGTGTTTATAGGAGACCACCTTGAACAACAGCACCTTTCCACAGGCCGAAACCATCGAGCACATTCGTCAGAACCTAGCCACCGTGCGCCAACGCATTGATCAAGCCTGTGTGCAAGCCGGACGTGATCCTAAAGATGTTCGCCTGCTACCGGTCAGCAAAACCCACTCCGCCGAGTTTTTACGCCTAGCCTACGCAGCGGGCTGTCGCATGCTCGGTGAAAATAAAATCCAAGAAGCCTATCAAAAATGGCAAGACCTTGAAGATCTAACAGACCTCCAGTGGAGCATCATCGGCCATTTGCAAACCAACAAGGCCCGCTACGTTGCGCGTTTTGCCACTGAGTTTCATGCGCTGCACAGCCTGCGTTTAGCTCAAGTTCTCGACCAGCGTTTAACATTAGAAGACCGCTATTTAGACGTGTTGGTGCAAGTGAATACCTCAGGCGAAAAAAGCAAATACGGCATTGCACCAGAAGACGCACCTGAGTTAATCAAACAACTGGGGCAGTTCCCCCGTTTACGTGTGCGCGGCCTAATGACCCTCGCCATGCTCTCAGACGACAGCGAAGCGGTGCGTGGTTGCTTCATTCAACTGCGTGAATTGCGTGACAGCTTACAAGCCATCGCCCCTGAGGGTATGGAGCTAAAAGAGCTGTCGATGGGTATGTCGGGTGACTTTGAGCTGGCTATTGCTGAAGGCGCGACCATCGTGCGTATCGGTCAAGCCATCTTCGGCGCACGCTCACAACCGGACAGTTATTACTGGCCGCAGTGACTCTAAGCTGCAGCAACCTAAACACAGCAACCACAAACAATCGCTAAGCCGTTCTAATCAACAACGGCTTAGCGAGGTTGCCTTAAGCAAGTGCTAAATATTCACCTACGTTGTCAGGGCGAGGCAACATTATTCAGTGCCTTCTTAGCTTTTATCGCTGACCCGCGCGCGCTGATCTGCTAATCGAGCAATCCACCAAGCCACAATAATAATCGGCGGTAACGAAGCAATATTGAGCCACGCCCAGCCCAGCTTATCTACACCCACCCCAGCCAATAAACTACCCAGCGCTGCCGCAGAGAACACCATAAACTCATTGATGCCCTGCACTTTGCCCTGTTCGGCAGGCTCATAGGTAAAGGTCAGCAAATGCGTGGCGCCAATAAAGGTAAAGTTCCAACCGACACCCAACAACAGCAAACCTAAGAAATAATGCCAGTAACTATTACCCAGCACATTGACAAGTACACAGAGCGCCAAAATCGCACAGCCCCAGAGGATCACGCGGCGTGAGCTGTAGCGGCGAATCAAGCGGCCAGTGAAAAACGACGGCACATACATGCCCAAGACATGCCACTGAATCACCCATGCAATGTTGCTAAAAGGAAATTCATCATGCTGCATGGCAATCGGCGTGGCCGTCATTAACAGTACCATCACCGCATAACCAATCGCACCGGATGCCATCGCGGCAATTAATAGTGGCTGTTGAAACAACTCGCGGTAGCTGCGCGTGACCTGCTGCGCTGTACGCTTGAGCGGCGCGCCTAAAGGCAAACTGCTGATCAACAGCAAAGCCAGCACATAGATGACAAACAGCCCATAAAATGCACCAACAAAGGCATTACCGTCGTACCATTGGCGCGACCAAATCGCTAAGTTGGGCCCTAAAATAGCGGCTAATACCCCACCGGCCATTACCATACTGATTGCCCGTGGCCGCTGTTCGACCGAGCAGACATCCAACGCAGCAAATCGATACTGTTGGCCAGTACCAATTGCCATGCCGATTAAAAAAGTACCACTAGCAAAATGCAGCAAACTGTTGGCTTCTAAGCCTTGTAAAGCCACCCAAGTGCCAAACAAACCAATGCAGTTACCAAGAACAAAACCAAATTTACGCCCCATCTTGTGCATCAGATGCGCAGCCGGCAAAGTAGCCATAATCAGGCCAAGAAACTGCAACGCGACCGGCAAGGTAATCAAGGCCGGATGACTGGCCAATTGCTTGCCAATTAAGGCCGAAACAGCCACCAATAAAATATTTCCAGTGGTCAGCAATGCTTGTGCAATCGCTAAGCCCCACACACTAATCGGCACGCAGGCCTCCAGAATTCAAGTTATATGCGGCGGCATAGTATATGAAAAGAGTATTTTTTGCTGAGCACTCACTTAAACGCAGTGCCTTTGATCAGGGCTGCCACCTGCTCGGCCCATAATTTGTAAGCAGCTTGGCTCGGATGAAAACCATCAGCAGCCAACATCTGTGGATCGACACCCAAATCAATCGGCATAAAAGTTAACCCACTGGACTGCTCTGCCAGTTCTGCAGTCAGTCGATTCAAGCGCCGTGCACGACGGCCAAGGTACCCACTTAGTGGCCAAGGTAGCGCAGTAAAATGCTGCATCGGTGGGATGGCTGAAATAAAAATATGCTGCACATTAAACGTGGCACACAGCGTCTCGTGCAGAGACTGCAACTGCGCCAGCCAAAGCGAATCTGCGGTGCATGCGGTGACATCATTGACGCCAATCGCCAGCACCGCGCAATCATAGTCTTGTGCTGCTGTGTCCTGCAGCTGTCTGAGCAGTTGCGCGCTGGTGATGCCAGTCTCTGCCAACAGCTGCCAGGTAACCTGATACTGCCCACTGAGTTGCTCGGCTAACTGCCCAGCTAGAGCATTGTCTTGACTGCTCACGCCTACCCCGGCGGCTGAGGAATCACCCAGGACCAACACGCGCAATTGCCGGCCCTGACCAAGATGACCATGCCGCTGGCCAGCTGCTTCAGGCAAGCGCAGCGTATGTTGCCGCACCCGTCGACCTTGCCAGACTAAGATGGGCGCTAACGTGATCAGCAGCAGTGTATCCAACATTATTTTTTCACCTGAGCCAAAGCGCTGCGCAAGGCCGCTAAATCAAGCGCCTGCTCTGCATATTGCTGCTGTTCATAGAGATTGATAAAAGCAGCCACTGACTGCTGTTGCTGTTCAGGCAGCTGCTGAGCGATGCGCTGATAAAAGTCACGCAAGCCCTCACCGGTCTCGCGGGTGAAACCACGCTTGCGCAGCAGCCGCTGAAAATCATTCAAGAGCCGTTGCACAGGGTCAGCTTGGCGTTGCCAAGGCTTAAACATCCACAACACAATCAGCGCAATAATCAATGCCGCACTAAAAACCAGCAACAGCCCTAAAGTCTGCCAATCCACCTGACCAAACCATTGCTTGAGCCACGCCTGTTGACGCTCACGCTGATAGCCAAGAATCTGCGTTTGCCAGCTGTGATTGATATTTTCCCAGCCCATCCGCAACTGATTGACCCAACCAATGTGCTGGTAACGCAAAGGCGAGAAAAAATCACCCTGAAATAAATCAGCCTCATCCGGCAAGGCATCGCGTAAGCTGCGCTCGATACGCTCAGGAGCAACTTGAAAGGTTGGATCAACACTGCGCCAGCCCTGTCCAGGCTGCCAATACTCAACCCAGGCATGGGCATCATACTGGCGCACTTGGATAAACTGTCCCGCTTGATTGGTTTCGCCCCCTTGATAACCGGCTACCACCCGCGACGGAATACCGGCAGCACGCAAGGTAAACACCATGGCGCCAGCATAATGGGCACAGAAGCCACTCTGACTGCTAAATAAAAACTCATCGATACTGTCACTGCCCAGCACAGGTGGCTTGAGTGTGTAGTAATAGGGTTCTTGATTAAAGTGGCGCAGCAATGCCGTCACCAGCGTATCGTCATCGGCATACTGCTGGCGTAACGCTTGTGCCCACTCACGACTTTGTGGATTACCGCTACGCGGCAACTGCAAGAACTCCTGCTGCTGCGCTTGAGTTAACAGCGGCTGGCGCAATGCCTGCGGCCACGAGGTGGCTTGATATTGATAGGCTCGATTGACCGGCGTGCGCCGCTGCAAGCGAAAATCACTCATCAAGCGAATATCCGCCTGTTCACTGCTGCCCACATCCAAGCTAAACAGCCATGGTTGACTGCTGGGCTGCATAATAATGCTATAGCTGAGCGCCTCACCTTGCGCTTGCCATTGTGGTTCTTGCGCACTGACACGCTCACTGATTGACCAGTTGCGCCCATCAAACTGCGGCAAGGTTAATGCACGCCAATACAGTTGTGACTGCGCTGGGATATCACCATCAAAACGCGCTCGAAATGCCAATGCCGAAGACTGACCCAGCTCAGCAATATCTCCTGGGCTCATGCTGGTCGCCAAGCCCACCGTATTTTTATCAGCCGGCTGCGGCAAACTCCACAGCGGTTCAAGGCGCGGAAACAAAACAAACAGTAACAGCATCAGTGGCACCGCTTGGGCAAACAAACGCAGCACATAGTTCAAAGTGGCCAGCGGCTGCATGGCAAAACTACTTTGTTGCAAACCCAGCAAAGCTGATAACAAAGCAATTACAGGCAATACGCTGTACAGCGCAGCCAGTAAACTGTCATAAAACAGATAGCTGGTCACCACAGTAAAAAAGCCTAGAAAGATCAGCACCAGCGCATCGCGGCGACTGCGCACTTCAAGCAGTTTTAAGATAAAAGCAGTGATCAGCAGCGCCACCCCAGCATCCAACCCCACTAGACTGCCGCGGCTTAAATACACCGCAAAAGCACTGCCCAGTAGCAAAGCAGCCTTGGTCCAACTGTTAGGGAATGGTAAACGCATACGAAACACTTGAATGCGCCACGCTGCACAAGCAAGCCACAGGCCGACCAACCAAAATGGCACATGCAGTAGATGCGGAATAATCACCAGAGCCTGGGCAATTAGCAGCCAAGTTAGGCTGATACGTGGCAATGTTTGCCGCGCTTGTACGTTGAGCTGTTTGGCGCTCATGCGGTTGGCTCGCCATACAGAGCTAAGGCTCGCAAGCAGCGTTGGCGATGCTCAGGGCCTAGATCAGGCCCGAGCTGCTGTCCTGGCAATAACAGACTGTAAGGTTGATCTGTTTGGCTGAGTTTAAGCACCTGTGCACAGAGCACAGACAACCGGTATTCAACATCGCCATTTAATCGCTCAAAGTCCAGCAGTTGTTGCTGACCTCGTTGCTCGCTAAATTGTTTAACCAAAAGACCTTGACCTTTCGACCAAGCTTTCCAATGAATACGCCGCAAAGAGTCCCCTTGCTGCCACGCTGCTAAGCCTTGAAAGTCATCCACGCCTGCAAGCGTGCTGGCCTCATCACTGTCCTGCTCATCACCTTGGCCTGCAGCGGCGATGACAACGGCGTCTACTGGCTGCGGATAGACTAGGATACGTTGCGCTAAATCGATTTGGCTCCAAGCTACAAATAAGCCCAGCGGAAAACGTGTTTCAATGCGCAGTCGCGGTCCTTGCTGCCAGCCTCGGCGCTGCCCTAACAGGCTCAACTCAGCAAATTGCTCGCTATCATGCGCCACATCAAGCAAGCTCAACTGCTTGCTATTCCAACCCACGGCAATGGCTTGATAGTCATGTTTATCGCTGTGTAGACGCAAGCGATAATTGCCATACTCACCGGCAAAGCACGGCGTACTGCCTGCTGCTGCTACAGTTAAGCCAGCGAGATTACGCCACGTATGAAACATTGTTAGCAGCCCCAGTGAGGCCAATAGAAATGTCAGTGCGTAGGCCAGACTGTTCTGATAGTTGATCGCCACCAGCAGCATGAGCACTAAGGCGAGCGCATAGGCTGCACCCGTCAAGGTGGGCACAATAAAAATATGGCGCTGCTCTAATCGAATACGCTGCAGCGGTGGTAAACGCCGCGTCACCCATGCTGCAAACCACTGCCGAGGCCTCTGCAATACTCTTGTTGGCATTACAAGGCTGGCACGTCGGTCAGCAAGCTTTGTATGACAGAGGCGCTGCCTATGCCATTGGCGCTGTTTTGCTCACGCAGTCGATGTCCGACCACTGCCGGCAAAACCACTTGCACATCCTCTGGGATCACATAATCACGCCCCGCTAAGAAAGCCCAAGCTTTAGCCGCGGCCAGCAGTGCCAAGCTGCCACGCGGCGATAAACCAAACGCCAGCTGCGCGTGGGTGCGTGTTGCTTCGACTAAGCGCAAGATATAACTGACCAATGCATCGCTGGCGCGCACATCATTAACCTGCTGCTGCGCGGCCAATAAATCAGCGCGCTCTATTAAAGGCTGCAACACGCTGAGCAGCTGTTTGCGATCACTGCCCATCAGCAATTGCCGCTCGGCACTGACACTTGGGTAGCCGAGCGAAAGACGCATCATAAAGCGGTCGAGCTGCGACTCAGGCAAACTAAAAGTGCCACCTTGGCTGATCGGGTTTTGCGTGGCGATAACAAAAAAAGGATCGGGTAAGGGCCGCGTTGCACCTTCAATCGTTACTTGCCCTTCTTCCATGGCTTCCAGCAATGCACTTTGGCTTTTCGGTGTCGCACGATTGATTTCATCGGCTAATAAAAGCTCAGCAAACACAGGCCCGGGATGAAAAACAAATTGTCCCGTCTCACGGTCAAACACTGAGGTACCGAGAATATCACCGGGTAATAAATCTGAAGTGAACTGAATGCGTTGGTAACTTAAACCCAGCACTTGTGCCAAGGCATGGCTTAAAGTGGTTTTGCCCATACCAGGCAAATCTTCAATAAGTAAGTGGCCGCGCGCCAATAAACAGGCCATGGCTAAGCGCACCGCCTGTTCTTTACCTAAAATAATGTGGTTGACTGCGTGAATGCAGGCTTCTAATTGACTGCGCATCGGATAAAACTCCATGTCTAGATCTGCCTATGCTAGCCAGCAATCTTCGCGCACGCAAAGGCAAAACTAGAAACCTGCACAGCGCCGCACTGTATGCAATAGATTTTAGCGACCAGCGCGTGACTCACTGATATAAAAACGCGCTTTTTGCGCTTTACTTGTACAGCCTTTGTAAGCTTCAAACTGCTGCTGAGTTTTTGCTGCGGTGATCAACGTCAGCGCCTTTGAATAGCTAACAGTTCCGGCAAAACCTTCTGCTTTGGCAATATCCAACTCTGCCCAAGCAGCATCGAGCTGCTGCGCACAGCTGCTGCGGTAATTCGTTTTAGCCGCACAACCGGCTAACATAACAATTGCCAGTGGTAAACTTAACCAATATAAGCGCATAGCATCTATCCTTTTATTGTTTGCAATTTAGGGTTGATCAACGTTCGGCTGCTCTACTTTTGGCTGATTACTGGCAATCCAGTCACTGACCAAACTATAAGCAACTGCCAGCAAGGTCGGGCCCAAAAACAGCCCCATAAAGCCAAAGGCAAAAAGCCCGCCGAATACACCCATTAGAACAACGACAAGGGGTAAGTTCCCACCGCGGCTAATCAAGTAAGGTTTAAGGAAGTTATCAACACTGCTAATGACCAAAAACCCCCATACCAGCAGGAAAATCGCCATGCCATAGTCCTGCTGCCAAAATAGCCAAGCCACCGCTGGCGCCCAGACTAAAGGCGGTCCCATTGGGATCAAACTCAGCATAAAGGTCAGTGCCGCCAGCAATAAAGCACCGGGCACGCCGGCCACTAAAAAACCAAACAGCGCTACAATGGCTTGCGCTACGGCGGTGCCAATCACCCCGTTAACCACACGACGCACCGTACCGGCAACCAAATCTAGATAATAGTCAGCACGGTCTTTTATCAAACGCCGGATTGAATTTTTGACAAACAGGGCTAAGCGTGGGCCATCGCGGTAAAAGAAAAACACCAAGACCAAGCTCAAAGCCAGCTCAAGAATACCTGCACCAATGCTGGCACTGCGCGCCAAAAGCCAATTACCCATCTGCCCCATGTAGGGTTTAGCCGTCAAAAATAGCGCCGAACCCTGCTCGTCAGCAGCTTGCCACAGTTCCAGCAAGCGATCACCGAGCATAGGCACTTCCACTAACCAATCTGGTGCGCTGGGTAAGCCGGTCACCCGTATATTCTGAATCAACGCGGTGCCCGCACGGATGTAATCAGCAATATTAAACCCCAACCACACCAATGGCCCGGCAACAATGACCACCCAGCCACCGGTCAGCAAGCCAGCGGCTAAGCTTGCATTACCTTTGAGTGCTCGAGTTAACATTTGCATTACCGGCCAGCTGGCAAAAGCGAGTACCGCAGCCCAAAACAAAGCAGTCATAAAGGGTGCCAGCACCCATAAACAGGCACCCAGCAAGCTCAGCAGTAAAATTTGTCCTAATAAACGGTCATTACTGAACATGCGCGCTATCCATTGAAGAAGTCATTGCTAAGGTAATCGCTGCAGCACTAATCCAGGCTGAGTGTACTCAGTGTCGAGCTCAACTCGAGTGGATCTAAGCCCACGCTCAACCATTGCATCGCGCCAGGCCAGAGCATTTTCACCAGCCATACTGATGCGCATAGTGATGTTTTGGTTCAAAGCGCGCACCAACAGCTTGACCCAAACCGGATCTGGCTGACCGGTGAGACTTGGCAGGAACAATCGATTATCCGTATTTAACTGCCGCTCCAAGGTTGTTGCTGTCGGCAACAAATCAGCCGCTAGCTGCTCTGCTTGAAAGTGTTCAAAATGTAAGAAATCACGGCCATTGCCTCGTGTAATTGCATATACGGCAAGCAAGCTGGCTTGTTTTTCTCCAGCCAAACGAAATAGCGCGTAGGCCTGCCGATCATCTGGGCCATACAAGCGGGCATTGCCAAACACTTGATTAGCCCAAAGGCTACTCGAACCGCACTCACGTGCAGCGCACCAATACAGCATCTGCGCATGCTCATCCTGCAACAATTGACGGCTGGCATTAAAGGCATCCAGCGCCTCATGCGTAGGCGCCAGCTGCACGGTCAGCACATCAACTGAGCCGCGCACCAACACTTGGCCGCTGTAGCGCATTTTGCCGCTGATACGGCGCACCGAGCCTTTAGGATAGATTTTTTCTACGCTATCTTGTCGCGCTTGAGTAATAATTTTGGCGTCACGTAAATGCTCAAGATTCAAAAACGTCGTAAAATCATTTGCAGATACCGTACCGCCAAATGCCGCCAGCAATGCGGCTAAAACTGTTTTGTACATCCAATTGTGCATTATCACTTTACCAACATAGTCTGTGCAGTGTGTATGGTGCTCTGCTGCGCATCTGCGCGGCTCGACACATGTAAGGCGTTCTTTACAGCAGCACCCGCTCTTTTAAAGCAATAGCTACGTTATATTCATAGAGAGTATCTACAGTATACATATCAAACATAATGACGCCTGTGAATGACAATTTAATGTGTCTATTGTCGCTACTGAATAACCTCTAATTCGCATTGAAAAAAGCTTGCAAGCATTCTGCCACAGCCTGCGCACCGAGCTCATCGTCAAGATGCAAGTGATGCCCGCCCGGCAAGCGTTGCACATCTAAGCTTAAAGTGCTGAGAAATTTGATAAAATCAGGTTCTTTCAGCAAAACACCCTGCTCTGCTAAAACTAACGTCATCGGACACTGCACGGCATGCACAAAGGCGGCTGCATGTGCACGGGTTAAACGTAAGGGTGAAGGCAGGGTTAAGCGCGAATCCGTGCTCCAGCTATAACCACCAGCAACTGGGCTTAAACCGCGCTGCGCAAGCAGCTCGCTTGCTAACCGACTGACCGGCATAAAACCACGCATACGCACCTGCACGGCTTGCTCAACAGAGGCATAGATGGTTTTCTTTTTGGCCGCCAAATCGATGTGTGCCAATAATGCTTTGCCAAGTTTCTTAGGTGCGTTATCAGCCTCACCGGTGTCAGGGACTAGACCATCAATTAAGGCAACCCGCTCAATGCGCTCAGGCACTGCACCTGCAATAAGCACACTGATAATGCCGCCTAATGAATGCCCAAGCAGCGAAAACGTCTGCCAACCCAATTGTTGGGTCGCCATCAGCGCATCCAAGGCATAATCCCACAACTGATAACCAGCGCCTGCTGCGCGGTGCCCTGAATGGCCATGTCCCGCCATATCAATGGCAACGATGCGCAAGCCTTGCAATTTAGGTGCAAGTAAATCAAATGTCATCGCATTATCGAGCCAACCATGCAACGCCAAAACCGGCTGTCCATCTTCGGGGCCGTAGACGCGCGCTGCCAGATCAATATGTGGTAATTGAATGCGTATTTCTTGAGCACAAGCCGACACTAAAAACTCCTTGGTTATTTTAGCTATTGTTATAGTGGAGAGCGTGGTGTCCTAAGCATGCACATGCTGCAAAGAGTGTAATTGCATTGCACCCGCACCAATAAAGTCACCTTTTAAACACGCCATACTGGCTGTACTCAATGGCAAACCATACTGACGATCTGTATCAACCAACCAACTGGCGAGCGCACCTAATAAGGGCTGGTGGGCAACAATTAATAAATTTTTTACGGGATAGCCATCGAGCTTGCGTGTCACTTCTCGAACATCGTCCTCTGGCGTCAACCACGGCACAATTTCAATATCGCCCTGACGCTGCAATGTGGCACATAACAGCTCAGCGGTTTGCCGAGCGCGCACATAAGGACTGCATAGCACTCGATCAAACTGAACACCAACCAAGAACGTAGCAGCTTGCACGACTTGCTCGCGACCCTGCTCAGTCAACTGCCTGTCAGCATCGTGGCGCTGGTAGGCCTGCGCCGCGCCGTGCCTTAACAACCAGAGCTTCATGGCTTAGCCTCATCTTTTGTCTGCTTATCATCAACAGCTGCAGAGTCTTCTTCTGTGCTTTGCACGCTTGTCGCTGCTGGCACTTCTGGTGCTTCTGGTGCTTCTGGTGTTTCTGATGATTCTGGCGCTTGTGCTACTTCTGAAAGGTCTGCTGACACTGGTGCATCTGCCCCCGTATCAGTCGCAACAGCGGGCTGCGGCACAGTAGCGCTTGCAGCTTCTGCACTCACTGGCGTTTGCGCTGTTTTTTTATTTTTAGGCACGTGTGCAGCCTCCCCGTCAGCGGCACGGGCTTGCGGCCAATCTGCTACAGGCCAAGGCTTAGCATCTGTATTGAACACGGCAAAACGACCTATTTGCGCTAAATACTGGCTTAAGCTGTCACCAAAGTTCATAAAGTGCACACTGGGCGCACCATAAAACAAACGGTATAGCAGCTGCGCAACCACTAAAATGCCTAGCAGTGGCACAGCAACGTGCCATACCAATAGAAATAACAGCATCCACAACACGCGTAAAAATATTGACTCACGGCGGATGGTTTTTTCTGCTTTTGTCATTCTGTAAGCCCTCGTTTAAAAGCCATCAATGGAAATAAAGTCAACATCAGTTTTTGGCTCGCCACTCATCAGCCCAGCTATAATTTGTTCAAGCGTGCGCCCTTCAAACAAAATGGCATGCAGGCCAGCCACCAGCGGCATATAGACCCCCATTTCTTGCGACTTAGCTTTAAGCACCTTCAAGGTGTTCACCCCTTCCGCCACCTCGCCCAAGCGCTCAACAGCTTGTTCAAGGCTTAAGCCTTCGCCCAATGCAAAACCCACCTGATAATTTCGGCTTTTCGGTGATGTGCAGGTCACAATCAAATCACCTACACCAGCCAAGCCTAAAAACGTCATGGGATTAGCACCCAACTTAACTGCAAAACGGGTCATTTCTGCCAAAGCACGGGTAATCAGCATACTTTTGGTGTTCTCACCCATGCCCATGGCTGCAGCCATGCCTGCAATAATGGCATATACATTTTTCAGCGCGCCACCCAGCTCTACGCCAAAGCGGTCACGACTGGCATACACCCGAAAAGTTGGCCCATGCAGTACAGCTTGCACCTCTGCACACAGTGTTTCGTCCTCACTGGCCACCACACTAGCAGTTAGCGCATGCGCAGCCACCTCTTTGGCAAGATTAGGCCCAGATAACACACCAACACGCGCCAACGGAGCAATGTCTTCTAAAATCTGACTCATTAGCATAAAGCTATTTGCTTCGATCCCTTTAGTGGTGCTGACTAGCATTTTTCCACTCAACGCATCGGCATAAGGTGTCAGTACGCTGCGCAAAGCGGTGGAGGGTAACGCAACAAAAATCAAATCGCACTCAGCTAAAGCAGCTGCTAAGTCGGTAACGGCAACAACCCCCTCAAGCACCGTGACACCTTTTAAATAGCGCGGATTGAGCCTGTTGTCATTAATCGCTTGTGCCTGCTGTGCATCGCGCATCCACAAACGCACAGGCTGCTGATTACTGGCCAGTAAATTAGCCACGGCAGTACCAAAACTGCCCCCGCCTAATACAGCGATTGGTTTTTTTATTATCATGCTTGTGTTCTCTTCTGCCATTGTTTGGCGATTGCTTCATTATACGGTGCTGTTCAAGCATAACCAGTGTTTAGCATTTTCAGTTAAACTACTATTCGTTTTATTGATTAGATTACGAGGCAAGCCTTGCTGCTCCTGCATTTAAAGCGTTCGTATGTAACAGCAAACGTACTGCTACCATTGACCCTGGGCCTTGGCTTGTCTCACTTAGCCCATGCCAGCGATTTATTTATCAATGACCAAGCAGTACCCGAAGTGCTCACAGCCACACATTTGTACCAGCCCCCTGCGGCAGTACCGGGCAGCATTAGCAGTATTGATCGTGAACTGATTGTTGCCAGTGGCGCGCGCAATATCACTGACGTGTTGCGCCTTGTACCCGGCATGCTGGTTGTGCCGGATAGCGGTAACCTAACCACAGTCAATTACCATGGCACCAGCCCTGGACAAGCGCGGCGCTTACAAGTGTTGATTGACGGGCGCTCGGTGTACCGCGCAGGCTTTGCCAAAGTCGACTGGACCAACTTACCAGTCGCCATTGAAGATATTCAACGCATTGAAGTGTTTCGCGGCCCCAATACAGTGAGCTACGGCGCTAATGCATTGCTTGGCGTAATCAACATTATTACTGTGTCTGCCAAGGACGCACACGGCACTGTACTCAAGAGTAACCTAGGCGAAAATGGCATTCGTGATTGGTACGCACGCCAAGCGTGGCACAGCGATCGCTCCGATATGCGTTTATCATTATCTGGACTTGCGGATAATGGCTTTGACAAGCGAGAAGATGGCTCAGATTTTCGCGATGGTCGCCGCCTCAGTCGCTTTAATTTGCGCGCCAACCATCAACTCGACGAACGCAACAGCATTGATTGGCAGCTGGCCTTTAAAGAGGGCAGCAACCAGATCAATAACCACTACCGCCCAGCCTTTGCAGAAGTAATAAACCCTAGAGCCGACGAGCAAGATGATAACTCTGACGAGAAAGCCACAGACTATGGCGCTAGTTTGCGCTGGACCAGCATCATCAACAGCAAGCACAGCATCTCTGTGCAAGGCGACGTACAACAATGGCAGCGCCAGCGTGAATGGCGCGCCTGTGATGCGCAACTGGCTTTTAGCCCTGAGCTTAACGAATTATGGCGTATTTCTTCTGCCCAGCAACGCGAAGACTTATTCAACCGGAAACGAATCAGCAACGCTAGCCCTCGCCAAGACTATCTGCAAAACTGGCTAGGCAGCAAGCTGCTGGGCCCCATTCCTCTGCCTCACAGCTGCGGCCTGATCAGCGAAGAAAGCCGTGAATCACGCTTTGATCTAGAGCTGCAAGACACCTACAGCGTCTCCGACAGCCTGCGCCTGATCAGCGGTTTAAGTTACCGCTACGACCAAGCCCGCTCACAAACCTTTTTAAATGGCCGCCAGCGCAAAGATATTATTCGTGCTTTCAGTCAATTCGAATGGTATGCCACCCCACACTGGTTACTGCAAGGTGGCGGTATGTTCGAACACGACAGCAGCAATGGTGATTCTTTTTCTCCACGTCTAGCCGTCAACTATTTATTCACGCCTGCGCACGGCTTAAGAGCGGTATACAGTGAAGCGGTGCGCTCACCTGATATGTTTGAAAACCATGCCGATTGGCGCTATCGCGTGCATGATTTACGTCCACAGGTCAGCCAAGGCAGCACCGCTGACTTTTTTATCAGCGCGCAAGGCAGTGGCAAACTCAAACAGGAAAAAATCAAAGCCTATGAGCTTGGTTACAATGGGCATTTCGCTGCGCAGCGCCTGTCAATTGACATCAAACTCTTTGAAGAAAAAATCACTCGCATGATCAGCCATAGGCCGCGTCTCGAGTCGTTTAACCTGAGCAACCATGATCATATAAAATTCTACGGCGGCGAATTTGAAAGCAATTGGCAAGCCACAAGTAAAGACCGACTGCGCTTGAGTTATGCCCATATTAAAGAGCGCGCCAGTAACGCATTAGACCAAGACATAGCACCACCACATAGCGGCTCATTCACCTGGCTGCGTGACTGGCAAAATGATTGGAGCAGCAGCCTGATGTATTTTGCTGCACAACAGCTAGATAAAAACGATTTACAGCTGGCTAACCTGCGCCTTGCTAAACAGTTTAACTGGGGCGATAAACGCCTGACTGTCGCCGGCAATCTGCAAAAAACTCTAAACAACCAGCCTATAGGCCGCACCAATAATAAAGACAACAGCCACGACAAAGTTTACGCAACCGTGCAGCTGGAGTTTTAGAGCGGTTATGCTGGCTTATCTATGGCGTTTCCTGTGCACACTTTGCGTCCTCTTTTGCATCAGCGCCCCGTTGCAAGCGCAAATCATTTTAAGCGCAGATCAAGACAGTTCCAGTGTGCGCCGCTTTGCTGAAGAGCTTGCCCAGCTGCTTCCTCTGCAAAGTGTTGAATATATGCCGCGCTCGCAACTACAAGCGCAGCGCAATTTCACAACAGATACTCGCCTCGTGCTACTGGGACCTGCCCTACTTGATTGGCGCTTACAGCTTAGCCACAGCGCACCTGCAACACTTATTATGCAAGTCAGCCGCGTGCAAGCGCACCAGCGCACTGCTAAACAGCAGCCGCAAAAACTGACATTCCTTTGGAGTGATCCACCTATTGAGCGGCAAATCGCTTTATTAAAAGCTCTGCTGCCGGGCCATAAAAAAATTGGCCTCCTATACGGAAATCAAAGCATATTCTTATTAAAAGAAATCGAGCAGGCTATACAAGCGCATGACCTGACCTTACATACCTATTACTGGCCAAACAGCTATGATGCACGCAGCCTCGCTCGTTTGCTGAATAAAACAGATGTTTTGCTTGGTATTGATGACGCACAAATTTACAACCCAGCAACCATTAAAAGCATTCTGCTCAGCAGTTATGCGCGCAAACAAGCGTTGATCGGTCCCACCGCAGCTTTTATCAAAGCGGGTAGCTTAGCATCCACTTACAGCAACAAAGATGACTGGCTGCATAGCCTGCAAACACTTTTACAGACACCAGCAGAGCACTGGCCGCACAGTGTCTACCCTGAAGAATTTAAAATCATGCTTAACCCACAAGTTGCACGCTCGCTGGCGGTTGAAACACACCAGGTTACAGATCTACTTAAGCAACTGAAACAACACAGGGCCGCGCCATGAAAAGATTTTTAGGCGGTAGCATTCACCGACACACGTTATTTGTCAGTCTGTTACCTGCGGTACTGATCGCTTTTTTATTGACCGGCTATTTTACCTTGGCACGCTTACAAAACTTACAAGAAGAATTGGCAAATGCAGGCCAATTGATTGCCAATCAACTCGCGCCAGCAGCTGAATTCAGTGTTATTTCAGGCAATCTGCAAGCGCTAGAGCCGATGCTAAAAGGTATATTAAAACACCCGCATATTGCGTTTATTGAAATATATGATGAAGACGATAAGCGCTTAATGCGCACCGAAAAAGCACAGCTACAAAGCAACTCTGAGTTAACCTTCCAAGCAGATATCACACGTCAAACCATTGCTCTCGATCCACAGTTTTTATTCTCAATGGCATCTGCGCAAACATCCAGCAATGAAGAAGTGATCGGCCATGTCTTAATAGGAATGACTGACAGCGCTCTTAAAAAACAGCAGCTCGATATTTTACTGCGCGCCCTTTGGCTTATTTTACTGACTTTGTTCTTGATTTGGGCGCTGGCGTATTTGCTCGCACGTAGTTTATCCACCCCTATTCAAGCGATGCGTAAAAAACTGCGAAGCCTTGATGATGGCTTATACAACACGCCAGCCTTGACTGAGGTCGAAAACGGTGAGCTTGGTCAGCTGAGCACGCATATCAATATGCTTAGCAAAACCCTACAGCAAGCACAGTTGAGCCAGCAAAAGTACACCACAGAGCTTCAGCAAGCACAGCAAGAGGCAGAGCGCGCCAATCAAGCCAAGTCCGACTTTCTGGCAATGATGAGTCACGAATTACGCACGCCCATGAACGGTGTGCTCGGCATGTTGCAATTGCTTGAGCAAACCGAGCTCAGCAAGGAGCAAACTGAATACAGTCAAATCGCCCACACCTCAAGTTTGCAAATGCTTGAAGTAATAAACAATATTTTAGACTTTTCCCGCCTCGAGCACGACGCCCTACAACTTGAGTGTATTGACTTTTGCCTAGGTGACTTATTCAACTCACTGCATAATGTATTCAAATATAGCGCTGAACAAAAAGGCATTGAGCTTGTGTTTAACCTTCCGGCTGACCTAAGTGGCCTGCACGTTGAAGGTGACCCGACCCGCTTGCGACAAATTTTAGTGAACTTATTAGCCAATGCGTTAAAGTTCACTGCGCAAGGCAGCGTGACACTTCGCGCAGACTGGCGCGTACTCGAACCGGCACAAATAATGTTAAGGTGTCAAATCACTGACTCAGGCATTGGCATTGAGGCGCAGCAACTGGCTTCGGTTTTTGATCCATTTCATCAAGCCGATCAAAGTATTTCACGGCGCTACGGTGGTACAGGCCTAGGGTTATCGATTGCGCATACGTTGACACAACAGATGGGGGGTGAGTTGAGTGTGATCAGCAAGGCCCAACACGGATCAACATTTACGCTACAGATCCCCCTGCACCGTATCTAAGCACCCTGCTACAGCGCTTAGAGTAGAGCAATATTCCCGAGCCATTACTTTTACTGAATGATCGTATTTACTAGCAAATACACTGTGACTTGAGAAGGCAATGCGTGGTCTAACCAAACAATTGCATACAAACAAGTCTGTTTAACAGCAGCTGGCCCATGTCACGCAGTTAAACAAAAGGCTTAAGTTGAATAGAGTTTTTTTGTTAAGCGTTATTAAATGTGTTAAAAACACGCTAATACGTTGAATGTCACCATTAGCAAGATGGAAATCCATCACCCATGCAGTACACGATTAGGCACGTTGAGGAGCCCGCATGACCAAACAAAACGCCTTCACCTACGAAGAACTGCTCAAGTGCAGTCGAGGAGAGCTCTTCGGTCCAGGTAATGCGCAATTGCCCGCACCGAATATGCTTATGATGGATCGCATTGTGCACATCTGTGATACAGGCGGAAAATACGGTAAAGGACAAATCACTGCTGAGTTGGATATTACTCCTGACTTATGGTTTTTTGCCTGCCACTTTGAAGGTGATCCTGTGATGCCAGGCTGTCTAGGCCTAGATGCTATGTGGCAGCTCGTGGGTTTTTATCTCGGCTGGCAAGGCAATCCCGGACGCGGACGAGCACTGGGTTCAGGCAATGTCAAATTCTCTGGACAAGTGTTACCAACAGCAAAAAAAGTCACGTATCAAATTGATATTAAACGCACCATTAACCGCTCTTTAATTTTAGCAATTGCTGATGGAAGTGTGAGCGTTGATGGCCGCGAAATTTATACAGCCGAAGGCTTGCGTGTCGGCTTATTCACTTCTACAGACTCTTTCTAAAGGATGACCAGTATGCGTCGCGCTGTAATCACTGGAATGGGCATTGTTTCTTGCCTAGGTAACGACAAAGAAACCGTATCTGCCAATTTACGCGCAGGTAATAGCGGTATTCGTTTTAACCCGTCTTACGCTGAAATGGGCTTACGCAGCCAGGTTTCAGGTACTGTTGATATTGATCTCGAAGCGCTAATCGACCGCAAAGTGTTTCGCTTTATGGGCCAAGCAGCTGCATTTACCTATTTGGCCATGCAGCAGGCCATTGAAGACAGTGGCCTCAGCCCTGAGGACGTCTCTAACCCGCGTACAGGTTTAATTGCTGGTTCAGGTGGTGCATCCACCCTAAACCAAATGGAAGCCATTGATACCCTGCGCGAGAAAGGCGTCAAGCGTATTGGCCCATACCGCGTCACCCGTACCATGGGTAGTACTGTATCGGCGTGCCTAGCTACACCGTTCCAAATTAAAGGTGTCAACTATTCAGTGTCCTCTGCATGTGCGACCAGCGCACACTGCATTGGCCAAGCGCTTGAGCAGATCCAGCTGGGCAAGCAAGATATTGTTTTTGCCGGTGGCGGTGAAGAAGAGCACTGGAGCCAAAGCTGCCTATTTGATGCGATGGGCGCGCTGTCCACACAGTACAACGACAGCCCAGAAAAAGCCTCGCGTGCTTACGATAGCAAGCGTGATGGTTTTGTGATTGCTGGCGGTGGCGGCATGGTCGTGGTCGAAGAACTCGAACATGCGCTTAAACGTGGTGCAAAAATCTATGCTGAAATCGTCGGCTACGGCGCAACATCTGACGGTTACGACATGGTCGCACCGAGCGGTGAAGGCGCAGTTCGCTGCATGCAGCAAGCCTTAGCCACTGTTGACACGCCCATCGACTACCTCAACACCCACGGCACATCAACACCTGTTGGTGACGTTGCTGAAATTCGCGCTGTGCGTGAAGTGTTTGCCGACAAGGCACCCTCTATCAGCTCAACTAAAAGCTTGTCAGGTCACTCGCTGGGCGCCGCTGGCGTGCAAGAAACCATCTACTCGCTGCTGATGATGGAAGGCAACTTTATTGCTGGTTCAGTCAATATTGATGAGCTTGACGAAGAAGCCAAAGGCCTACCTATCGTTGAGAAAACTCAAGAGAACGTCACGCTAAACACAGTAATGAGCAACAGCTTTGGTTTTGGCGGCACCAACGCCACCTTAGTGCTGAAACGCCACACCAAGTAATTTAGCGAGCGCTTGTAGAAACGGCCACTGCAATTTAATTGCGTGGCCGTTTTTATTTACAATGGATTCATCTTTACAGCAGCTCAGTCAATGCGCACTAAAGTGCGTCCCGCTTGCTGGCTGGCCAACATAGTCGCAATGGCATTAGGCACATCTTTTAAACTGATTTCCTTAACCAAACTTTCTAAATCAAGCTTCCATTGCAAAGACAGCTTATCCCACATCGATGCTTTATGAAGCAAAGGCAGTTCAACCGAATCAACGCCGAGCAGATTGACACCGCGTAAAATAAACGGCAAAACACTGGCTTTAAAGTCAATACCCGCGGTAAGCCCACAACAGGCAGCGCTGGCACCGTACTGCAACGCTTTAACAGCATTGAATAAAATATCGCCACCAACGGTATCAACCACACCTGCCCACCGCGGCTTCAGCAATGCTTTATCCGCTCCTGCTGTTAGCTCTTCACGAGAAATCACCGTTTGCGCACCTAACTGATGCAAAAAATCAGCTTGCTCAGCCTTACCAGTGGCTGCTGTAACCTGAAAACCCAACTGATTCAATAGCACCACAGCAACTGAGCCAACACCGCCAGTCGCACCAGTGACCAGTACGGGCCCAGCATCGGCAGTGAGCCCCGCATCCAATAGTTTATCGACACACAACGCTGCGGTTAATCCTGCCGTGCCTAAAATCATCGACTCACGCAGCGACAAACCCGCTGGACGCTTAATCACCCAGTTAGCCGGCACACGAATATATTGTGCTAAACCACCGAAGGTATTCATGCCCAAATCGTAGCCGGTGACAATCACTTCATCGCCTGCAGCAAATTCTGGGTCGCTTGAATGTGCAACCACGCCTGCCGCATCAATGCCGGGCGTATGCGGAAACTGACGCGTGACACCTCGGTTGCCGGTTGCCGACAGTGCATCTTTATAATTTAACGATGAGTAATGCACTTTAATCAGTACGTCACCCTCTGGTAAATCATCAAGCGAGCGCTCAATTACTTTTTGTTGAAAATGCGGTGTCTCAGTGACCCATAATGCTTGATATGTACTCATTGTCTATCCTCAGCGTTTACTCGTGCATGATGTATTAGCCTAAAAAACGGCGTTGCAGGCGCTCCCAGCCTTTATCAGCAATGTGCTCTGCAGCAGCGCCTGCAGTTAAACCAACGCGCTCTTGCAGGCTTTTCTTTTGTACGAACTCCAATGCGTATAAATCAGCGTTTGCAGCACACGCAGACAAATACTCATCACTGGTTTGTAGCTGATCGACCAACTGCTGCTGTTGCGCATCAGTACCTAACCACACTTCACCAGTGGCGACCGAATTAATATCAAGTTGCGGCCGATACTGCACAACAAACTGCTTGAACAGATCATGGGTGGTTTGCAAGTCCTCTAAAAACTTCGCGCGCCCCTGTTCAGTATTTTCACCGAGAATGGTCAGCGTGCGCTTGTGCTCCCCTGCAGTTAAAACCTCAACATCGATATTGTTTTTCTTTAATAGTCGATGAATATTGGGCAACTGTGCAACCACTCCAATCGAGCCAAGCACAGCAAAAGGTGCACTTAGAATTTTATCGCCAATACAAGCCATCATATAACCGCCACTGGCTGCCACTTTATCCACACAAACCGTTAGCGGGATTTTAGCATCACGAATACGCGCCAACTGTGAGGCTGCTAGGCCATAACTGTGCACCATGCCACCGCCACTTTCCAAGCGTAAAACCACTTCATCAGTTGGCCTAGCCACAGCCAGTAGCGCGGTAATCTCATGGCGTAAACTGTCTACAGCAGAGGCTTTGATATCACCATCAAAATCTAAGACATAAATACGTTTTTTTTCAGTACCACTTTTCTTCTCTTGCTGCTGCTTAGCTTTTTTGCTTTTTTTTAATGCTTTGAGTTGTGCTTTATTAAGCACGCTGTGCTCAATACTATCTTTTAAATCTGAATAAAACTCATTGAGACTACTAACAGTCAGCTCACCACTGCGTGTGCGACCGCGCGAACGCATGGCCGTTGCTGCTGACAAAATAACCACAACCACCAGTAAAACCGTGACCGCTCGCGCTAAAAAACCAGCATATTCAAGTAGAAAATCCACTGCAAACTCCTTAAACGATAATAATTTGTATCTTACATGAGCAAACGCATCGCTTCATACCGATTACCTAGAAGCTTGGCAATGCTAACGCCAATAAATAAATGACTGTAGCGTGCATTATTGCAGTCTTACCAGAAACTAAATACATCTGCCTAAGTTTGCCGGATATGCGTATACCCTGAAGCGCTAGCATCGAGGCATATTTCAAACAATCGTATGAAATTCATTTGACAGCTTCGCTCGTTCGCAATAACCTCGAGCGCTGACATATCTACAGGTGTTTATTGCATTGGGTAGCATTTATTTAATTCGACATGGCCAAGCGTCTTTTGGTGCGGATGACTACGATGTTCTTTCACCACTTGGCGTGCAGCAGGCAGAAATCCTCGGCGACCATTTAATCGCTACAGGTGTAACCCTTAACGCGTGCTTCAGTGGCGATATGCTGCGCCAAAAAGATACTGCCTTAGCTGCACTAGCGCGCTTTTCTCATGCAAACTTAACTGCGCCGCCTTTAACGATTGATAGCGCTTTTAATGAGATCGATGTCGACAATATTATTCGTTTGCTTGTACCCAAAATGCTCGACCAAGAACCTCACGCCACTGAAAGTTTACGCAACCCTCTTCAGGATAAAGCAGAATTTCAACGCTTATTTTCTATGATTATGCAGCGCTGGGCGACTGAAACTGATGACATTCCAGACCATTTGCGCTGGTCAACATTTACCCAAACCGTTGACGCAGGTTTGCAACGCGTACTTAATAGCGCTGGAGCCAATGACCACATCGGTATTTTCACCTCTGGTGGTACCATCACTGCGTGCTTGCATTTGCTTGCTGGTATCCCAGCACGCAATGCTTTTGAGCTTAACTGGCAAATCGTAAACACGTCACTGAGTCGTTTAAAGTTTCGCAACGACTCAGTCATACTGACTTCTTTTAACAGTCATGCTCATCTTGACTTGTTAAAGAACAAAAAACTCATCACTTACCGTTGAGTTTTTAATATCACGCGGCATCAACCGCACAAAAACCTTAAAAAGGATCTATTATGTCTTCTACCGCTGAGATCATTAAAACTCTAACCGCTAAATTTAATGCTGATGCCGCTGCTGGCTTAGATTTAGTCTTCCAATTCAACATCGAAGATGCTGAAAACTACTATGTTGTTGTTAAAGACGGCACCTGTGACGTACAGTCTGGCGACAATGACGATGCCAACGTTACTTTGATCATGGACAGCGAAACCTTTAAAGGCATTGCAACCGGTGAAACTGACGGCATGCAAGCATTTATGGGTGGCAAGCTGCGCACTGAAGGCGACATGATGTTAGCCATGAAGTTGAGCGAGCTATTCCCAGTTTAAGTTGTAATTATATGTCGTAACTAAAAGCCGGATTAAAATCCGGCTTTTTTAATCGCAACCTGTTTAGGAGAGTACGGATGCTGTGCAGTAAGGCTGTATTTATCTATGACGACGCTGATAATCCGCGCGTACAGGCTGTTGTTGACTTCGCCAAGGCCAATAGCATTGAGCTGTCACAGATGTCTGTCAGCGCTTTTCTGGCGCATCCTGGGCAGCCCCTTGATTTTGCTCAGCATGTTGTCGCGCTGTGCTCCGATGCAGATTTTGCTAAACGCATTGAGCTGGCCCAATCCATGGGTTTTAGTCTTGGTATTATCCCCGTTGATCACCAGCAAATACGTCTGCGTGAATGGTTTATGCTCACTGGCAAACTAGAAAAACACATTGAGCTGGCTTTTTCTGAACCTAGCAAAGCCATTGATATACTGCATTGCAATGATGAGGTAGTGTTAGGTTCGATTATGCTCGGCCAAACCCCATTCTTGGACCAAAGAAGTCGTATTTACCGCCGGCGCTCCGAATCAAAAACACACCGCTTATTCTATTTAATAGCGATGCTATGGAACAGCGTGCGCAACCTATTCGCTATTCAACCCTTTGCTATTACCTTATCCATTGGCAATGAGTACAGCGCCAAAACTGCAATCACCGGCTTAGTGGCGATTGAGAACAACGTCAATAATGCTGCTGCACGCTTAATTAATACGCGAATTTGTGTACAAGACAGTAAGTTATCCACCTTACTGATTGCCCCAAAATCAGTCAGCCAATACCTCAGCTTTTTAATCAAAGCACTGTTTAGCGCTGACAAGCACGTCAGCCGCTTGCCGGACTCCATGAGCTATGTGCGTAGCAGCTATTTGCGCTTGGACAGCACGCAACCACTGACCTACTACCTTGACAGCGCTAAGCGAGAAGCCAAGAGCATCGAGCTGCAGATCCACCCTGAAGCGGTGCGAGTTAACTTACCTGACGCCTACTATGCAGGCCAAAGCGACCGGCGCGGCGGCAAGGATACGTTAAAGCTCGAAAACCTACCGCTCGGCGAGCAGCGTCTAGATATGATTCAGCAGCGCTTACCGCTCTTTACCCACGCCCTCGAAGAGGACTTTAAAGAGCTGTTTATGCAACTGCGCGAGAATGCGCAAACCCACAGCAGCTTTATCTCATTGATGATGCTTAGCAGCTTGGTAGCCAGCTTAGGTCTATTCTTATCCAGCCCCGCGGTGATTATCGGCGCCATGGTGCTTGCACCCCTGATGTTACCCATTGTGTCTTTATCCATGGCACTGTTGCGCAACGATCAAACTCTGCTGAAACAGTCCCTAACCACCATTGCCATTGGTGTTGGCTTAGCGATGGGTATGGCGGCAATACTGGCCTTGATTATTCCGATCACGCGAGTAACGCCAGAAATGACTGCGCGTCTGCACCCCAACCTACTCGACCTGGGTGTGGCGATCTTTTCTGGTATGGCCGGCGCTTATGCGCATGCTCGAGAAAGTATTATGAAAAGCATGCCTGGCGTGGCCATTGCCGTGGCTTTGGTGCCACCGCTGTGTGTTGCCGGTATCGGTATTGGCTGGTGGGATTGGCAAGTGATCAGTGGTGCTACCCTGCTCTTTTTGACCAACTTAGTCGGCATTGCCCTCGCTGCGGCCCTGACTTTTTTAGTTCTAGGCTATGCACCCATTGTTAAAGCACGCCGTGGCCTAACTTTATCTTTACTGTTGATGCTAGCCATTGCCGTGCCACTCACTTGGTCATTCCAAAGCATGTACAGCACTTGGCAGGTAGAACAACAGGTTGATGCGCTTTCATTAAGTATCCACGAGAAAAGTCTGTACTTAAATGTACTGCACGTGCAGATTCGCAGTGCAGACATCTATATACAACTTGAAGTCAGCTCAAGCTCAGAAATTACCCACGCTGATTTTGTTGCATTAAAAAAACAACTTGAAGAACGCCTAGGCAGCCCGATTCGCTTAGATATCACGCCGCGTATCAGCCTTTGACAGCGCCCCGCAGTTAGCCTGCGGGGCTTTGTGTGCTATTGGCAAACAACAGCCAAGTATCCACTGCTGGGTAGCCAGCCACGCAATCGTCCAATATCAGCTGCACATCAGCAGAACATAGTGACGACGCACCGCCCTTAACGGGCGATGTTTCTTGTTTTACAGTCTGCAATTCGCTCAGAAATGCTTCGCGCGCCTGCCCTTTACCGGCGAGGCTTTACGGCGGTTTTTCTAATCGTTTGTTATTTTGCCTATGGCTTGCAGCACATACTGCGGCAAAGCAAATGCAGCTTGGTGTATATCAGCATTGTAGTAGCCTGTGGCAATACCGGTATCAGCAAAGCGCTTGCGCAAGGTCTCTAAACTGATTTGACGTGTTTGCTGGTTTTTAGCTGCCCAAGCAAAGGTCATACTGCCACCGATGTACGTCGGCACTGCTGCATGATAAAAATGCCAGTCAGCAAATAAATCTTGGATATTTTTAGCGGTCGTTTTGACTTCTTCAATTTGCAAAAATGGCGTGCCGTTTTGTGCTACAAAAATACCATCATCGCTTAAGCAGCGGTGACAGGCTTGATAAAAGCCTTCTGAGAACAAAACTTCAGCAGGACCGGTTGGGTCTGGACAGTCACTGATAATGACATCAAATGTCTCAGTGCAGTTGGCAATAAAGCGCATGCCATCATCAATCACTAAATTAACGCGCGGATCATCATAAGCGCCGTTGGAATGCTTGGGTAAATACTCTTTACACATATCCACCACAGACTGGTCAATCTCCACCATGGTGATGCGTTCAACATCAGCATGACGACAGACTTCACGCAACATACCGCCATCACCGCCACCAATAATCAACACATTGCGTACAGCACCGTGCGCTAAAATAGGTACATGTGTGAGCATCTCATGGTAAATAAACTCGTCGGCTTCAGTGGTTTGAATTGCACCATCAAGGGCCATCACTCGCCCCATTTTGGCATTTTCAAAAATAACTAAATGCTGATGCTCGGTGCGTACCTCATGCAGCATTTTATCAATCTTAAAAAACTGCCCATAATGCCCATGTAGCGTTTCACGGTAATCAGTCATGCTATCCCTCAAAATGTAATGTTAAATCTGCGGTCATTATACGGTATGCAACGCTAAGTTCCTGACATCCTTGCTGGACAAGCGTGTCACTAACAGCCGACAACTGACTTATGCTGTTTAATATACTGGTAGCTCAATATTCTTAAATAATTCTTCAATTTCATCTTTGCTACGCGCCTGAATCACTTTGCCTTGTACTTCGCGATCCAAATGCGGAGCAAAACGCTCAATAAAATCACTCATAAAACCGCGCAAGAAAGTACCGCGACGAAAGCCAATTTTAGTCACACTTGACTCAAATAAATGGCTGGCATCCAGCGCCACTAAATCTTGATCTTGTAACTCATCAACCGCCATGCCAGCGACAATACCCACGCCCAAACCTAGGCGTACATAGGTTTTAATGACGTCAGCATCAGCGGCAGTAAAGATCACCTTGGGCTCTAGATCAACTTGATTAAAGGCTTCATCTAGCTTTGAACGACCAGTAAATCCAAATACATAAGTAACAATAGGAAACTCTGCCAAAGCCTGCAGTGTGAGCTTGGGCACAGTGGTCAGCGGATGGTCTTTAGGTACAACTACACAACGGTTCCAGCGGTAACAGGGCATCATAATCAGATCGCCAAACTGCTCCATACCTTCTGTGGCAATGGCAAAATCAACAGTGCCATCGGCTGCCATCTCAGCAATTTGCGTTGGTGTGCCTTGGTGCATATGCAAAGCGACATCTGGGTATTCCTGCATAAAGCTGCTAATCACTGTCGGCAACGCATAACGCGCTTGGGTGTGCGTGGTGGCAATCGATAAAGTCCCTACCCGTTCATTGGAGAACTCTTGGCCAACCTGCTTAATATTTTCACATTTGCGCAATATTTCGCCCGACATTTTGATAATGCGCTCACCGGCAGCCGTCACTCGAGTTAAGTGTTTACCACTGCGGGCAAAAATCTCCACCCCCAATTCATCCTCGAGTAAACGTATTTGTTTGCTTATGCCCGGCTGCGATGTATAAAGGGCTTGTGCCGTGGCTGATACGTTAAGCCCATTTCGTGATACTTCCCAGATATAGCGCAATTGTTGTAGTTTCATAAATACCTCGGCAGTCTGTGCACATAAGCCTTAAAATAATCTGCTACTTATAACTGCAACGCTAAATTTATTCTAGTGTTATAACTCTTTATTTATCCAAGCAGCCCTGCAAGTGCTGCACCTGACGACTCAAACTGACATGCCTGTAGATTTTTTGAGCCAATTACAGCAGCACTGGCCCTTTGTGACCGCTCTGCCAAACTGCACCCTGGTATCCGCTTGCTTTAATCAAGATGCACTGACGCCTGAATTGGTGGCTGACTGCGCAATTGATCTGCCCAAAGCAACCAGCAAGCGCCAAGCCGAGTTTTTAGCCGCACGCCTGTGTGCGCGCAAGGCCTTGCACATCCAAACCGGCCTTGCCAGCCTACCTACTCAACAAGAAAACAGCCGTATTCCGCTCTGGCCAGCACAGAGTTGCGGCTCAATGTCTCACAGCCACAGTCTTGCGGCAGCGCTGGTGGGTGATAGCCATACTTGGCAAGGACTCGGCATAGATATAGAAAAACCTCTCAGCCCCAAGCGCGCACAGCGCTTAGCAAAAAACATTTTAACCACGGCTGAGCACGACACATACGCACTGTTAAACAGTGGGCAGCAGGCCATGTACTTAACAGTGGTTTTTTCATTTAAAGAGAGCTTGTTTAAAGCACTGAACCCGCTGACCGCTCGCTACTTTAGTTTTCATGACGCACAGGTATTGGACTTAAACGTTGCCGATAGCGGTCATGCGCGCTTGCGTTTAGCTAAAGATTTATCAAGGGATTGGCCTGCAGGCAGTCAACTAGAGGGACAGTTTTCACAGCTGCATGGCAGCGTTATCACGTTGGTGAGCATCGCTAGCCGCAGGTAGAGCCGCTCCACACCCACACAAATACGCGTAGGGTGGGCATTTATGCCCACGGCTTCTGATCTCGCGGGCATAAATGCCCGCCCTACAATCTAGGCATCTGTAGGAGCGCAGCGGTTAAGCCTGACTGAGCATGCGCGCTAAAATGATTTTCACTTTTGACATCCCAGCATTCAGTGCTGCGTCAATTTGCGCCATGGTAATCACACCTGATGACTTGCCAGCAGCAGGGTTGACCACTAAGGCTAAGCAGGCGTATCTCAAGCCCAGCTCACGCGCCAAAACAGTTTCTGGCATGCCCGTCATCCCCACCACATCACAGCCATCACGCTCCATACGCTTAATTTCCGCAGCAGTTTCTAAGCGCGGTCCTTGCGTGCAGCCATAAACACCATGGTTGTTGCAGCTGTAACCACTGGCCGCAACCGCAGCAATTAAGCGGCGACGCAACTCAGCATCATAGGGGTAGCTAAAATCAACATGCGTCACGTGATCCAGCTCACCTTCATACAGGGTATGTTGACGGCCAGAGGTGTAATCAATGATCTGATCAGGAATACAAAAACAACCGGTTTTTAAGTTTTCGGTAATCCCGCCGACCGCATTGATCGCTAAAACTGCATTTGCACCGGCTTGGCGCAGTGCCCACAAATTAGCCCGATAATTCACCTCGTGCGGCGGAATACGGTGTGGATGACCATGACGGGCTAAAAATAAAACTTCACGTCCGGCGTATGATCCGCGCAAAATATCAGCGGAAGGTGCGCCATAAGGGGTGTCAATAAACATCGCATCGCGAATCGTCAGTCCTTCCAGCTGGGTTAATCCAGTGCCACCAATAATCGCGTATTTATTCATTGACCACCTCTTATCCGTTGCTTGTCAGTGTTTTCAGTATGTGTCTTGCTGATTGCCAGCGCGGATGCTGCTGAAAATCATGCTGCGAAATATAGCGTCCATACATAGCAGATAAATCAGCACAGGGGGCAATATTCTCTGCTTGCAATGCACTCAATGCCTGTTCTGCAGCACCTCGATCGTTGCATATTAACCCAACATTACAGCCTGCGTTAAGGGCCGCCAGCAGACGTTGTGCGGCATCACCTGCGACATGCGCACCCGCCATCGATAAGTCATCACTAAACAAGACGCCAGGATAATTAAGCTGCTGGCGTAAAATATCTTGTAGCCAAACTTTGGAAAAGCCCGCAGGTGCAGTATCAACTTGTGGGTAAATGACATGCGCAGGCATCAAGCCAGCGAGCGCGTGCTGTAAGTGTTTAAAAGGGATTAAATCCGCTTGCTGAATATCAGCTAAGCTGCGCTCATCCACAGGAATGGCGACATGTGAGTCTGCTGTCACCCAGCCATGCCCAGGAAAGTGCTTACCCACTGCCGGCATTCCAGCGGCTTGCATGCCCTGTAGAAACGCGCCCGCGAGCGTATTGACAGTATCGACATCACCGCCAAAGGAACGCAAACCAATCACCGCACTGCGGCCATAATCTAAATCTAAAACAGGCGCAAAACTAAAGTCGATACCCATCGCCAACACTTCCCAGGCCATCAACCAACCGCACTCACGCGCAACCTGCTCAGGATTACCTGCGGTTTGCAACAAACCCATCGCTGGTAAGGCAACAAAACCTTGGCGCAGGCGCTGCACGCGGCCACCTTCTTGATCAACAGCAATCAGTAGATCATTGCGCACCTCGCGAATAGCACGGCACAGTTCACGCACTTGACCTGGATGCTCGATATTGCGTGCAAATAAAATTACCCCGCAAACTTGCGGTTGACGTAGCAGGTGGCGATCCTCAGCGGTTAAATAGGTGCCGCCAATATCCAGCATTAATGAGCCTTGCATGGAGTGTCCTTAACCTGTGTCTGTAATATCTGCGCCGCTGTTGCATGCTCACTGATTGCAACAGGACAGGCATCAATAAGCTGGGCAAAGAGTTCAATAATGTCGTGATTGGCCATGCGGATACAACCATGCGAATAGGGTTGACCAAGGCGTGACTCTTCAGCCGTGCCATGGATATAAATATAACGTCGAAACGTATCACTTTGGCCTAAACGATTGCGCCCCAGCTCACAGCCGCTGAGCCATAAAATTCGGCTTAAAATCCAGTCACGCTGTGGGTAGGCTTGATCAAGCTCAGGTGACCAGATTTCACCGGTCCAGCGCCGCCCACGCAATACCGCCATGGCCGGCAAGTCAGCACCTATTTTTGCTCTGATATAGTGCAAGCCGCGTGGCGTGCAACCCGAGTTATTTTGCTCACCAGGACCATTTAATGCAGTGGATATTGTATAGGTTGCCTGCCACTGGCCCTTAGAGAACGCATACAGACGCTGCTCTGCAATCGACACATGCAGATAATCAATCATTGTTTCACCACACGTGCTTAAAATTAACGGGCTATTTTTTAATCACAGGCTGCATACCGACTGCGTCTATAACACCGTCTGCACGCAAGCCTGCAGCTAAAAATGGGACCATCAAGCGCAGCACTTGTTCAGTGTTCATATGCACCTGATATTCAGTTTCAGCAATGGCGCGCAGTGCTTTAATACCTGACATGCTAAATGCCGCCGCACCAATCATAAAATGCACACGCCAAAACAGCTCAATGGGCTGTACTTCAGGTGCAGCCTTATGCAATAGCAGCATATAACGGTGAAACACCTTGCCGTACATATCGTTTAAATAGCGACGCAAATGCCCCTGACTCTGACTGAAAGCAAGGCCGAGCAAGCGCATAAAAATGGACAAATCATTACCGCTACGGGGTTTGACGGCAAGGGTTTGCTGCACCAACACATCCAGCAATAACTCAACGGTCCACGGCGGCTGATCAGCACCTGAACGCCGATCGAGCTCTTCATCCAAGCTGGCGCATAAGGGCCCCAAAAATCTTGAGAAAACCGCTTGGATCAAGGATTTCTTTGAACCAAAATGATAGTTCACTGCTGCCAAATTCACCTGGGCTTTGCTAGTAATCAGGCGCAACGATGTTTCTGCAAAGCCTTTCTCAGCAAACAGAATCTCTGCAACATCTAAAATTCGCTCTACTGTGTCTGACTGAGCCATGCATACTTCACTCTAGATAAATGTTTTAAACTTACGTTTGAAGTCCATTTGCTGTCAAGCCTCTTAACTCAACAAAAGCATATACATCATTGGGCCATATGCTTTAGTTAAACACTGTAAAGATGCCGTTGCCGCGCGCCTACTCCCCTGCCGATGCCCAGTCAATAAAGCCTAACTGCCAAGTGGCTAAGATCAACAAGCCAAAGACAATCCGATACCAAGCAAAAACCGCATAACTGTTATTGGCAATAAACTTCAGCAGCGCACGCACCGCCAGCATCGCAAATATAAAAGATGTCACGAAACCTAGCGCAAACACCGGCAAGTCGTCTCCGCTGGCAAACAGTTCGCGGTGTTTATACATGGAATAGACTGCAGCACCAACCATGGTTGGCATCGCTAAAAAGAAAGAAAACTCAGTTGCAGCTTTGCGTGACAAGCCAAAAAACAAACCGCCAATAATGGTCGAGGCTGAGCGCGAAGTGCCCGGCACCAAGGCTAAGCATTGTGCACAACCAATCTTTAAGGCCTGCTTCCAATTCATATCGTCTACGGTGTCTGCCGCAATGCTGTGTGTGCGCTTTTCAGCCCATAACATCACCACTCCGCCTACCACCAACGCGGTCGCAACAGTAACGGGGTTAAACAACCATTGCTCGATCAAGTCAGCAAAACTTAAACCCAAAACCACAGCAGGAAAAAAAGCTACCAGCAGGTTTGCGGTAAAACGTTGTGCCCCAGCTTCTCGCGGCAAGCCAACGACAACGCTAACGATTTTGCGTCGATACTCCCACATCACCGCTAAAATGGCGGCCAATTGGATGATGATATTAAAAGCTTTAGCACGTTGCCCACCAAAGCCAATTGCATCGGCAACAATAATCTGGTGCCCCGTGCTCGACACTGGCAGAAACTCGGTTAAGCCCTCCACCACACCTAAAATAATTGCCTGTACAGCGAGCCAAATATCCATAGATCCCTATTAATTTTTTACTATTAACAAAGCAGCGCATCTTACCTTCGAACGGCTATTTTTTCACTGAAAATCGTTTTTTATGAATAACTTAGGTTGAAATAGAGCTCTTAGTCGCATGGTTAAATAAAGCAAATCTGCTTACTCTATCTGTGATATAGACGCTTGCACTGCACCTCTAGTTGTTGTGCAAGCAAGGAAAACTTAGTCAAACTGGCATTTTTACAAACGGATTGAAAAACATTAAATTTTTGCTTTAAGCATCCGATACAACCCCATAAGCACACAACACACCTCTAGCAATCGCAGCACAGATATGCGATTTCGTTTCCTTGGAGCTCCGCTATGCAGTTTCTTCGTCAAATATCCATCAGCAAGCGTCTTTGGCTTATTTTCTTAATCGCTGTTGGCATGTTTATTGTTTTCGGAGCTTTAGCTCTAAAACAGTCTTACGATTTAATGCATTCGGCTAAAGCGGTAAAAACCCAACATATAGTGGAAAGCACAATAGGCACGCTGGAATATTTTAATGACCTAGAGAAAAGTGGACAAATGACCACTGCCCAAGCGCAAGAACATGCGAAAAAGGCACTGAGTAAACTGCGCTATGGCCGCAATGACTATATCTTTGTCAATGACTTAACACCCACAATGATTATGCACCCCATGTCGCCTGCTTTGGACGGTAAAGACCTGTCCGATTACAAAGATCCCGATGGCAAACTGATTTTTAATGAATTTGCGCGCATTGCCAAACAGCAAGGCTCCGGCTTTTTCAGCTATCGCTGGCCAATGCCTGGCGCCAGTGCACCTGTTGAAAAAATATCCTATGTACAACTGTTTAAACCATGGAACTGGGTGGTTGGTTCCGGCGTGTACTTAGATGATATTCATGCTGAATTTCGCACAGCCACGATCAAAGTCAGTGTAATGGGCTTTTTTGTTATTGTTTTCATTGCCTTATTCATTATTAGTATTATGCGCAGCATTGTCACACCATTAGAAAATGTTGTAGCAGCCATGCATAACATTGCCAGCGGTGATGGTGATTTAACCCAAGAACTGAGCGTTAATGGCAAGGATGAAATAACCGAGCTGAGTCAGAACTACAATACTTTTGCTCTGAAGTTACGCAGCACTGTTAGTCATTTACTGAGTAGCGCCACAACCCTTAAACAATCAGCCGAGGCTTTAGGTCTACAAGCCACTGAAGCGCTTGATATCAATGAAAACCAATCACAACAAACTGAGCAAATAGCCACAGCAATTAACGAAGTTACCTATGCGGTGCAAGATGTTGCTAAGCATGCCGAACAAGCAGCTTCAGAAGTGTCGCAAGCCACAGAGCAAGCAGTTGCCGGTCAAACCAATATTGATAACAGCTTGCGCCAAACTGACCTGCTTTCAGCAACCATTGCGCAAGCAGTTAACGTCATGCAAACGCTGGCAGAAGAAAGCAGTCAAGTGGGTCGCGTTCTTGATGTGATTCGCTCAATCGCTGAACAAACCAACTTACTGGCGCTTAATGCTGCTATTGAGGCGGCGCGCGCGGGTGAACAAGGCCGTGGTTTTGCGGTGGTGGCTGACGAGGTACGCTTACTGGCACAACGCACACAGCAATCCACTGATGAAGTACAAACGATGATTGAAAGCCTGCAGAATAACTCACAGGCAGCAGTTAGCGTAATCAACGAAAGCAGCAACACCGCGCAAGCAACCGTTGAACAAGCACAGCAAGCACAGGAGAGTCTAGCCAGCATCAGCAATGCACTGCATACCATCAATGACCTCAACGCATCAATTGCCAGTGCAACGCTTCAACAATCGCATGCTGCTGAAGAGATCAATCAAAACGTTACCCAAGTTGCAGCCTTGTCACAATCAAGCAACGAATCGGCTCACGCCCTGAGTCAATCCAGCGAGCAACTCAATCAGTTAGCAAGCGAGCTTAATCAACAACTTGGACAGTTTAAAGTTTAATTGTAATACACTGCCAGTAACGCGCCTCTCTTCAGCACGCTGTGAGGGGCGCTTACACCAGACTAACACTGCAAAGCGCAGCAGCACTGCGACTTAATAACCAAAACACTATGCCTGAGCTTATCAAAGAGCGCGTGGAAGCCTGCTTTAAAACCGCAGAAAACCACTTTAACTGCTCACTTCAACGACCTGAAATCAGCTTCAAACTGCGCGGGCAAAAAGCCGGTGTGGCGCATATTTGCGATAACCGTTTACGTTTTAATCCGGTGTTGTATCAAGAAAATCCTGAGCACTTTTTACTGCACACTGTGGCCCACGAAGTGGCACATCTAGTGGCCTATCGTCTTTACGGCAAAAATATTCGAGCGCACGGTCGTGAGTGGCAAGCAGTGATGGAGGAGGTGTATGGACTCCCCGCTAACCGCTGTCATAGCTATGCAGTCAAACGCAAGCCAAGCACACACTATCTGTATAGTTGCCAATGCAGCACACGCGAGCCTTTTGCGCTCAGCGCCCAACGCCATGCTCGCAGCAAAAAAGGCACGCGCTATATATGCAAAGAATGTCGCACCACTTTGCTTTACACCAGCAAAACAGTACAACGCTAGCGCCTACCTATATGCATCAACTGCAGCTAATTTAATGGAAAGATGATTCTAAACTGCGCGCCACCAAGCGGCGAATCTTCAACAAATAGCTGGCCGCCATAGCTATCGATAATATCCTTGACTACAGCAGTACCAATACCCTGCCCTGGATACTGTGTGTCTAGGCGTTCACCTCGCTTTAGGATGCGTTCACGCTGATGCTTAGGGACGCCAGGGACATCGTCTTCTATTATTAACTCGCAGCCCGTTTCAATCAGACTCGCGCTAATGCGGATCTGACTGAGGCATAAGCGGTAGGCATTTTCCAGCACATTACCCAGCAGCTCCAACAACGCACCTTGTTCGACAGGTACTCGTAGCTCTTCTGCATAGTTTTGCGTCACAACAACGCTTTTATCGCGATAAACTTTATCTAAAGCACCGAGCAAACTCTCCAGCAAAGGCTTGAGCTTAACTTGGTAACGTAACAAGCCGCTTTTGCGTAAACTGGCACGCTGCAGCTGATAACTGATCTGCTGGCTCATGCGGCTAACCTGCCCCTGCAAAGTATGGACTTGTTCACTATTGTCTGGGTTTACCGACAACACTTCGCCAACCCCCTGCAAAACAGCTAGAGGCGTTTTTAAGCTATGCGCCAAATCATCCAATGAGTGGCGATAGCGTTCACTTTGCTGGCGTTCGCTTTCCATCAGACGGTTTAAAGATCGCGTTAAACGTAACAGCTCACGCGGATGCTGATCGCTAAGTGCCGCTCGCTTACCTGTCTCAACTTCATCAAGTTCTGCACTTAGACCGCGTAGGCTGCGAACGCCCCAGCCCAACCCTAGCCATAAAAACCCCAACAACAGCAACAACGCAAAACCCAGCCACACATACAGCTGCTGGCGCAAACTGATATACATCACTTCGTAATCACTGACAGGTTGCATGGTAACAATACTGAAATCAGCATTTTTACCACGCAGTAAATCCACTTCAACGTCATAGATAAAATATTCACGCCCATCAATATCTATGCCACGCAAAAACTCATGGCCTCGACCGTCGTATTTGGGCTGATAGTTGAGTTGAATTGCCTTGGAACTGCTTGAGCGCCAAAGTAAATTACTTTTATTATCGTAAATCATGCCTGTCTGACGCGCAGGAAGAATATCAAACTCCTCATCGGGGAGCTTTTCTGGCATACGCAGCTGCCCATCAACAATACGAGCTGCCGAGATCAAAGCACTAGCATCAGCCGCCAAGCGCTGTTCAATAGACGTTTCAAGCGCAACGGTAAAGACTTGCTTTAAGGCTGGAAATAAAGCCAACATAAACAGCGACACTGTCACCGCAGCACCGAGCATTAGGCGCATGCGTAGAGAAGATGTTTTATTATGTTTGCGTGTAGGCATATTAGTATTTGACTCGACTAACGACACACTTGGTTAAATAAATAGCCCTGTCCACGCACTGTTTCAATCGGCTTAAAACCAGAGTCGCCCTCAAGTTTACGTCTTAAGCGCCCCACTAACACTTCAATAACATTCGGATCACGGTCTTCATCGTCAGGATACAGCTGCTCGATGAGACGATCCTTAGACACCACCTGTTGATGATGGCGCATTAAATATTCAAGGATCCGATACTCATAGGCTGTCAGTGCAAGGCTTTGATTCAATAGGGTGGCTTGTTTACTGTTTAAGTCCAGCAGTAATGGTCCAGTACCTATAGTGGACTGCACAAAGCCAGATGAACGGCGCAACAGCGCATTTAAACGTGCTTCAAGTTCTTCAAACTGAAAGGGTTTAACCACATAGTCATCCGCACCTGCAGCCAGACCCTCGACTTTATTCTGCCAATTTCCACGTGCAGTTAGCACCAAGATAGGAAACACTTTACCTTGATTACGCAGCTCACGAATCAAATCTAAGCCATTCATGCCAGGCAAACCAAGGTCAATAATGGCTAAATCATGGTTATATTCACTGACTTTATAAAGCGCTTCTTCAGCATCAGCCACTGCGTCGACAACATGGCCATGCTCACCCAACCGCGTGTACAAGTGGTGGCGTAGTAATGCTTCATCTTCAACGACTAACAGCTTCATGCGGGGATCTCAAAGACAAGGTGTTTATATTCTAGGTGACTTATCCTAACTATTGTGCCTAAACAGATCTGAACACCAGCTGAACCGCTGCTTGAGCACGATAAGCTGCTACTCATCTCGACGTAAATCATCGGGAATTTCAGGTTCTTTAATCATCGAAGGCTTTTTAGCTTTACCAGCATGGTACTGGCGCAACTGATAGACATAGGCTAAGACCTGGGCAACAGCGAGGTACAAGCCGGCAGGGATTTCTTGGTCGATTTCAGTGGAATAGTACACAGCCCGCGCTAAAGCCGGCGACTCCAGCAAAATAATTTTATGCTCATTGGCGATCTCGCGTATTTTCAAAGCCGTGTGATCACCACCCTTGGCTAGCAAAATCGGTGCTTGCCCATTTTCAGCATCATATTTAAGGGCAACAGCAAAATGCGTCGGGTTAGTAATGACCACATCAGCCTCAGGCACCGCGCTCATCATACGCCGCTCAGCCATCTCTCGCTGTAGCTGGCGAATACGGCCTTTAACCTCTGGCTTCCCTTCGCTATCTTTATATTCGTCACGCACTTCTTGTTTGGTCATTTTCAGCTTTTGTTTGCTATCCCAGATCTGAAAAGGGATATCCACTGCAGCGATAATAATCAAACTACAGGCCAACCAAAAAGCACTCCAACCGACCACTTGCATGCTGTGTAAAATGGCCATTTCCAGCGGCTGCGCAGCAATTTCAATCAACTCATTGCGCGCTCGCGCCAAAACAAACAGGGCGACAGTCAAGACAACAGAAAACTTACCCAGCGCCTTCAGTAGCTCAACAATCGACTTCATGGAGACCATTCGCTTCAAGCCAGATAGCGGATTCATACGGCTAAATTTCGGAACTAATGCCTCCATTGAAAACAACCAGCCGCCCAAGGCCACAGGCCCTACAACTGCTGCAACTAATAGTACAAAAAACAACGGAATCAAGGCGTCACCGGCCATTAATGCTGATTGCAAGAGGTTGATCACCATCGAGCGCTCATCCAGCAAAAGCTCACGAGGCAAAGTAAAGTTCTTATGCATCACCTGCATAACTCTTTCCCCGAGCGCACCACCAAAGGTCAACAAACCTCCAGTACCAGCCAACACTACAGCTAATGTATTGAGCTCTCGTGAGCGAGCAATCTCACCCTTTTTACGCGAGTCTTGTTTGCGTTTCTCGGTAGGGTCTTCACTCTTTTCAGCACCGCTTTCGCTTTCTGCCATAACAGCTCTCCGCTAGTGTGCTTGCGCAAGGCCGCGCAACATAAATAGCGCATCACTGGCCATGCGCTGGTATTGCGCCAAGATATCCGAGGTCGACAGCCAAAAGATGATCAAGCCCATCACCAAGGTCAAGGGGAAACCAATGGTAAAAATATTCAATTGCGGCGCTGCGCGGGTCATCACTCCAAAAGCAATGTTAATTACCAGTAGTGCGCTCACAGCCGGCAGCGCTAATAATAAAGCCGCGCCAATCACCCAACTCAAACGCCCCGCCAAAATAGCAAAATTACCAACCTCAAGCGTTTGTCCAACCGGTAAAGTCACAAAGCTTTCTGCCAGCACTTCAAACACCACTAAATGGCCGTTCATGGCTAAGAACAATAAAGTGACTAGCATCAGCAAAAACTGACCCAGCACCGGCACTGACACTCCAGTTGCTGGGTCCATCATCGAGGCAAAACCCAGCCCCATTTGCATAGAAACCATCTGCCCTGCAAAAACAAAAATATGGAAAAATAACTGCAAGGAGAAGCCTAGCATTGCACCAATGATGATTTGCTCGGCAATCAGCAGAATGCTTCTTAGGCTCAAGGCATCGACGTGCGGCATCTCCGGCAAGACGGGCACTAAGGCCAAGGTTATTGCCAAAGACAAATACAAACGCACACGCTGCGGTACCAACTGTGTGCCAATAATCGGCATCACCATCAATAGTGCAGCGATACGAAACAGTGGCAACAAAAAACTGCTAATCCAGCCAGCAATTTGTGCGCTACTGAGTTCTAGCATGATCTGTCCAACTCAACCAATCACATAGGGAATGCTATGAATCAGTCGTGTCGTGAACGCTACCCACTGGCTGAACAACCAAGGTCCCAGCACAATCAGTGTGAAAAAGCTGACCAACAAGCGCGGTAAAAAGCTTAAGGTTTGTTCGTTAATTTGGGTGGCAGCCTGGAACATAGCCACTAATAAGCCCACCAACAAACTGGGCACAATGATAGCGGCGACAATCAATGCGGTATGCGATAGCGCTTCGCGAAATATATCAACAGCGACTTCAGGGGCCATAACCTTCTCCTAGAGCGTGCCAAAACTGCTGGCTAAAGTGCCGATAATCAATGCCCAGCCATCCACCAGCACAAACAACATGATTTTAAACGGCAAAGAAATAATCAAAGGTGACAACATCATCATACCCATTGCCATCAAAATACTTGCCACAACTAGATCAATAATCAAAAACGGAATAAAAATCATAAAACCGATCTGAAAAGCAGTTTTCAATTCCGAGGTAACAAACGCAGGGATCAAAATAACTAACGGCGTCGCTTCTGCAGATTCGATATCGGTGCGCTTTGCCAGTCGAATAAACAGTTCTAAATCCGACTCTCGGGTTTGTGCCAGCATAAAACCTCGTATAGGCCCCTCTGCAGCAGTCAGCGCTTGTTGCACGCCGAGCTCTTCATTCAGGTACGGCTGCAATGCCTCTTGATTGATGCGGTCAAAGACTGGCGCCATGATAAACAGTGTTAAAAAAATGGTTAAACCAATTAGAATCTGATTTGAAGGTGTCTGCTGCAGCCCTAATGCCTGCCTTAAAATCGAAAAGACAATAATGATGCGGGTAAAGCAGGTCATTAACATCACAAAGGCTGGAATAAAGCCCAGTGCAGTCATGATCAATAGTATCTGCAGACTAACTGAATATTCCTGCTGCCCTGCCGCATCGGTAGTGAGCTTTATCGCAGAGATCAATAACGGATCATCAGCTGCAAATACACCAGTAGCACTCAGCAACAATCCGCCTGCCAGCAGCACGCGCGCAATTAGGGCGATCATGACACGTCCTTTGCTTTGCTTTTTAAGGCCTCTGCTAAACGCTTAGCAAAGGCTGAAGACAGGTTGCCTTCTGGTGCACTCACCTCCACAGGCTCTTGCATAACGTGCAAGGGTACGATTGTTCCTGGCGTTAAACCCAACAATATCTGCTCTTTGCCGACCTGCACCAAAAGCAACCGATCACGCGGCCCCAAGGCCTGCGTGGCCAACAATGAAATAACCTGCTGCGAACCTTTCACCGGCAAACTGTGCTGAATGCGGCGCACCACCCAAGCTAGCAAAAAAATCAAACCAATGACCAGCAGTAAGCCAAACAGCAATTGCAACAGCTGCCCACTGACCTCACTTGACTCAAGCAAGCCGGTATTAACTGGCGCTGTTTTGGCTGCCATTGTTTCAGTGCTTTTTGCTGCAGTCAGTACATCCTCTGCCCAAGCACTGCAAGAGACGCACATCAGCATGATAAAAAGGCGCATAGCTTTACCGTAGTTTTTTAATACGCTCGCTTGGACTGATCACATCAGTCAAACGAATACCAAATTTCTCGTTAACCACAACCACTTCACCGTGCGCGATCAAGGTACCATTGACGAGCACATCCAGAGGCTCCCCTGCCAGTCGATCCAACTCAACCACTGAGCCTTGATTGAGCTGCAACAAGTTACGAATACTGATATCCGCACTACCCACTTCCATCGAAATACTGACTGGAATGTCTAAAATAACATCTAGGTTAGGCCCACCGACACTTGTCAAACTATCATCTGCTTTGTGTTGGTTTGGAAACTCCTGCATTGGCGCTTTTGCTGGCCCATTACTTTGTGCCAGCATGGCATCAATTTCATCTTGATCAGTTGCAGTGCCTGCCTCAGATAAAGCCGCTGCCCACTCATCAGCAAGCGCTTGATCTTCACTGGAGACGTGCTCGTTTTCGTCAGTCATATTCTTTTCTCAACTATCAAGTAAAGCTAAAATCAGCTGTTTTTTCGTATAGGGCCAACCACTTGTAGGGCTAAGTTACCGTGGCTGGCTCCCAGTTTAACTTTAAAAGTTGGCACGCCATTGGCACGCAGCAACATGGTCTCTGGCATGTCTACCGGAATCACATCACCGGCCTTCATATTCAGAATATCGCGCAATTTCAATTGCCGACGTACCACAGTAGAGCGCAAAGGCACTTTTACATCTAAAACATCTTCGCGAATGGCCTTGCTCCAGCGTTCATCCTGATCATCCACGTCCGATTGAAAGCCAGCATCCAACATTTCACGGATAGGCTCGATCATTGAATAAGGGAAAGTGATGTGCAAGTCACCGCCGCCGCCATCCAGTTCAATATGAAAGGTCGAAATAACCACCACTTCGCTCGGGCTAACAATATTGGCTAAGGCTGGGTTCACCTCTGAGTTCATGTATTCAAAATCAACATCCAAAATTGCATGCCAGGCTTCTTTCAAATCAATAAAGGCCTGTTCTAAGACCATACGCACCACGCGCAACTCGGTTGGGGTAAATTCACGCCCTTCAATTTTGGCATGACGACCATCGCCACCAAAAAAGTTATCCACCAATTTAAATACCAGACGTGAGTCTAAAATAAATAGCGCGGTGCCACGCAAAGGTTTCATTCTTACTAAATTCAAACTGGTTGGCACATACAAAGAATGCACATACTCACCAAACTTCATCACCTGCACACCACCAACAGAAACATCTGCAGAGCGTCGCAGCAAGTTGAACATACTAATACGCGTATAGCGGGCGAAGCGCTCATTGATCATTTCTAACGTCGGCATACGCCCACGCACAATACGGTCTTGGCTGGTTAAGTCATATTGCTTAATTGAGCCAGGTACAACCTCATCATCAGTGTCCACAAGGCCATCATCAACGCCATGCAGCAGCGCATCAATTTCATCTTGCGAAAGTAAATCTTGTACGGCCATTTTAAGTTGTTCCTATCAAGGTTTTACTGCATGACAACATTGGTAAATAGCACCTGTTCAATCACAGGCTTACCGACCTCAATCAGCGCTAACTCTTGTACCGCGGCAGTCGCTTTTTGTTTAAGCAGTTCAATTCCTAGCACGCTATTGAGCTCTTCAAAACTCTGACTAGAGAACAACATCACCAATTGATTACGCAATGTTGGCATATGAACTTTGAGCTCATTAAGGTCAGCTTGATTGCGCCCCATCAGTGCCACACTGACCTGTAAATAACGCGCTTTACCTTCGCTTTTAAAGTTAACCACAAAAGCTGGGGTTAAAACCTCATAAATGGCTTGCTGTTTAACGCTACTTTCAACCACAGGCTGGGCTTCAGCCGGAGCGCGCCCTAAGAAAAACCAAGTACCAACAGCAGATAGTGCAACTGCCACAACTAAAGCAAGCACCGCTAAGATGATTATTTTCATCTTATTTTTTTTAGGTATTTGTGCTGCTTGCTCAGACGTTTCAGAATCATTTGCCATTTGTCTACCACCACTTAAAAAATCATGTCCGACAGTTTACCAGCCTAATCAATATATGCAGGACTGATTATGCATAATAATCAACTAATCCAAGACGGCCATCTTGTTGCTCATGCAACGGGGTAACCTGTTGTTGCACCTCTTCGCCGTTATCTGTACCCGCGCCCGCGCCTGTACGCCCTTGCGCTAACTCCTGCGCCTGCGCGTCTGCTTGCTGTTGCGATTGATCTGCCACGTTAACATCCACATCTTGCATGCCTTGCTGAGCCAGCAGCTCACGCAAGCGATGCATTTGCGTTTCTAATGACTCTCGCACCCCCGCATTGGCACTGGTAAAGGTGACCTGGGTGTGCTCTTGGCTCATGTCTATTTTAATATCTAGACGGCCAAGCTCAGCAGGATCGAGCTTGATCTCAGCTGACTTTAAGTTTTGCGATGACATCCACATCACTTTATCAGTCACCTGCTGAGTCCAGCCCGGTTGCTGCATTGCTATCGCGGCGCCTGGCACCTGACGCGTTTGCTGAGCTGCTAGCAGTGGATCTTGGCGTGGTTGCATATCAGCACGAATGCTGTCTGTAGGCGTCACCGCTTTCGAATTAAGCAAGGTATCGGGGGCAGCTTTAACTGTTTCAAGCAGGGCTGTGTTATTTGCTTTATCAGCAGCTCCTTTTTCTACCAGCACCTCAGCGGCCTTACCTGAGGTGCTGGTCAAGATTGCCGCTTTTTCCGATAATCCAGAAGTGTCTGTTTTACTTGAGTTTTTCTCGAGCACAAGGGCCTCGTCCTCAGTCAACAGCGCCTCGCTATCCAGCGGTTCCTCGGTAGACTCCAGACTGATTGTCACCTGACGTGTCAGCAACTGCGCTTCACTGCCAGCACTTTTAAGTACAGTCTCAGCTGTTTGCTCCGCGGGCGGCGCTATCATCGCCATCAATAGCAAAGGATCAAGCACATCTTCACCCACATCAAGTATCGGCTCTAGCGTATCCTGCGGCAATTGATTGCCGCCCTGCTCTACACGCGCCTCACTAGATGATGCATCCGCATTTACTGGGGCATTACTGGTATCGTCTGACTCTGTACGGCTGTCTTTAGCAACCGTTGGCTTTTTATCAGCTGTTTGAGCTTTATCTTTGACTGGTGCTGCTGCACTTTTTGCAGCGCTATGGCGCGCGGCCTGCTGCTGCTTTTCTTGCTGAAGCGCATCGCTACGCTGCTGTGCCTGCTGCGCTTGCTGCTGATTGGCTTTGACTATGCGTTGTTGCTCATACACAGCAGAAAAGCTTTGCGGTGCTGCTGGTGCTGAGCCTCGCTGAGGTGCAGCATGACTCGGCGCAGTCACTGCTGCACGCGGTGCTTGCGCCGCGGGGCGCAATAAAAAATCCGTGGTTGCCATGGTGTTACTCCTACCTTAAACCAATACTGGCTTAATCAAAGCAAAATTCAAGCCAACACCTAAGCCCGCATATTAATTTGCTGTTTTGATACAGCTATTACAGGTAAAACTGTCACCGCTGTCAGTAAATTGACCTTTACACACTCATTACATCCAAAAAACGGGGCTGAGCCTGTTTATCAATGGTTAAATTGGCGAAGTCAAACAATTGCCGATCAGCCAGTTGTGACGGCGCTACATTCTGTAAAGATCGGAACATAATATCCAAGCGCCCAGGTGTTTTTTTCTCCCAATCTTGCAACATACCTTTTACCACTTGGCGCTGCAGATTTTCTTGCGAACCACAGAGATTACAGGGAATGATTGGGAAATCTTGCCACTGTGCATACTTAGCAATATCGCTTTCTTTACAGTAAGCCAAGGGACGAATCACCACATTGCGACCATCATCAGATAACAATTTGGGCGGCATGGCTTTGAGGGTGCCTCCGAAAAACATATTTAAGAAAAATGTTTCTAAAATATCATCGCGGTGATGGCCCAGCGCCATTTTTGTTGCGCCTATCTCATCGGCATAGGTATACAAAGTACCGCGGCGCAAACGTGAGCACAGAGAGCAGGTGGTTTTACCTTCGAGGATCTTTTCTTTAACCACGGAGTACGTATCTTTTTCAAGAATATGGTATTCAACACCCACTGACTCTAAATAGGTCGGCAACACATGCTCAGGAAAGCCCGGCTGCTTCTGATCCAGATTGACTGCAACTAAGGAAAACGCAATGGGCGCGACCTTTTGCAGATGCAGCAATACATCCAGCATGGCGTAACTGTCTTTACCACCAGACAGGCACACCATGATTTTATCGCCCTCTTCGATCATATTGAAATCAGTGACCGCTTGACCGGCAAGCTGATACAAACGCTTCTGTAATTTTTTCTGACTGACCGAGACACTACTCATAACATAATCCGCAACAGGTAAAAGCCAGCATTTTACCTGTTGCGCTCAACAAACCCTAGTACCGTCTTGCCACTTACTGCGCTATTTCAGCCAACATTTGCGTGCCAGTCGCACACCCTTTTAAAACAATGACGTTCTCACCGGCATCGTCAGCCGGCTGCCATGATAAAACGCCGCTATCACTTTTCGTATGCCAACTGTAATTGCGCCCTTCATCAATCGACACATAGCGCGCACCCGAAGCACTGACAGCAATACTCATAGGTATTTGTTGTCCATCCACCTGTAGCACAGCATAGGCGCCACCACTGGCTGTATTTAAATAGGTGACGGGTAAAGTCACACCTCGTTCACATTGGTACAACACCTGTTGCAATTGATCACCGTTTTCAGCGACAGCCCAGCTGCTGCTCAAACAGGCGGATATAAGAAATATACTTTTGATTGAATTACGCATTATTAAAGTCCTGATCAGTCCATTTAATTGCCTAGTCTGGCAACTCACCATAGACTCATAGAGCCACTGTTTGTTTCAACCTTTCTATAAATATAGAGCCTGCTCTTTTGTATACATTTAAAATCAACCAGTTAGTCAAAACTCTACAACGACTATTAGAAGCAAAGCACACAGGCCTGAGCGAGTACGAGCTGCTTAAACAACTCATAAGCGAGCAGCACCCCTTGTTTATCAGCGCCAACTTAAGTGATGTATTGAGTTTGTTTCGCAGCCACTTTGTACTGTTTCATGCGCTGTACCTACTACGCGATAACTTACGCTCAGCTGGGCAGCTGGATCTAAAAATCAGTCCGCTGCACATTTGCCTGCAGCCCATAACAACCCGCAGCAGCACTCAGAGCCAAATGCCCAATCTGAGCGATCCATTGCGCGCATACTATTTGGATTTAGATAACCTGAGCGCAACAGATCGCGAGGCAGTGGAGCAACTACTCAATAGCAGCCTCGCCAGTCTGCAACCCTCACAACAGCTCAGCGATGCCTTAGCCGAACTTGGCATTGAGCAACCACTGCACACGCTTAATAGCGAAGATTTACGCAGCCATTACCGTAAGCTGGTCAGCCGTCATCACCCAGACCGCGGCGGCTGTACCGAACGTTTACAACGCATCAATCAAGCGATGGACATGGTGCGTGCTTACCAAGTCAGCCGTAGTTGTAAATAGCCCAATCAGTAATATCATCGGCAATCGACGCTAGGCTGATAAGTACTCTAAGGTTTGCAGCAGCATTTTAACCTTTGGCATGGCACAACCTGCAGCCTGCGCTGCCTCTAGCGGTGCTCTATAAACGGCTTGCAACTCCATGGGGCGCTGCTGAGTAAAGTCATGGTGCATGCTCGGTAAGTAAGCTGGCATGGCGTCCGTAACCTTCAGCATACCCGCCACTAATGTATCTGGTAACGGATAACCACACGCGGCGGCGCCTGCAATCACCTCATTCATCAAGTCAACAATCAGTTCACGGCTGTGTGGCTCGCCCATTAATTGCGCGGTATTGCTGTTGAGCAGCACTGATAGCCCGTTGTAAGGAATGTTCCATACCAGCTTTTGCCAGCGCGCCTCTTGCAGCTGCGCCATCGCTTTGGAATCCAGCCCGGCCTGCTGAAACAAGGCTGCGCCTTGCTGAGCAATAGCATAACCCTCTTCAGCAGACACAGAGCCACTGTGATAACCCAGATTAACCCCACCTTGGGCCTGATGCTCAATCACTCCTGGCGCACTGCGATGCACGCAGATAAAACACAAACCACCGAGCAAATGCAGGTGCGCGTCCAGCAAAGGCCGCAACTGCTCCTCAACCGCAAAACCATTTTGTAACAACAAGATTTTTGCGTTAGGCGCAGCAGCCTGGTTGATAATGGGTGCCAGATCAGCGTTACTGGTGGTTTTAGCGCCGACTAATAGCCAATCGCACTGAGGCATCTGCGCAACATCGTTGTAGGCCTGCACCTTTGGCAGATGCAATTCACCATGCACTGTGCTGTTAATACGCAAGCCATGACGGCTGACAGCGTCATATTCGCTGCGCAATAAAAAATGTACATCAAAACCAGCGCGCGCCAGCATCAAGCCATAAAAACCACCAATCGCACCGGTGCCAATAACGCCAATGCGTGGCTGTTGTTGCTCTGTCATATCCACTCTCTTATTGTTTAACTCAGTACCCAGCGCTTCCTTAAAAAGCAACACCCAGCACTTTATTTAGGGGTTCACTACCACCGTCTCGCTGCTCAAAATACGCTTAGCCTGCAGATAGGCTTTGTTCCAGTATTTAGAATCGACACTGTCTAAACGCACGGTACCACCCGAGGATGGCGCATGCACAAAGCGGCCATTGCCGACATAAATACCGGCGTGACTGACACGGCCATGTTTGGCGGTGCTAAAAAAAATAATATCGCCACTGCGTAACTGATTACGCGGCACACGCTGGCCTTTCACCTGCATCATTTGCGCAGTGGTTCGCGGCAGACGAATACCCGCCACATCGTTATAGACAAAACCAATTAAACCACTGCAATCAAACCCAGATGAAGGCGTATTACCACCCCAAACATAAGGAGTGCCAACCAAACCAATGGCACGAAACAACACATCGTCAGCAGCAGGGTTAAAAAAAGCTGAAGTGGAAGACTGCGCTGGCGCAACAGGTTCACTAATAGGCGCATTGGATGAACAGGCGGCTAACAACATAACACTGGCTAAACCCAGTAAGCGGATACTCAAATGCATGCGCTAGGTCCCCTTAATAAAATCGTAACAGTCACTATAAGAAAGCAAATCTCAGTATTTTGCAAAACTTTCGAGCTGCATGGCTTTTATACGGCTGTATGTACGGCGAAAGGCAAAGGCTAAATAGCCTTGAGTATAGAGTGCTTCCAGCGCTACATCAGCTTCAATATACACTGCTACACCACGGTCATAGCACTCATCAATTAAAGCAATAAAACGACGCACGCTATCATCAGCGGGCGCCAGCATAGGCAAGTGTCGATCACCAGCCTCGACTTGCTGCGCAGCATCTTCAGTGCCACGCGCGATCTTGGCTGCTTGCTGCTCTCCGCCGAGCACAGGCACAGCGCTGAGCAACAACAGCTGAAAACGGTCACACAGCGTTATAAAGTCGCTTGCGGCAAAAGGCAGGTCACAGAGTGCGGCAAAATCACACCACAAAACGTTATCACTGTACGCCTGCGTTAGCAGTGTACGCGTGCCTAAAGACAGCTCGCCCTGCTCAGCTTTTTGCCCTGCACTCAGCTGCGCAAATAACTCAGGCATTACGCTGCTGTGCTCAGCGTGTTTAATCCAATAACGCTGTATCGTGGCACCACTGTGCAAACGATGATCCTGTTCCCCGTCGACACTAACCAACTGCATCTGCTGCTCAATCGCCGCAATTGCAGGCAAAAACTGTTTGCGATTATGGCCGTCACTGTACAGTTCAGAGGGTGGCTGGTTGGAGGTCGCAACAATAATTAAACCGCGGGCAAACATCGCTTGAAACAAGCGACCCAGAATCATCGCATCAGCAATGTCGCTGACAAACAGCTCATCAAAGCACAGCACTTGAATCTCATCGCTGAGTTCAGAAGCAATCACCGCTAGCGGGTCAGCTGTGCCCATTAAGCGAAACAAACGCTGGTGCACGTCTCGAATAAAGTGGTGAAAATGCTGACGCCGCGCTGGGACACTTAGATTGCGATAAAACTGATCCATCAACCAGGTTTTACCGCGCCCAACCCGTCCATATAAATACACGCCTTGCGCCACAGCGCAGCCCTGCTGCAGTGCTTGATAGCATGTTTCTAAAGCCTCAACCGCTTGACGCTGTGCCGGATCATCAATAAAGCCCTCAGCGACTGCGCGTGTGTAGGCCTGCAGCGGCGACTGTTTGTTATCTGTCATACCCCTCGCCCTGCCTGCCAAGCCAACATCACCACGCCTGCGACAATGCTAAATACGGCAAGCACTTGCCATGGATTTAGCATTTCGCGCAAAAACAACCAACCTATACCTGTTGTCACTATTAAAGACCCACCAACAATCAAAGGGTTACCGACGGCGACATCGACCCCGCGCCCATAAATAACAAAGGTTAAAATTTCCACAATACCAATCGCCGCACCAGCAAGCATGGCTAGGCTAACGCCACGCGGGGTTATATGCAGCTCGATATTGTCAACATACTTAAAATACAGCAATAAACCCAAGCCTAAAAAAGCCGCAACAAATTGCAGAATGACCGCTCCCAGCACTGCTTGGATATGATCAGCCGACATTTTAATAAACACGTTGTATAGACCAAACATGACCGCAGCCAAGGCCAGCAATACATAAGGCACTATAAAAACCCTCATTGATGTAAATGTCAGGTCGCGAGCAGTACGAGCCATCAAATTAAATTAAAGATGCCGGCACACTGCGTCTGGCGCTAACTCGACAATAATAAACAGCCATGTTCGCAGATCACACAAGCCTAGCGCAAACCTAGAGCAGCTTTGTCTCAACAACAGTCCTCGTCTCTATAGCGTTTAACGTCGACTAAAACGTCGGCGGTACTCGCTGGGCGTTATGCCGGTTTTGCTGCGAAACAATCGTCGAAATGAGCTGGTATCTTCATAACCGACTTGCGACATGACCCGATCCACTGTCAGTTCAGATTCTTCCAACAGCTTCTGCGCCGCTTCAATGCGCAGTGATTGCAGATAAGCATTAGGTGGGCTGCCTAGCGCCCCATTAAAACGGCGAATCAGGGTGCGCTTTGAGACATTAAAGCGCTCTGCCAACGCATCCAAAGTAAACTCTTGTGCGTAGTGCTCTTGCAGCCAAGCTTGCACCTGTTTTACCAGCTCATCTTTATGCGGCTTGGCCAAACGCATCAGCGAATACGACAGCTGACTGTCTCGACGATAATCGATAACGAAGGCTTTAGCCGTTTGCAGCGCTACCTCAAAACCTACATAACGCTCGATCATGTGCAGGCCTAAATCAAACCATGCCAAACCACCACCAGCGCAATAAATATGCGCATCACGGGTAATCAGCTGATCTGCAGTTAACTTCACTGCGGGATAGCGCTGAGCAAACCGTTCTTTAAACCCCCAATGGGTTGTAGCCCTGCGGCCATTGAGAATACCCGCCTCAGCCAAGAGAAAATTACCGGTACAGTTACCCGCAATCGTCCAGCCTTCACGGTTGGCATGTTGCAATAACGCCAACAGTTCGGGGTTCTGCGCCAGCACCTCATCAATAGGGCCACCAATGGTCGGCACAATAATGGCATCCACTTGTTCTATCTGTGCGTAGCTCAGTTGAGCGGCGATTTGAATACCGTTGATGCATCGAATCGGCTCACCACAGGGGCTAGCAAGACGCACATTAAAATGGCGACCCACCGTTTCACCCTGCACGCGATTCCACGTCACGCCAGCTAAAGCAAACAAATCCATCACACCCGTTATTGCAGATGCCAGCGCTGAATCAAATCCCAGGATCACTATATTGAGCATACTTTGTCACTTTTCACTCTAAGAGTGGCTATATTGACAATTATTTTTATGTGCAACAAGGTTGATACTCGTTCACTGCCTACTTTTCTACCATTGGAGTCCACCGTGTCGAATCTAATCAATAATAAAGACTTAGAGTTCCTCCTTTACAACGTATTTAACGCTGAACAACTGACTCAATTACCGCGTTTTGCAGAGCATGATCGCACCACCTTTGATAGCATTTTAAATACGGCACAACGCATCGCTGTTGATTACTTTGCCCCGCACAACGCCAAAGCTGACGCCAACGAGCCACAATTTGATGGCCAAAACGTCACCACCATTCCTGAGGTAAAACAGGCCTGGCAGCACTTTGCCGACTCTGGTTTGCTCTGCGCTAAGCACGATTATGACGAGGGTGGCATGCAACTGCCCTCACTGCTGCATATGGCGGCGAACAGCTTCTTTATGTCAGCCAACCCCGCTACTGCTGGTTACCCATTTTTGACCAGTGCTGCGGCCAATGTGATTCATGCTTTTGGTACAGAAGAACAAAAAGCCATGTTTGTGCCAGCGATGTTTAGCGGTCGCTTTGCCGGCACCATGGCGCTCACCGAGCCGGATGTTGGCTCATCTTTGGGTGATTTAAGCACTAAAGCACTGCCTGCAGAGGATGGCAGCTACCGCATTAAAGGCCAGAAAATGTATATCTCCGGCGGTGATCAAGACATCACCGAGAATATTGTCCACTTGGTCTTGGCTCGTATCGAAGGTGCAGCAAAAGGCAGCAAGGGTATTTCACTGTTTATCGTGCCCAAGTTCATCACCCACACAGATGGTTCATTAGCCGAACGTAATGACGTGCAGTTGGCTGGATTGCTGCACAAAATGGGTTACCGTGGCACCACCTCCACCGTGCTCAATTTTGGTGAGCAGGATAACTGCACCGGTTACTTACTCGGTGAAGCGGGCAAAGGCTTGTTGCACATGTTTATGATGATGAACGAAGCGCGGATTGGCGTGGGTCTGGGCGCAGCAATGATCGGTTACCGCGGCTATTTAGAATCACTTAATTACGCACGTAATCGTCCGCAAGGCCGTGCTGCCACAGAAAAAAGCCCAGATAGCAAGCCGATTAATATCATCGAACACACCGATGTAAAGCGCATGTTATTGGCGCAAAAGTCTTACGTGGAAGGCTCGCTGGCCCTGTGTTTATTGGCCGCTCGTTTAGTCGATGAGCAAGAAGCTGGTAACGATGCAGATGCTGGTATCTTGCTGGATCTGCTGACGCCCATGGTTAAATCTTTCCCGTCTTTCTATGGCCCGCGCGCCAATGATTTAGCCATTCAAGTGCTTGCTGGCGCGGGTTACACGCGCGATTACCCAGTGGAACAATACTATCGCGACAACCGTTTAAATCCGATTCATGAAGGCACGCACGGTATTCAATCTCTGGATTTATTAGGCCGTAAGCTCTGGCAGCACAATGGTAAAGGCTTAAAACTATTGATGGCACGCATGCACACCACCCTCACCAGCGCCGCACAAAAACCACAGCTCAGTGAGTTGGTCGGTGAGTTTGAGCAGTACTTAGCATTGGTGCAATCCACCACACTGAAACTTGGCGGTGCATTACAGCAAGGTCAGGTCGATGAGGCGCTGGCTAACTCTGCTATATTCTTGGACATGATGGGTAAAACTGTGGTTGCTTGGTTATGGCTGGAGATGGCCGATAAAGCCTTAGAAACTTTTGCGGACTCAAGTAACACAGAAGATCAAGATTTTGTTGCTGGCAAACTACAAGCCGCCCAGTACTTTATTCGCTGGGAGCTGCCAGAGATAGAACTGCAAGCGCGCCTATTGCAACGTTTTGATCGCAGCTGCTTAGATATGCAAAGCGACTGGTTCTAGGCTGTGTTCACAGAGAAAACTAGCACTGTGAGCTGATATCTGCTGACGCCCTGACATTGCAGCTCATAATTCGCTACGCAACAAACAAGCGGCCAATGACTAAGGAGTTACCATGAGTACTGAAAACAAAGTACTGGTTGACGCCAGTGAGTATATTCTCACCATAACCTTTAATCGCCCAGACAAGCTCAATGCACTGGATCCTGAAAGCTTCCATCTGTTGGCGCAGGCACTTTATCGACTGCAACATGACAGCGAGCTGCGAGTGGGCGTTATTCAAGCCAAGGGAAAACACTTCACCTCTGGCTTAGAATTGGATCAGTGGGCACCCATTTTCGCTAAAGGCCAAGCGCCAGAGATAGGACCAGATGAAATTGACCCCTATGGGATTGCCGGCACAATCCTGACCAAACCCTTAATCATTGCTGTGCAAGGCCTGTGCTTCACATCAGGCTTAGAGCTATTGCTAAATACAGAAATCCGCCTTGCCACCGCTGAAACACGCTTTGCGCAACTGGAAGTACAGCGCGGTATTTATCCCTGTGGTGGCGGTACAGTACGCTTGCCTGAAGAAATTGGCTGGGCGCGTGCCCAGCGCTACTTACTCACAGGCGATGAGTTTAGCGGCCAACAAGCCTATGACTGGGGCATGATTACCGAGCTGTGCGAGCCTGAAACACTGCAACAGCGCGCCCGCGAGCTGGCACTTAAAGTCGCCGCGGCTGCGCCCTTGGGCGTACAAGCAGCTCTTAAATCCTCAAAGATCGGGCGACTGCATGGCGATAGCGCAGCGTTGGCTGAGGTATTTGATGATTTAGCCAAGGTAATGACCAGCGAGGACGCCGCAGAAGGCGTGCGCTCCTTTATGGAACGTCGAGCTGCGGTTTTCAAGGGCGCTAAGGCCTTAATTCTATTTACTGCGATGCTTTGCAGTATCAGGTATAGCTGCGTAAAGACGCTGCAAGTACATCCCTGTAGGCTCCACACCGCCATCCATGGCGGCGCAGGCTTTACTTCGCTATACCTGACACTGCCTGTTAAGTTTCGAGTGTGCTGAAATTATTTACTCAGGAGTGCGGTGCATGCCGTACTCAGGGGCTGGTGTTTATCCGTCGATGAACCCATCCAGGGTTCAACTCCGGCGCTACGCCCGCATCGAGCCCCGGACGGGCTCGTTAAGGAAAGAACAAACTTAGCGCAGTGCGCACTAGGCCTAACCCTGCGAATGAGCTGCTTTGCGTTTGCAGCAAAAACTCTACAATTGTTTCAGCAAGCCCTGATACGTGGACATAAATGTCCACCCTACGATTTTGCTGCCTCCTCAGGCTCTGCAGGAATGCGGAAAATCACCACATACAGCAGCGGTACCACCACTAAGGTTAAGACCGTAGCAAAGGCCAGACCAAACATAATAACGACAGCCATACTCTTAAAGAACGGATCCCAAAGCAGCGGTGCCACCCCTAAAATAGTGGTCAAAGCACCCAAAAAAACCGGTCGCGCACGACTGACCGCTGCATCAATAACCGCAATAAAACCAGCCTTGCCCTCACGTATTTCTACATCAGCTTGATCGACCAAGACAATGGAGTTCTTCACCAGCATCCCTACTAGACTGAGACAGCCCAGAATCGCCATAAACTCAAACGGCACTTGGAAGATCACTAAGCCTACCGTCACTCCGATAATAGCCAACGGAGCCGTCAGCCAAATCACCAAAGGCTGGCGAATCGCGTTAAACATCAGCACCACTGCTAACACCATCGCGCTAAAACCATAGGGTGCTGAAATCGCCAAACCTTCGTTGGATTCGTTCGAGTCCTTATATTCACCATGCCACTCTAAGCTGTAGCCCGGCGGCAGCTCAATCGCCTCAATTTTAGGTTTGAGACGATTAAATAAGGGATCAGACTGCTCACCCGGCAAGGGATCGGCCTGCGCCTTAATGGTCGGAAATCGGTCGACACGGCGTAAAATAGCATCTGACCACTCAACCTCAACCCCACTCACCAACTGACTCATCGGCAAGTATTTGTCCGCAGTCGGGCTGTAGACCTGAACGTTTTCTATATCCTGCGCCAGCGAGCGTTCACTGTAAGGTGCACGAACGATAATTGGAATTAACTTGTCTTGCTCGCGATACACCCCCACCCGCTCACCGGTAAAGGTGCGGTTAAGCGCTTGACTGATCTGGGTAATATCAACCCCAGCTCGGCGTGCCGCCACTTCATTAACCACAGGACGCAGCACCGGCGTTTTATCGCGCCAGTCATCCTGGATGGCAATGGCGCCAGGATCCTCAGCCATAATGGCTTTGGCTTGCTCAGCTAATTGACGCAACACCTCAGGTTCTGAGCCTTTAAACGCCACCTCAATTTTCTTACCGCCGCCGCGGCCCAGCATAAATTTCCAAACCTTGATTTCAGCCAGCGGATGACGCTCAGTCAGCTCATCTTGCAACTCATCAACCAACGCAGCAATGCCTGGCGCATCATCTACATCAATTAACAGCTGACCATAACTGCTGTTGGGATCTTCAGGGCTGTAAGTCAGCATAAAGCGCAAACCGCCCTGCCCAACAAAACGCGTGATATGGGTTACGCTGTCTTTTTCATGCACATACGCAGCCATTTTTTCCAGCTCTTTCGCTGTTTCACGTATATCTGAGCCTTGCGGCAAATACATGTCGACCACAAACTGTGGGCGTGCTGAATCAGGCATAAAGCCGGGTTTGACCCAGTTAAAACCATAAATCGCACTGGCTAACAAACTGAGCATCAGCACACCTGTGAACAGTCGTTTGCGCAGCGCCACATTTAATAAGCGGCGATAGCGATACAAAATACCCGCTTGCTTTTCTTCGGCGCCTTCTGGGATGACTTTGACTTTCAACATGGTCACGCACAGCAGCGGCGTTAAAGTCACCGCAAATAACCAACTGAACAGCATCGAATACATGATCACCCAAAACAGTGAGCCTGCGTATTCACCCATATCCGTTGGCGACAAACCAATCGCACTAAAGGCCAAAATACCAACCACGGTACCGCCTAACAAAGGAAACTGCGTACCCTTGACCACCGCAATCGCAGCACTTTCAGCAGCTTCACCTTTTTGCATGCGCACTAAAATACCGTCAGTCACGACAATGGCGTTATCCACCAGCATACCGAGGGCAATAATTAACGCACCCAAAGACACGCGCTGCATGGCGATATCATCCATATACATCGCAATCAAAGTACCAGCCACTGTAAGCAATAAAACACTGCCGACAATCACACCGCTGCGCCAGCCCATAAACAGAATCAGCACCAGCACCACAATAACGACTGCAGCAGCAAGGTTAGCAACAAAGCCATTGACCGCCTCGCGCACTGAGTCGGACTGATAAGAGACAACCTGCAGATCAATGCCAATTGGCCGCTGTGATTCCAGCTCTTGCAAGCGCGTGCGCACTGCATCACCAACATCCACTACGTTGCCGCCAGCCACCTGGGAAATACCTAAGCCAATTGCGGGCTGCCCGTCATAACTCATCAACGCGCGCGGCGGCTCAATAGTCGAGCGGGTGATCTTGGCAATATCTTTTAAGAATATAACCTGTTCGCCACTGGCCGAACCCAAAGCAATATGGCCTAACGCCTCAACTGAATCGATATGCCCCTGCGGACTAAATTGTACGCGTTGCGGGCCGATCAATAAGTTACCCGAATCGGTGATCACATTTTGCTGGCGCAACGATTGATAGATTTCATTTTGCGACATACCCAGCTGTGCTGCCTTGGCTGAAGCAATCTCAATAAATATCGCCTCATCTGGCGCACCTAATGTGGCAACGCGACCCACACCAGGCACTTGTAATAAATCACGCTCCAGCAGATCAAGATAATCTTTGATCTCTTTTAAGCTATAACCCTCACCGGTGACGGCAAAAAACAAGGCATACACATCACCAAAATCATCATTGACAATGGATGGGCCAGCGCCTGGCGGCAGCTTGTGCTGAGCATCATTGACTTTACGTCTGAGCTTGTCCCAAATTTGCTCAAGCTCCACCTTGCTGGGAGCAAACTCTAATTCAATTTCAACCTTAACCAACGAATTACCCATGCGAGAAATCGAGGTTACTTCTTTGATTTCTTGCAGCTGCTGCACCGCTTCTTCAATCACCTCAGTGACTTCCTCAGCCACTTGCGCCGGTAAAGCACCCGGATACAGCGTGGTAATCGCAGCTTGGCGAATCACAAATTCAGGGTCTTCAAAACGCCCTAATTTTTCATAACTGATGTAACCACCCAATAGCACCAAGAGCGTTAGCATCCAAGCGATGGTGCGCTTAGCGAGTGTGTGTTCAGCAATATTCACTGTATATACGTCCTATATTTATGATCGTCCTTAACTTAGAGGGCGCGAACCAGCATCCCTTCACGTAACTGGCTCACACCTGCTGTCACAATCTGCTCGCCACCCACTAAACCCTGCGTCACAACAACCTCGGCACCAAGCACATCACCCAACTCAACCGCCTGTAGAGTCACCCGCGAGGTCTCAGGATTCACCAACCAAACGCCAGTAACACTGTCGGCACTCGAGTAAATTGCTTGCAACGGTATCTTAACCAAGCCAGCATTAAGGCCTTCGATTGTCTGCGACGGAACAATATCCACCGACATCCCAGGCAAAACCTTGAGTTCATAACCAGGCTCAAGCGCCAACACCACTTCATAGCTTTGTGTTTGCTTATCACTGTCTGAGGAGAAGGTCTTTAACGTCACTGGCAATAGCAGCTCAGGTTGGTCAGCAAAGACTGCATAACCGGCCACTTGTTTTGGTGTGCTGCGCACGATGCGCTCAGGCACGTTAATTACGATTTCAAGGTTGTTCAGGTCTTGTAGGCTGATAATGGGTTCTTTATCTTCGACATTGCTGAAGTTTTCCACATAACGTTTGGTCACCACACCGCTAAAAGGCGCGACCAAGCGGGTGTCATCAAAGTCTTTTTTAGCTAAAGCATAGTCCGCCTGCGCCACATCCATTGCAGTACGTTGTTTATCCACTTCAGCCTTGGCCACCGCTTGACTGCGCTGCCACAGTTGCTCAACGCGCCTGTAATCAGTTTGTGCTTTATTGTATTTGGCTAAAGATGAGCGCATCTGGATGCGATAATTAGCATCATCGAGGCGTGCCACCAGCTCACCTTTTTTGATCAACAACCCTTCTTCTGCAGGCAGTTCAATCACTTGCCCAGCTACATTAAAGGTCAAATCAGCACGTTGCGCCGCCCGCACACGCCCAGGAAAACGCAAACTTGAAATTTGATCGGAGGTATCTACGGTAATGATGGGCACAGGACGTGAGGCTTCTACATGCTCATCAATCGCTTCGCTTTCTCCGCAGCCACTTATTGCCGCCAGTAGCGCGGCACTTACTAACCAGCCAATGCGCTTTATCAATCCTTGTACTCCTGAGTAATGCATTCATCATTGCTGCACGCGCAGCACTGACTCTAAAAACAACTATTTAGTTTCGCGGAATAAGTAATACTAAGCAACGCACTCTATACCCAAAATGGGTATCATCCTCTGTACTTGCGTCACTACATGAGCATTTGCTATGCCGCAGAACCACGAAAAAATCACAACAAACTTTGGTCATATCTTTCCAGCACACGTGGAGGCTTTGTGCGAACTACTGATTGTGCTGCGCCAGCAGTTTTTCGGTGATCTGGACTTAATGCTGATTTTAGCGATTATAGGTTCACGCGCACTGCCAGCCCGCCTCGCTCAAAATATGACCTACAGCCAATTTATCACCGATAACAGCAAAGAACGCGCTGATCAGCCAATTAATATTCAATCCATTGCCGAGTGCAGCGCTATCCCCCGCGAAACCGTGCGTCGCAAAGTCCATAAACTACAAGAACTCGGTTTTATTGAACGTGATTCCAGCGGCATACTCACAATCACGAGCAAAGCCATGAGCCAACTGATGCCTGCGACTGAAGCCAGCTTGCAGTATTTGATTGCTTTGAGTGCAAGCAGCGATGTATTAGAGTGCCAGTCAGGCCTTGATGAACCGCTTGAATACAAATAACTTAAAACACCTGCAGCGTGACCGCTGCAACAAGGGCTTTGCAAGTGCGTTAAGCCAGACCCATTGCACAGCCCCAGAGACATGCAGCCCTTAAGCACGTCCTAACAAGACAAACAGCGGGTAACTGCGGCCATTCTTATGTTTAATGTTAAAAATTTCGCGATAACTTAAATCTTTAAAACCAGCCGCTGCCGCCAGCTCTAACAACTGCTGCGGATCAAAGCCCAAGTGCACAACACCTTTAGCAGCATTGTCACCATGAAAGCTGCCATCTTCGCTGTACAGATCAACCAGTGCCAACTGTCCATTCTCGCCCAAGCACTGGTGCATACAACTTAACAGCCCAGCAATATCAGCAACATGATGCAATGCCATACTACTGATGACGCCCTCATAGCACTCACTCAAGCCATTAAAAATATCCTGCTCAAGCGCAGTAATATTCGGCACATTTTTATCGATCAACTTAGCCAGCATCGCTGCTGAAGTATCCAGCGCTGTCACCTGCCCCACATGCTCGGCCAGAGGCACACTGAGCGCACCCGTGCCCGCGCCAAAATCCAACCAGCGCTGATTTTTATTCAATTGCAATAACGCAAAGACTTGATCACTTAACGCTGCCAGTTGCTTGGAAATAGGGCTGTGCTCAAAACCTTCTGCTGCTTGGGCAAAATGTGCCTCAGCTAAGGCTTGTGATTCATTGGTCATAACAACGGCTCTCTACTAATACATGCTATACAAACGAATAATCTTTTATATGATCGCATAAACCAACTGAGAAATCTGTAGACAACAGACGTGCTAGCGCCAGGTAATGCGTATCGAAGCAGCAAAATCTCCAGAGAGGCTTTGCTCTATATAGGTTACTGAGTGACACTTGATATTAACAATTGATCTAAGTCGCGCCGACAAAGGACAACACTATGAGCAATCAAAACAAAACTGTGGATTCACCCTGCGCCATTGAATCAGGCTGCACACTGGTTCAGCAACTGATACACCCTAAAGACCAAGAGCTTGGTGGTTTCACCGTACGCCGCAGCTTGCCCACCAGAGGCGCTCGACGCATTGGCCCTTGGGTCTTTTTTGACCATATGGGACCAGCAGACTTTCCGGCTGGTGCTGGTGTTAACATCGCCCCACACCCACATATCAATATGGCCACTGTCACCTATTTGCTCGACGGTGAAATGCTCCATCAGGACTCTGTTGGCAGCGTACAAAGCATTCGCCCAGGTGATTTAAACCTCATGGTCGCCGGTTCTGGCATCGTGCACTCCGAACGCCAGTCTGGCGAAGTGAAAAGCCAGCCCCACTCCATTCATGGCTTTCAATTGTGGCTAGCATTGCCAGAACAGGATGAAGAAACAGATCCTGCATTTTATCACTACGCTGCCGAGCAGATACCCTCACTCAATATTGGCGGCGTAGCCCTGCGCGTGCTGATGGGTACAGCGTATGGCGCCACATCACCGGTGAAAACTTTTAGCCCTACGCTATACATAGAAGCCCAACTCCAAGCCGGTCAATCCTTAACATTGCCCCATGCAGCAATGCGCGGTTTATATGTCGCTTCTGGTGAGGTTTGTATTAATGACTTAAAGATCGCTCATCATAGACTGGCGCTATTAAGTGACGATCACGACATCATTATTAGCGCAGAGCGTGACAGCCAAGTGGTTTTAATTGGTGGTGATGACATTGGCCATCGTTATATGGATTGGAATTTTGTCTCCAGCCGTATAGAAAGAGTCAAACAAGCACGCCAGCAGTGGATTGATCAGCAGTTTGCAAAAATTCCAACTGATAACCAAGAGTTCATCCCCTACCCAAACACGTTGCGCTAAATAGCACTGGCTCTGAAAATTCATATTTACTTATAATTCGCAGTATTTATAGCACAGGCTAAATAATACTGCGAATTATCCATGCAGCCTGCTTGCTAAATAAACTTAGATTAACGTCTCAGCAACCAATCAGAATAATTTAACCGCATTACTGCATGCGCCACACGGGCGCGCCACGCAGGCGCGCGTTCTACGCACTCTATTTAACACCGCATTTACTAAAACAAACAAAACCACCATATGAAAAATAACTAAAATAATAATAAATTGAACTTTTTATAAATAGCGCATTCACATATAATAAGCAACATCACTTTATATCATTTAAATAAGGAGTATTTTATGATGAATAATAAATTATTACTAAGCGCTGCAGTAGCAGGATTATTACTGTCACCGCTTGCCACTCAAGCAGCTGAACCCGTATCCAATATCGGTCTTATGGGAAGTATCAGTCGATATGATGTATCAACCGATACACCAACAGTAAATAACAACAAACAACGCATGCCTAAAGGCGGTATATATTACAACTACGGTAATAAAATGACCGGTAAGCAAGGTCTCGTCTACCAAGCGGGTGCTGAAGCACAGTACGGTAAAAGAGGCGACGTAAAAGAAAGACAATTGCAAGTCGAGCTTGATTTGGGTTATCGCTTCGATGTTGGTAATAGCCTGTATCTTGACGGTATTGCAGGTGCCGGTTACCAGCACAATAAGTTTGATGACAAAAAAGGTGTCGACCTAACAGTGACAAATAAGTCACCTTTTGTTAAAGCAGCTGTTGGCTTAAACCATGAAGGTAATACACTGCTAAGTCGCTTAGAAATCGGTACACGCTACAATATTGAAGCGGAAAGTCGAATCAAAGCTGAGAATTCAAGATCTGCGACAGCCGATCTGAAAGGTAAGTACAGCCCTTATGCTGAGTTAAATTTCATGTGGGACAAAGGCTACAATAATATGCCACTCACAGCTGGCGTGTACTATATGCAGAACAACTATCAGCTTAAAGACAGACATGCATATGCTAAAACTAAGTTGAAAAACGAAGAAATCGGTTTGAAGGTTGGTTTAGCGTTTTAAATAAAACAGCACATCAGTGACTACCTAGCTTAGCTGCATTACAAATAGTGCAGCCAAGCAACTCAAAGGCCCGAGGTTTAATTAAACCTCGGGCCTTTTTATTTAAGCGCTTTATCCTAACCTCTCACCCGCATGCTTGCGTTAATAGTATTGCAGTGCTGTCTAGATACTAACCTAACGTGCCGCATCACTAATCCAGTCTGAAAAACCATCAGGCACAATCAGCTCATGCTGCGCACGGGTGCAGGCGGTATACAAGCCGGAAAACAAACGCGCGCGTGCGTCTTTATTGTCGTGCGCGGCAGGTTTCAGCAACAAACCTTGGGACAGATAGACGCTGGAAAACTCTCGATTTTTTGTATCGCTCACTCGCGCTAAAATAATTTTCCCGCCACTTTTGCGTACATAGCGGCCCACAGCGTTTTGAAAATCCGTCTGTGAATAGCCTTTTTGTAGCATGCGCTCAATTGCTTCAAAAGACGGGTTATCTGCCATGGCTTCGCTCAGCTTATCCCAACTCGCATACCGAAAGATCAGACCATGGCGTGGCCGCTCAGCGTTGTTGTACAGCTCAATACAATCCTGAGCAAAGGTCATAAAATCTTTAAAGGTTGATTGCGCCAAAGCAAAAGATGCCCCAGCATGCGTAAGCCGCTGAAACCACGCAAACAGCTCAAACTCATCGGCAACAATAATAGTTGTGGTCTGCTCAGGGATTTGCCAACCGCTATAATGCTGTAAGTGCGTGCAATGATCTGCACGCCCAGTAAACAGTTGTTTAGTGGCGCCAGGATGCGCTTGAATCAGCGGATTAATCACGTTTTCCACTTGTTTACCCAAGCGTACCGACTGCGCTATATAACGCTGGCGAATCTGCCGATCGCGTACCGGTGCCACGCCATTTAGATTTTGTAACTCATCACTGAGGGTAATCACCGCTTGCGGGCTGCGATCAAGAATCTGCAACATGGGCGTGGGTATATCATGCCCCTCATCAACGATAATGTGGCTATACTGAGCATCCAGCACGCCATCAATTAAAGACAATAACTTGATGCGATGATAACCACGGATTGGCAACCTAATATGCGCGTCAGTGGGCCGAATTAACTCCTGCCAATACTGGTTAACAATCTCCAACAGCACTATTTTGTCCATCGCCACCAGACTGCTGACGATGGCCGCAGGCAAGTGCACAACATCTATCGCTTGCGCAGTACTGTTGCAAAAGCTGGCGACCGTTCTCACGCAGATTTGCGCTACTTGTTGCGGTGATAAATAGCCGATAGCAGGCATATCAAAACTCTGTGCTATATCTGCATAAGAGACCTGAAATGTGTGCTGTAAGCGGCTCTTATCCTTAAGCCGCCAGCCGGTTGAAAGCCAATTACTGTCTAAAACCTGGCCTGCTGCTTGGCCAAATGTCATCCCAATACAGTGTGCGTCGGCTTTTGCTTTCAATGCTTGCAACTGAGCAAAGCTATTGGCTAACAGCAAGGTGCGCTTGGACTCTAATAATTGAGTAAAACGGCTGATCAAGTGCGTTTTCCCAGACCCCGCATAGCCTTGCAGATTAAATGATTCATCAGAGGCTGCTAGAAACTCACGCAGCGCTCTATTTTGTGGATCAGTCACCGACAATTCAGCCGCATAAGCATCAAAATACACCGTCTGCAGCGGTTTAACTTCGGCTTGATACTCTGCACTAAAAGTAAATAACCACTCACCTGCGCTGTCTAAATAACGCGCTTGATCTGCAGGATGCTCATCATCGAGCAAACTTACCTTGATTTTCGCGAGCTGTGCTAATCCTGTGGCAAATTGAGCTGCGCAAAAACGTTCACGCACAAGGCTTTGAAAGGCCAGCGGCACCCTGTGATTGGCTTGATTACCTGCAGTAATCATGTGCGCAAACTGGCGTTCCATGGATGCCTGCGCGGCCTGCTGCTCTGCCAGTTTTTGTGCATTTTGAATAAACAACACAGCCGCCAACTGCGCCACAGTGGCGGTATCAAAAAACTCAGGTAAACCACCCTCAGATAAGCGCTGCGCGATCGTGCGATACAGGGGTAAAAAAATCATAGCTCTCCCGCTTATGCTGAATCTTGTATAGGTTGACGCAGACTAAGCTTAGCTCAGTATTTGCAATGGTGAGTTAAGATCTTCAAACAACTCCGGTTTTTGACACCATGCTTGCACTAAACGAGACAACCTATGCTGCTGTTGAAATGGTGCTCAATGCACCTAACAGCGTGTATTTTACAGCTATGCGGCAGGGTTCACTCAGCGCTCTATTGACTCAAACAGTGCGCCATACTACAAAGAAGTAAGGTCACAGGAGTACCTTTATGCGCTCATTACAACTGACAGCCTATGTCTGCGCTTTAATACTGATCAGTGGTTGCTCTGCCGTCGGTGTTGTCTACAGCTCAAACCCATATAATAAATTGGCTAACGCTAGCAGCTTACTTGAACACGACAGAGCAACAGCCGCCGAGCACTTAATTGTTGAAGCGCTGGCCATCTGTGAAGAAACCGCAGAGCCTGCTTGTTTTGCTGCAGTTTACCGAGGCTACGGGATGTTTTTTGCTGATCCTTCGCTTATGGGGCAATGGCGTCCACATTTTGCTGAGCATGGTTTTATTGAAGCAACTGCCAGCCTCAGCAACCGCTATGAGAAGGCCGTTGAGTACTTAGAAAAATCGCGCGATTTGTATAACCAGTTATCTCGATATGATGCGCTGAGCAATGTTTATTTACAGATGGGGTTTATCCATGAAGGCACATATAATCGTGACAGCGCCTGCGCTGCCTATGATGCCAGCCTGCAGGCGCACATAGAAAACCGCCGCCAAAACCCTAACGCTAGAGTTATTTTGCCCAAGCGTTACGACTCATTCGAAGATTATATTACTGTGCAAAAAGGCAAAGCCCAGTGTGAAGATCAAGGCTCATAGCGCTCTTCTCCAGCACGTTCAATAATCAGCGCGATACCCTGACCGCCTCCGATACACAAGGTAATCAGCGCATAACGACCCTGGCAGCGCTCCAGCTCATACAAGGCTTTGACAGTTAAAATACTGCCCGTCGCGCCGACTGGATGGCCCATACCGACTGCGCCACCGTTGGGGTTCAGTCGCTCACTGGCAAAGCCCAGCTCCTGCGCCACAGCCATCGCTTGCGCGGCAAAGGCTTCATTGGACTCAATCACATCCATATCAGTAACGCTGAGGCCCGCTTGCTGTAAGGCTTTAGTTACCGCGCCGACAGGCCCCATACCCATAAAGCTCGGGTCCACACCACAAAAAGCGCTGGCAACTAAATGCGCACGCACTTTAAGACCTTGCTGAGCAGCTGTGTCAGCATCGGCTAACAGCAGTGAAGCGGCGCCGTCGTTAATCCCTGAAGCATTACCCGCTGTTACCAACCCCTCCTTTTTAAAAGCGGGTTTGAGTTTGGCCAGCTCCGCTAAGCTCACTTGCCCACGTACATGCTCATCGCTAGCAAATAGGACGTCTTCACGGCCTTTTTTTACCATCACTGGCACAATTTGCTCGACAAAGCGGCCGTTTTCGATAGCGGCAGCGGCTTTTTGGTGGCTGGCCAAGGCAAACTCGTCCAGCTGCTGACGGGTAAAGCCGTATTTTTCAGCAATATTTTCCGCAGTCACGCCCATATGGCCAGTACCGAACGGATCACTGAGAATACCTAAGGTTAAATCTTGCGCAGTACTATGCCCCATACGCAGACCAGAGCGAACTTTAGGCAAGATATACGCCCCCTGACTCATAGATTCTGCACCACCCGCCAACGCCAGCGTGCTATCACCTGCTTCAATCATTTGCGCAGCAGAAATAATTGCTTGCAGCCCAGAGCCACACAAACGGTTGACATTAAATGCAGCAGAGCTCGCGTCTAAGCCCGCATTGATAGCGATATGCCGAGCCAGATAGGCATCTTGCGCTGCCGTGGTAATAATATGTCCATACACCGCATGATCGATCTGCTTGGCATCGACACCACTGCGTTTAATCACTTCTTGGGCGGTAGCTGTGCCCATTGCTGCGGGACTTAAAGCCGATAAACTGCCGCCAAAACTACCAATCGCAGTGCGCACACCCTCAACAATCACCACTGAATTAAACTTCATTTTATTGTCCTTATCATTTATTTATCCAGCATCAAGTGCACGCTAACGTCTTTGTGCATACCCGCTGTACTTGCATAAAACTAACGCTGTTGCTGTTATAAGTCGCTGTATTTTTTATCACTCGTCAACCACTATAGATCATGACTTTTCATAGAAACCACTCAAGTCGGCAGTTTTATATGTATTCTGGGCTAGCACAACCGCAACCAGTCAGAGCCTGCGCATTGGTACTGACGAACTAACCTTTACACACCTTCAAGGAGGGCTCTGATGTCACACTTAAGGCACATGCTTTATATTTTTTTCATAACCATTTTTGGAATTGCAAACGTTATGGCAACCGAAGAAGCTGAATACACGGTGGTACTCACAGAAGATGATTTTGAGGTGCGCACTTACCAACCGCATATTCTTGCTGAGATCATCATCAAAGGTGAATTTGATGGTGCTGGCAGTAAAGCATTTGGCCGCTTGTTCAAATATATTTCGGGTAACAATAGCTCACGCCAGAGCATCGAAATGACTGCGCCCGTGACACAAGAACCGCAAAGCGAAAAAATTAAAATGACGTCGCCCGTTGCTCAGCAGCAGAGCGGCGACAGCTGGGCGGTAAGTTTTATGATGCCAGCCGCCTCTTCAATAGAAACCCTACCTGTACCTAAAGACCCAGAAATCGTATTGCGCCAAGTGCCTACTCGTCACATGGCAGCACTGCGTTACTCAGGCACTTGGAGCGAAAAAAACTATGCAAGCCATAAAGACCGTTTAGATGCTTGGATCCAAGGCAAAGGCTTTACTGTAACAGGTGAGGCGGTTTGGGCCCGCTATGACCCACCATTTAAACCGTGGTTTTTAAGGCGCAATGAAATTTTAATTCCGATTGCACTGCCGCAGGCAATTCAGTAAGGGCAGCCGTCATCTACAATCCGTGACAATATATTTATTGGCTATGCGAGTGCGTTTTAAAATAATGCAGCACAAAACACAACTTGCGTATAGTATTCGCATAGCACTTGTATAACATTGACTCACTTTAGTAGGAATTCAACTTATGATCAGTTATGTGACTTTAGGTGTCAGCGATCTAGCTGCCGCAAAAACATTTTATAGCGAATTATTAGCCGACTTAGGCGCTAAAATCCTGTTCGACAATACCCGCATCAGCTTTATTGGCAAAAGCATGGCAGCACCGATGTTAGCCGTTTGTATTCCTTTTAACCAAGAGCCAGCCTCGACCGGCAATGGCAGCATGGTAGCTTTTGCGCCTGGCAGTACAGAAGGCGTGGATGCACTGTATAACAAAGCTATCGCCTTAGGTGCGACCTGCGATGGCGCGCCGGGCGAGCGTATTACCAATGTCTTTTATGGCGCCTATGTCAAAGACAGTGACGGCAATAAACTGTGCTTTAACCACTTTATTTAAGAGTCAGTACGCATGCAGTTACACAGCGACTTCAGCCAACGCGTTGTCATTCGCCCTGAGCAGTATCAGTTTGTTGATTCACCCTTAGCTGGAGTGAGCCGCATGATGCTGGAACGTGCCGGCGATGAAGTCGCACGCGCCACCAGTATTGTGCGCTATGCTGCTGGTAGCGGTTATAGCGCACATACCCATGATGGCGGCGAAGAAATCTTGGTCCTAGATGGGGTGTTTTCTGACGAGCACGGTGACTACCCAGCCGGTACCTACCTGCGCAATCCGCCAGGTACGTCACATCAGCCCTTTTCGGCTGATGGCTGCACTCTCCTGGTCAAGCTCTGGCAGTTTGCCGAAGACGATACAAGCCAATTGGTTTTAAACACCCAGCACGCACAGTGGCACCCAGGCTTAGTTGATGGCTTATCTGTATTGCCGCTGCATGAGCACAACGGCGTCAATACAGCCCTGGTACGTTGGGCGCCCAACACAGTATTTAGCCGCCATATTCACGCCGGCGGTGAAGAGATATTGGTGCTCGAAGGCCTATTTTGTGATGAACACGGCGAGTACCCTACCGGCAGCTGGTTACGCAACCCGAGATACAGCAGCCATGCACCTTTCACCTTAGAGGACGGTGCGCTGATTTACGTAAAAGTCGGCCATATAGATGCCGGTTTAATGGGCGATCAATTTATCAGCCAAGCCGCAGGGGTCAACAACGCATGATCCCGTTTGATACAGCCAACTTATCACGCATTATCGAAATGGCATGGGAAGACCGCACCCCTTTTGAAGCCATACAACACCTGTATGGCTTAAATGAAGGCGCACTGATTGAATTGATGCGACGCGAACTAAAAGCCTCATCTTTTCGTCTCTGGCGTGCGCGCGTCAGCGGCCGCAAAACCAAACACATGAAGCTGCGCCACCCTGACATCAGCCGCGGGTACTGCCCCAGCCAATATAAAATGCGCTAGCTGCCCTATTACACCAATGTAAGGCATCAGCCCACGGGCACGATTGCCTCTTGTAGAAACACGCATAAAATCAGATACTGTACACCTATACAGCTATTTTGTTTCTATGAGGTTTCTATGCCTGTTTCACTGATTGCCAGCAGCTGCGATACAGCACACATCAAGAATAACCCGCTGCGCATACCGCTATTTTTAGACAGCGTATCAGCAGGCTTCCCATCCCCCGCTCAGGACTATATTGAGCAAACCCTGGATCTAAACACGCTATGCATCAAGCACCCCGCTGCCACATTTTTTGTGCGCGTGGCCGGCGACTCCATGCTTGAAGCGAGCATTCACCCCAAAGATATTTTGGTGGTTGACCGTTCACTGCAGGCTGAACACGGTGATATTGTGATTGCCAGCATTTATGGGGAGCTGACGGTTAAAGAGCTAGAGCTTAAGCCGCGCGTACGTTTAATACCACGCAACAGGCTGTATCAGCCGATAGAAGTCTCTGAAGCCTCAGAACTGGATATTTTCGGTGTGGTAACCCATGTCATCCGCAGTATGCGGCGCAAACCTGTTTTAAAAACATGAGTCACACCTTTGCTTTAGTCGATTGCAATAACTTTTATGCCAGCTGCGAAAAGTTGTTCCGCCCCGACCTTAAAAACACACCCATCGTTGTCCTCTCCAATAACGATGGCTGTGTGGTTGCGCGCTCTAAAGAAGCGAAAGCGCTGGGCATCAAAATGGCGGTGCCGCTGTTTCAGATTCAAGAGCAAATCCAGCAGTACGGCATTCAAACCTTCTCATCCAATTATGCTTTGTATGCTGACCTGAGCAGTCGTGTGATGCGCACTCTGCAAGACTTAGCACCGCGCGTCGAGGTCTACTCAATTGATGAAGCCTTTTTAGATTTAAGCGGCATGCACTCACTGCTGCCGCTGCAAGCCTTCGGCACACAGATTAAAAACACCATCGCACAGCGGATTGGCCTTAGCGTCTGCGTCGGTATAGCACCCACTAAAACTTTAGCCAAGCTGGCCAATCATGCCGCTAAAAAATACCCAGCCACCGCGGGAGTGGTGGATCTTACCCAGCGCCAAAGACAGCAAAAACTGCTCGCCCTCACCCCCGTCAGTGATATCTGGGGCGTTGGCCACAGCAACAGTAAACGCCTGAATAAACTGGGCATCTATAACGCACTTGAGCTTGCCAACAGCTCAGCAAAAAATATCCGCCAGCAGTTTTCAGTGGTGCTGGAAAGAACCGTGCTTGAGCTTAATGGCGAGTCATGCATTGAACTCGAAGAGGTTGCAGCCACTAAACAACAAATTGTCTGCAGCCGCTCATTTGCTCACAGCATCACGACCCTTGAGCAGATGCACGAAGCTGTTACGCAATACACGTCACGCGCAGCTGAAAAGCTGCGAAGCGAGAAACAACAGGCTAAAATGCTGACGCTGACAATTCATACCAGCCGCTTTAAAGCCGAACACAACAATTACACCAACAGCGCAACAGGCGCACTCATGGCCCCCAGTAGCGACACTCGTGACCTGAACGCGCTCGCTCAGCAACTGCTCAAACGCATCTGGCGTGACGGCTACCGTTACAGCAAAGCCAGCGTCATGCTATCCGACTTTTACCACGAGAACACTTGCCAAGCTGAGCTGTTTGATGAAGTTAGTCCACGGCCACACAGCCGCCAATTGATGAGCGTGCTCGACGAGATTCAGCGCAAAGGACTGGGCAATGTGTTTTTAGCCAGCCAAGGCGTCAACAACAGCTGGACCATGAAGCGTGAGCACCTGTCACCGGCCTATACCACGCAATGGTCTGACCTGCCTTGGGTAAAGTGATGAGCCGATGCCACAGGTTCAAAACCGCTTAAAAACAACCGCATTTGCATTCACAGTTCAGTTAAGCAAAAAAACTGCAGCCCCGCATGAAGCCCTGAATAATGCAGCACTGAGTCAACAACACAGCTAAAAAACAACACCTCACTCACATATTTTATGATCAAACACTGCTAGGCTGTATGTTCTCGCTGCTATAGCGTTTAATACAGCCTAGCGAGCTACTATGTCGCTAAGCTAAGTATTAAAGTTTAAAAGCCACATGTGCGCATAAACTACAATTTCTAATTTTTAGGTGAATGCATTGTACGAAGATTTAGCCTTTGATCATGAGGACGAGTTGATCGATGAGCTTAGGGATCTAGGCTACGACTTTGATGACGACTCCTTGTCTGACTCTGATTTTAGAGACCTCAACTTTGAGGGTGACAGATTCGATGAGCCCGATGTTATTTTAGATGTGCCCTATGTGCCCACCGATGAAAAAATAGTGCATGCCATGCTCGATTTAGCAGAGGTCAGCAGCCAAGACGTGCTCTACGACCTGGGCTGTGGCGATGGTCGCATCGTTGTTGCCGCCGCCTTAGAGCGCAATACCCACGGTGTCGGGATTGATATAGACCCGATGCGCATCACCGAAGCCATTGAATACGCTGGGCACACTGGCGTTGAGCATATGGTGCATTTTTATGAAGGTGACTTGCTCGAAGTGGATTTTAGCCAAGCAACAGTCGTCACTCTGTACCTACTCGACTTAGTCAACGTACAACTCAGGCCGCGTCTGCTTGACGAACTGCGCCCCGGCACACGCATCGTCTCGCATGCATTTGATATGGGTGACTGGAAGCCCGATCGACGCGAAAACTGTGGCAGCATCAATATTTACAAATGGATCGTACCAGCAAAAGTTGCAGGCACTTGGGAATGGCAAACAACAACCGGTGAAACCTACCGGGTTGAACTCAAACAAAAGTATCAACAGTTGACAGGCAAAGCCTGGATTGATGGTAAACAGGCACAGCTAAAAAACGCCTTAATTCGTGGCGATTTACTTGAACTGGTGGTAAGCAAAAAAGTTAACACGCGCGCAATTGGCTTTATTATGCGTGCCCAAGGCAAGCAACTGATTGCCGTCGAAGGTGACTTACAGGCAACACCCGCGGTTAAAATATACCCTAATCCGTAAGCCTATCTACTGCAACCACAAGCCCTTGCACATATTTATCAGCTGGGCTTGTGCACACGTCCTCGCAACGCTCACCGCACCCTACTGCTTAACATGCGTTAAGCACTCTAACTGATACTGTATGCGGTATTTCTTGCACACAGTGCTGCCATTAAAGCAACTCTCATTACATGAAGTATTGACCCGCCGCACCGATACATCCCATTTCATTCTTGATTAATGTTAATTATCTCTTCGCATCGTTACAGTATGTAACAAACAATATGAGCAGCTCACTGCACCAAGCTCAATAAAATGATGGCACTTACACATTAAGTGCCGACCCTAATCATTAATACAGGCAAGTAGCTTGCCTGATGGAGTGCGGCTCATGAAAAAGTGGCCATTAGCTATAATAATCGCAGGTGTAGGGGGGCTGGCATTAGCGTTTAGTTTAGCGCAAGCATTGCCTAGCCTACGCACTACAAGCAGTGCGATAGAAGTCGATATTAACGATCCTGCGCTAATCAAAAAAGGCGAATATATTGCACGCACAGCTGACTGTGTTGCTTGTCACTCAGTACTCGGTGGCGAAGCCTATGCCGGTGGTCTACCCATGCTGACCCCGCTCGGCGCAATCTACTCAACCAATATCACCCCGGATAAAGAAACCGGTATTGGTAACTATACATTTGACGATTTCAATAACGCCACCAAGCATGGCGTACGCAAGGACAATAGCGCGCTCTATCCTGCGATGCCTTATCCGTCCTACCAAATCATGCCGGATGAAGATGTAGCAGCGATGTACGCCTTCTTTATGTCGGGCGTTAAACCCGTTCACCAACCCAACCGCGCAAGCGAAATGCCACCTGTTTTGAATTGGCGCTGGCCGCTGGCGTACTGGCAAGCCATATTTGCCCCTAAGCGTGAGTTTGTTGCCGAAACCGATGATGCCGTACTGGCGCGCGGTCAGTATTTGATCGAAGGCCCTGGACACTGCGGCTCTTGCCATACTGAACGCGGCATAGGCTTCCAAGAAATCGCATTGTCGAATGCTGACTCTGAAGAGTTTTTAAGTGGCGCAGTGATCGATGGCTGGCGCGCAAAAAGCCTACGCGGTGAGCATGATGGTCTCGCGATCTGGAGCACTGACGAGCTGGTTGATTTCTTTAAAACCGGCCGTACTGATATCACCGCAGCCTTTGGTGCCATGGCCGAAGTTGTTGAGCACAGCACCCAATATATGACTGACGACGATCTTTATGCCATGTCAGCCTATTTGAAAACGCTCAGCCCAAAACCTGGCGAGCCGGTTACAGTCGCAGCCAAACAAGACGTCACCACGCAGAAACTGATGGATGGCGTCTATGATTCACGCGGCTCAATTTTATACGCTGAATACTGCCAAGTCTGCCACCGTGCTGACGGCAAAGGTGTACCGCGTATTTTCCCAGCACTCGAAGGCAACAGTGCCGTCTACTCGCGCGATGCTGACTCTGTGTTACAGATCACCCTCAGCGGTGGTCGCATGCCGGAAACCCCGCATGATCGTATGGCGTTCACCATGCCTGAGTTTATTAACCTCAGTGATGCCGATGTGGCTGAAGTGGTTAACTATATCCGCAACAGCTGGACCAACCAAGGCAGCACTGTGGATGTGGATGATGTGGTGCAAATGCGCCATTTCCTCAGCAAAAAACCAAAAACTGGAACAGACTTTGCGCCTGACCTGAGCATCTCTGCAACAGAAGGAGCCAACCGTGAATAAATCACTACACACACTGCCCGACGTTGCTCGTCCTAGCGTTCTACGCACCTCGCTAACGGCACTTACGCTCGCTGTATGTGCCTTCACTATCAGCGGCTGCGACTCACCTAAACCTATCGACCGCCAAGCTACTGAGTTCGACTTGGTAACCACCGACGATGCCAACAAAGATATCGGCACCTATATCCTCCCGCAAGATACATCCATCTTGAAGGAGCCTAATGCTGATCAGATTTTCTATGGCAAGCGCCTGCTCAACGAAACCAAGCGCCTGATGCCAGATCATGTTGGTGCGCAGATGAACTGTAATAGCTGCCACATTTCCCAAGGTAAAATTCCACTCGGCGACCCCTATATCAACAGCTTCAATACCTACCCGCGAGTGATGCCGCGCTCAGGTACCGAGGTTGATTTAGTTGGCCGGATTAATGGTTGTTTCCAGCGCTCGATGAACGGTAAGCCGGTGGATCGTGATTCAGAAGAAATGCTGGCGATGATTGCCTATATGGAATGGCTGTCGCAAAACGTACCAAAAGATCAAAAAGTTGATATCCAAAACGCCGGTTCCATTGATACCTCATTGGTTGCTGACACTGTACGTGGTGAGAAAATCTACTACGCCCAGTGCGCCACCTGCCATGGCGATAATGGTGAAGGCATAAAGGACAGCCGTGGCGATATCGTCTTCCCGCCACTGTGGGGTGATGAGTCCTTTAATATTGGTGCCGGCATGGCGCGTACTTACAAAGCAGCTGCTTTTGTTAAGTACAATATGCCGATGGGTATTCAAACCAAAGGCCTGTGGGGCCACGGTAACGTGCTCAGTGATCAAGATGCGGTTGATGTGGCAGAGTTTTTTGCCCATAAACCTCGTCCTGACTTCCCTGGCAAGGTAAATGACTGGCCAACCGGCAAAAAACCTAAAGACGCCCGCTACTAAGCGTCATCTGCTATGACTTAAACGTCATAACGCAAAAAGCCTCAAGCGCACAGCGTGCCTTGAGGCTTTTTTATACCTGTGACCTGCGTATTCAGTCGTGATCGCTAGCCAAGGTAGTCTGCGGTTAAGCTCTGGGTTCTAAGGTTTTTGACCAGTCATCGGCATCAACAAAGCCTAAAATATCATGCTCAGTCGCACTTTCTACATTCAAGAAAATCGCGGCACCGTACTCATAGTCAATTTCAGAGTAGGCCAGGGTTTCGTTCACCTCATCCATACAGCTGCTATGGGTGACAAGAACAAGGTTGCGTCCCGGAATTTTCTTGGCCAAGGCATCCTCTAGAAAGCTCTCTTTGCATTGATATAAAAAATCTTTATTGGCGGTTGGCTCAGCAAACAATAACGCACTGGTTTGACTGGTGCGCGTTAAGGGGCTGCTGTAGACATCTGTTATGCCCAATCCTAACCCCTCAAACTGCGCACGCATCTCAAGCCCCGTTGCACTGGAGCGTTGAGTAATGCCTGTTGGCTCATCTTCCATGCAGGCAGCGTCAACACGACTGCAACGCTCCAGATGCCGCACGAAAACAATTAAGTCACCACTGTGCCACTCAGCCAGCATATGATTGGTTAAGGCGAATGGGCTTTTTGACAAATCCACCGGTTTTGGGTCTGCCAAAAAATGACTTGTGGAAAAACCTAAAGCTGCAACTGCAAGCGCACCAGCCAACAGTTTCAGCTTTGCTTGAGTGGTGTTGATATAGCGGTAAAAAGGCTTAATAACAGGCATTAAAAATATACTCTAAAATAAACTATCCTTCATTGGGCACGCACAATGCTATTCGGTTCAATAAAGTAAAGAGACCAAAGACTTTTGTCTGAGTAGACCCTCTGTTGAAGTTTTATTTAACGCATCCAAACATAGTGCGCCTTACCACCACAGTGCTTATGCTAGACAATAAAATGTAGGCTTAATGCTTCTCTTAGCGCTGCTCTCACCTGTATAAACCTTGCATTGAGCACTAAAACAACGACTCTTATTGAAAGGCACTCACATGAAACAAGAACGCGATATCGAAAAGATTTACTCAACGGCTGAATTTGTCGCAAAACTACGGCGCTTAGCTGACACACTGGAAAACGCTAAGCCATTTGAGATTCAGATAGCCAATGAGCGCATTTATGTGCCTGTTCGAGCGCACTACAGCATTGAGCATGAGCGCGACGAATCAGGCGAAGAAATTGAATTTCAAATTAAATGGTCACACGAGCCATCACTTGATAGCTAAGGCTTGGGGAAACGTTACAAAAATCGGTGGAGCACAGACAGCTTGCCTACAAGAGTTAAATGCTTAGCCTGTGCCCTGCCTGCTATTGCTCAGTTTTCAGGCTTTTTTAGCTGTACTTTTTAATCGTATCCGTGACACTGTCCTTGCAGCAAACGCTGTGGTTTTGTTGCGTGCTGAGCTGCAGGTGAATCGCCTGCGCTGCAAAAAGACGAGTTTGTCATCATAGTGTCATTTTCGCAGGGTGTAATGGCCATGACATATTTCCAATCGACGATAGGACTCATGCATGACTGATAAAACTGTACTCATCGTGGATGATGAAGCCCCGATACGGGAGATGATTGCAGTCGCTTTGCAAATGGCCGGTTACCACTGCTTAGAAGCGCACAATGCGCAGACTGCACATGCCTTAATTGTTGATCATCAGCCTGATATTGTTCTGCTCGACTGGATGATGCCAGACGTGAGCGGCATTGAGCTTGCGCGCCGTTTAAAACGTGAGCCGATGACTGCGAAAATCCCGATTATTATGCTCACTGCACGCGGTGAAGAAGACAATAAAATACAGGGGCTTGAAGCAGGCGCCGATGACTACATCACCAAACCCTTCTCCCCACGCGAACTGATTGCACGTTTAAAAGCTGTGCTGCGCCGCACCGCGACTGCCGGTATTGACGAGTCAATAGAGGTTGAAGGCTTGTGTTTAGACCCCAGCAGCCAGCGTGTCAGCTCAGATGGCAGCCCTCTCGAGATTGGCCCGACTGAGTTTCGCTTACTGCAGTTTTTTATGTCCAACCCTGAGCGTGCTTATAGCCGCAGCCAATTACTCGATCAGGTCTGGGGCGGCAATGTCTATGTTGAAGAACGCACTGTTGATGTACATATTCGCCGATTGCGCCTTACTTTAGGGGCAAAGCACCGGCATTTGGTGCAAACTGTGCGGGGTACCGGTTACCGCTTCTCAACCAAGGTGTAAACAGTTGATGGTTTATTATTCATGAAGCGCTTATTACGCAAAGAGTTACTGCGCCTCATTGTTTTTACTGTGCTCGGCGCGCTGCTTGGCTCTTTCTGGAATCAGTCTGCACTGGGCGCAGCCGCTGTTTTAGCGCTGCTACTTGGCCAACACCTCTGGCAATTACAACGCTTAGCACGCTGGCTGCAACAGCCCAATGACGTGCCACCTGAAGCAAACACACTGTGGGGCGAAGTATTTGATGGCATTTACCATTATCAACGCCGTCAAAAAGCCGATCAACAACAGCTCTCACAACTGCTCGAGCGCATTCAAGACTCCAGCCAAGCACTGCGCGATGGCGTGGTGATGATTGATCACAACGGTGATTTAGAGTGGTGGAATCATGCCGCGGAAAAAATGCTGGGCTTATCTGCTGCCAGCGATCGCGGCCAGCCGATTACCTACCTGCTGCGCCACCCGCAATTTGTTGACTACTACGAAAGTCAGCAGTACCTCGAACCGCTGGTCTTGCCTTCACATATCACTGAAGAGCACCTGCTTGAGTATCAAATCACCCTGTTCGGTAAAAACGAGCGCCTGCTGCTGGTGCGTGACTGCACCAAAATGCAACGTTTAGAGCGTATGCGCCAAGACTTTGTGGCCAATGTTTCGCACGAGCTGCGCACGCCTTTGACTGTGCTATCAGGCTACTTAGAAACCTTCAGTGATCATGCCGAACAATTACCCAGCCACTGGCAGCGCGGCTTAACTTTAATGAGCGAGCAATCTGCGCGTATGGAGCACTTGGTAAGCGAGCTGCTCACCCTCTCGCGTTTAGAAACCAGTGAATTTAAAGTTGAAGCGGCGCCAATCAACGTCGCTGAGCTATTAGCCGCTATTCGTCTGGATGCACTGGCGTTATCAGAACACCATCAGATTATTTTAGATACCGACGAGCAACTGTATGTACGCGGCTGCGTGAATGAGGTGCGCAGTGCCTTTTCCAATCTAGTGTTTAACGCAGTGCAGTACACGCCGCCGGGCAGTACGATTGAGCTGCACTGGTATCACAATCAGGATGGCGCTTACCTTGAGGTTAAAGATAATGGCCCAGGAATTGACAGCCAACACCTCAAGTTTCTCACGCAGCGCTTTTACCGTGTGGATGATAGCCGTTCCAGCCAAACTGGCGGCACCGGATTGGGCTTAGCCATCGTCAAACATGTGATGCTACGCCACCAAGGCCGTTTGCATATCAGCAGCAGTGCGCGTGGCAGCTGTTTCACCTGTTATTTTCCGCTGGCGCAAACCTTACAACGTAACGCAGCATAAGCCGCCTGTTCGTCTAAGCGGCTTAGAACCAAACCCCATTTACTCTGCAGGCTGAACAGTTTGTCTACGCTGCGCAATAGCCGCTTCGATTTGCTCGATCTCGGCATAGCGCACGTCATGACCCTCAACCAAATAAATCACATATTCCGCTAGATTACTGGCGTGGTCACCCACCCGCTCCAAGGAGCGCAACGCCCACATAATGTTCATCACTTGTGAAATGGCACGCGGATCTTCCATCATAAAAGTGATCAGCGCACGCGTGGCTGAGCGGTACTCTAAATCAACATTTTCATCTTCGCGCAACACTGCCAGTGCCTGTGTGCTATCAAAGCGAGCAAAGGCATTCAGGGCATCTTGCACCATCTGGCGCACATGGTTACCTAAGTGACGCACCTCAATATAACCACGCGGTGATGCGCCCTCTTCTGCCAGTTTCAACGTGGCACGTGCGACTTTACTGGCCTCATCACCGATGCGCTCCAAATCTGCAGTGGCACGAATCACCGCCAACACCAAGCGTAAATCTGAAGCAGCCGGCTGGCGGCGCGCTAGGATTTGTGTGCAATATTCATCAATTTCTAATTGCAGTAAATTGACCTGATGGTCTTTGACGCGCACTTGCGTGGCTAAGGCCGTGTCGCCATCGAGCAGCGACTGCACCGCATCTTTGACTTGCTGCTCAACCATGCCGCCCATTTCCAGTAATTGGCTACGGATTTCTTCAAGCTCATCATTAAATTTCTGCGAAATATGTGTGCTGTGGCTTTCTTGATTAATTTTCATATCACCTGCCCATCTATGGATGTGTAGGAGCGGGACACGCCCGCAGCTTTTATTTTAGACACTTGTTTTTACAGCTTAATTACGATTGATGCGTAAATATGCTCTGTAGGTCGATCTTTTAAGATCAACAATGCTGCCTTGCACGCCGATCAATATCCCCCAGCAGGGGCGACCTATAGCTTGCTAGCACTAGCCATAGCGCCCGGTAATGTAGTCTTCGGTTTGCTTGCTGGCGGGATTGGTGAACAGCGTATCGGTGCTATCAAACTCCAGCAGTTGGCCCAAATACATAAACGCAGTGTAGTCAGACACCCGTGCCGCTTGCTGCATATTGTGAGTGACAATGACAATGGTAAAACGGTCTTTAAGATCGTTAATCAACTCTTCGATTTTCAAAGTGGATATTGGGTCCAGCGCCGAGGCTGGCTCATCCAGCAGCAATACTTCAGGTTTGACCGCAATGGTGCGGGCAATCACCAAACGCTGCTGCTGACCACCGGACATACCCAAGGCTGATTCATGCAAACGGTCTTTAGTTTCATCCCACAAAGCCGCAGAGCGCAGCGCCCACTCCACAGTTTCATCGAGCAAACGCTTATTTTTAATGCCTTGGATACGCAAACCGTAGGCGACGTTTTCATAAATCGTTTTGGGGAATGGGTTGGGCTTTTGAAACACCATGCCAACGCGGCGGCGCAAGTCGGCCACATCCACACCTTTGTCGTAAATATCATGGCCATCAATGGTCACTTTGCCTTCAATGCGCACGCCATCAACCAAATCATTCATACGATTAAAGGAGCGCAGTAAGGTCGATTTACCACAGCCCGACGGGCCAATAAAGGCAGTAATGCGCTTTTTTGGGATTTGCATGCTGATGCCTTTCAGCGCCTCGGTTGCGCCGTAGTAAAGGTGCATGTCTTTCACCTCAATACAGGGCGTTTCATCGGCCAAGCTTAATTGTTGCACCGGTCGTCCCAGCGCGCTGAATTTCATCGCATGTGTCGCTGCTATTGAAGTCATGATTGCTGCCTTTTAATAAAACGTTTTAAAATCGAAAGAAATCATCAATTACCTAAGCTCAGAATCAAGCTCTGAATACTATTGGCGAATACGTCAGAATCGGTTTAACAACGCTCTGACAACGCAGGTATTCCTTACATATCCAGTGCACGGTACTTCTCCCGCAGGCGGTTACGGATCGCAATAGCGGTCAGGTTAAGCACCGCAATCACCACCACCAACATCAACGCGGTGGCATACACCAGCGGACGCGCCGCTTCGACGTTAGGGCTTTGAAAACCCACATCATAAATATGAAAGCCCAAGTGCATAAATTTGCGCTCCAAGTGCAAGAACGGCGCATTCATATCCAGCGGTAAATTTGGCGCCAGCTTAACCACACCCACCAACATCAGCGGCGCAACTTCTCCAGCGGCGCGCGCCACGGCAAGAATTACACCGGTCATCATCGCCGGGCTGGCCATGGGAATCACCACGCGCATCAGCGTCTCAAACTTAGTCGCGCCCAGCGCCAGCGAGCCTTCACGTACCGAGCGTGGAATCCGTGACAAGCCCTCTTCGGTAGCAACAATTACCACCGGCAAGGTCAATAACGCCAAGGTTAGCGAGGCCCAGAGTAAGCCCGGCGTACCAAAGGTCGGCGCAGGCAAGGCAGGCGCATAAAACAGCTCATCTAAATTGCCACCAATAAAGTAGACAAAAAAGCCGAGGCCAAACACACCGTAAACAATGGATGGCACGCCAGCGAGGTTGTTCACCGCAATACGAATAGTGCGGGTGACAAAGCCTTGGCTGGCGTACTCACGCAAATACACCGCCGCCACCACGCCAAATGGAGTGACGATCAGTGACATAATCATCACCATCAAGACGGTGCCGAAAATTGCTGGAAAAATACCACCCTCGGTATTGGCCTCACGCGGATCATCTGAGACAAACTCAACCAGTTTCATCACGTAGTGCTGGATTTTCTGCCATAAGCTCAGCGCGTTCGGCTGATACAGGCGCACGATCTCGCTGAAATTCACCTCTTTTTGCTGACCATCAGCGCTGACAATCAGCACAGCGTCGCGCTGAAAAGGTGTGTACAGCGCCATTAATTCTTTTTCTAAACCGGCATACTCAGCTTGTAAAGCGGCCTTTTCAGCCTGCAACTCAGCCAGATTCTGCGGCGTGTCTAATCCTTTCAGCTCTAGGCTGCGCTCTTCAATACGCAGCTTCTCCAGCGCATAGTTGACCGAAGCAATATCACCGCCTTCTAGATTTTGAATATGCTTGTAAATGGCCGTGGCGCGCTCGGTGCGTGTCTTAACCTCGTCCCAAAGTGTGTTTTCAGTGGGCTCTTGCTGGGCAATCAGCTCGCCGTTTTCTTTAACGCCTACAATATAGCCGTAGAAATTACCCCACTCACGGCGCTCAATGGTCACCGCGTTTTCAGGGTAGCTTAACTCACTGAGCTGACGCTCCAACACCCAGCGAAAATCCGAACCATACAGATCGCGGTTACCCACCTTAATCAGTTGGCGGTCAAGAATTTCAATCCCTTCAGGCACCTCTAAGCCTGAGTTGCGAATCTGCTCGGCGGTGACTTGCTCGCGCTGTACGCGCTCACCCAGCACGGCCATCTGCGCGCCTTGGTTATCGCTGAATTGGTACTCTTGCAAGCTGGCCGGCCAAAAATGCACCAAGCCACGTGAGGCAATCACTCCAAGCAAACCCAATACCAGCACCACACTGATCGCAACAGCACCTGCATTGAGCCACACCCAAGGACTACCACTGGCAAACCATTTTCTTAGTGAAACGCGCATCGCCTAAGCTCCTAAAGCTGTATCACTTTTGTATTCAAAATGCTGTATTGAAAAATACTGCATGCAAAGATGCCGAATTAAAGCGTGCTGTATTTTTTACGCAGTCGTTGTCGCACCAAATCCGCCAAGGTGTTGACCACGAAGGTAAATAAGAACAGCACCAAGGCTGCCAGGAATAAAATACGGTAATGGCTGCTACCCAGCGCTGACTCGCCCATTTCCACGGCAATATTGGCCGCCAGCGTGCGCATGCCTTCGAAAATATTGGCGTTCATGATTGGCGTATTACCAGTGGCCATCAAAACAATCATGGTCTCGCCCACAGCGCGCCCCATACCGATCATCACCGCAGAGAAAATACCGGGGCTGGCCGTTGGCAGTACCACTTTCACCAAGGTTTGCCAAGGCGTCGCGCCCAGGGCTAACGAGCCATGACTCAATGATTTTGGCACACCAAATAAAGCATCTTCAGCAATCGAATAAATCGTTGGAATCACCGCAAAACCCATGGCAAAGCCCACCACCATGGCATTACGCTGATCAAAATTAATCCCTAGATCATTACTGAGCCAGTTGCGCATATCCCCTTGGAAAAATAACAACTCCATCGGCTGGCTTAAGCTGAACGACACCCAGGACAAGAAAATAACCAGCGGGATTAAGATCACCACGTGCCAGCCTTCGGGGATGAAGTCGCGGACAGGTCTTGGCAGCTGCGCCCAAGCAAAAGCAAAGGTGATAATACCCAGCGGCAAAATCAGCAGTACCGCAAATACCCCAGGTAAATGGGATTCCATAAAGGGTGCCAAGAACAAACCGGCAAAGAAGCCCAAAATAACGGTTGGCAGCGCTTCCATCAGCTCAATCACTGGCTTGATTTTGCGACGCACGGCTGGGGCCATAAAATAGGCGGTGTACATCGCGCCACACACAGCCAACGGCACTGACAGCAACATGGCATAAAATGCGGCTTTGAGTGTGCCAAAGGCCAGCGGTGTCAGGCTGAACTTGGGTTCAAACTCATTGGACGCAGAAGATGACTGCCAAGTGTATTGCGGCTCGCTATAGCCTTCGTACCAAACCTTGCCCCACAGTGACTTCATGGAAGTTTCTGGGTGTGGATTGTCGATGGCATAGCGCTGAAAAACACCCTGCGCATCCTGCACTAACAACATCGAGGCGCGTGGCGCTAATGTGGCAAGCAGTGGCTCATTGTTTAACAGCGGCTGATCAATTGCAGTTTTTTCTGCGGTGGTATTAAAGATGCCCACACGGCCAGTGTTATCAATCGCCACAAAACCTTTGCGACGCTGCTCGGCCTCAAGAATTTTAATCGGTGCATCACCCAACTTTAAGGTGCGTATCTTGGTCAGTTGCTGTTCATTGTGCTCATCACGCACCATAAAGAACTGAGTGATGCGCCCTTGCGAATCACCGACTAACAACGACTGCTGCGCCAGCTGAAACACCATTTGCGTCACACGCTGCCCAGGCTCAACCAAAGCCAGGGTGTGCATCAACTGGATATTGCTTAAGCTGCGGCTGTCATACACATCCAAGCGGCCACTGGCGCGCAAGGCAAAGGTGTAGTGGTGATCGGGAGCAATCAGTAAACGCTCATAGAGGGTGTTACTGGGGAAGCTAATCGGCTCTAGACTTTCCTGGACCTCTCCAGTAATAAAATTCGTTTTCTTCCGCAATAAGGTCATCGCCACTTGGCCATCATCGACCAGTGCCGCGAGTAATTTACCGTCGGGAGATTCTTGCTCAGTGATGTAGTTGAGCGCACGTTGCTGAGGATCAAGCTGGATCGCCTTGCCGCTAAACAACTGAGTAACGCTAGGCTCAACCCCTAAACGCTGGCCTTTCTCATCAAACTTCACTTTAAAGGTGGTGCTGGCAGCAATCGCGGTGCCGTTGCTTAAACCCAAGAGCAGCGTGTCGTTGCCTGGAGTTTTAACTTTAAAGCTGCTGATCTGCGCATCACCGAGCGGCAACTGCTGTTCTGACAAAGACTCGCCATTTTGCGCATCAACAAACAGCAGCTGGCCACTGTCGGTCAGTAAGGCGGCAATTTCATTTTGCTCTTCAGTGAACATGGTCAGTATATTGCTGGAGCGCGCAGCCTCATGCAGCTCAAAGCTGCTGTCGTGCTTAATAGTGGCGCTTTTAAACAGCGGCATCACTTCATACAACAGATAAAAGAAAATCAGTGTAATGGCAACAATCACACTCCAACCGCCCACAGCAATCGCACGCCGCGCCGCAGTATCCTTCAGCGCACGAAATTTACGCCGTGTACGCATGCGCGGGCTGTTCAGTTCCTGCTCTAATTGCGACGATATATCCTGCATAGCCTGACCCTTGCAATAAACAATGCCAACACTTTAAGTCTTTTGTATGACAGTTAAATGACAAATCAGAAAAGGGAGCCAAAGCTCCCTTTTCTACAACCCAGCAATCGCTCTTTTAGAGATCAAGGTCTTTATACAAACGCTCAACCACGCCCGCTGGCAATGGCACATAGCCGTCGCGATTCACCACTTCCTGGCCTTGCTTGGATAACATCAGCTTTACAAACTCACGATCCAACGGCGTCAAGGCTTGATTAGGACGCTTATTCACATACACATATAAGTAGCGTGACAGCGGGAAGTCACCCGAAGCGGCTTGCTCAGGTGTCGATTCGATATAGGGTCCACCCTCTTTCGCAGCCAAGGGCACTGCGCGTACCGATGAGGTGCGGTAGCCAATCCCTGAGTAACCAATGGCATTTAACGACGATGAAACAGACTGCACCACCGAGGCCGAGCCAGGCTGCTCATTGACACTGTTTTTAAAGTCGCCTTTGCACAGGGCGTTGTCTTTAAAGTAGCCGTAGGTGCCAGATACCGAGTTACGGCCATAGAGCTGAATCGGCCGATCGGTCCACGCATCACTTAACCCCAACTCACCCCAGCGCGTCACGTCGGTTCCCGTACCGCAGCGGCGGGTAGACGAGAAAATAGCGTCCACCTGCTCAATAGTTAAGCCTTTAATCGGGTTATCTTTGTGCACATACACGGCCAACGCATCAATGGCGACAGGCACTGGCGTGGGGCGGTACCCGTGACGCGCTTCAAAGGCTTGAATTTCGCTGTCTTTCATCATCCGCGACATCGGCCCCATGTTCGCGGTGCCTTCAGCCAATGCCGGTGGCGCAGTAGAGGATCCCGCGGCTTGAATTTGGATATTCACATTCGGGTAGTTTTTCTTAAATTCTTGCCCCCATAAGGTCATCAGATTCGCCAGCGTATCTGAGCCAATACTGGTTAGATTCCCAGAAATACCACTGGCACGCTCATAGTCAGGCAGTTTTGCATCCACTGCAGCAGTAGCAGAAAACGTAGAAAAGGCTGTACATAGCGTCAGCGCCGTAGCAAGTGCTTTCATTTTCGCAGTCATATCTATCTCCGATTGATTCATCAAGCTGAACTGATGCTGTTGCACCAGCACGGAAGCCTGCGCCATCCGATGACTGCATACTAAGCGGCTTACATGACAGTTTAATGAAAACCCGATACGAGTGTGTTCATCTAGTGGCAAGTATTACTTTACTTTTACCAACACCTGCCGATATAGATTGTAATAAGCAATTCTTTATGCCAATGGATTGGATGGATATCAGGAGTCAAATCATGACAACACCCATCGTACCCACGCAGTCCGGCACTGCTAGTAATGTATCGAAAGCTGGCCCTCAGGCTACGCCGCAAAGTTCAGAGTTAGACGAAGCGCGTAAGGCAGCTGCGAGCAGTCCTGAAGGTCAACGTACTCAGCTTGGTGCAAAAATCTTACAGGCCTCGCTGGATGTTTCGATCAGCGCTGGTGATAACTCAATGGCGTTGCTGTACCGCACAGCCATCGACAATATCAACGAGCTACTGGCGCCAGAATTCGGCCCCAACGCCTTGCAAGCCGCAATGCACCAAGACAACAGTCCAGAGGCCACAGCCGATCGCATCCTCTCGCAGTCAACTGCTTTTTTTGACGCCTACGCACGTCAACACCCAAACAAAGACCCCGAAGAAACGGTGCGCGATTTTGTTAGCATCATCCGCGGCGGTTTTGAAAAAGGCTATGCCGAAGCGGCTGAAATTCTCACTGGCCTTGGTGTCATGGGTGAAGGCAGCCCCATCGCAGCTGAGATTGGCAAAACCTTTGAATTAGTACAGAAAGGCTACGACGACTTTTTGCAAAACAGATTGCAGGCCCTGCAGGAGCAAAAGCCAGATGAGCAAGCCCCTGACTCAACAACAGTCTGAACACCTGCTCTAAGCCGAGCGGACTAATATCTCGGGCAGCCTGTACTAGCGCTGCCCTATACGCTTATTGAACGCCACTGCTGCCGGATACATTGGCAGTGCTTTTTGCGTCGCTGCTTTTACTGTCTTTATCCTCTTCCGGCGCTTTGGGCGGTACCAAACTGATCAGCGCGCTCTCTTCATCTGGCTTGAGCGCTTCCATCGACCTGACCGGACTGATGTGGCCTTTGTTGTCCAATACAAACAATACCAACGCTTGATTGCGATGTCTGTCGAGAAAGTCCTGATAGCTGAATGCTTCACTAAGCTGCGTGGTTCTTATCGTATACCCTTGGCTGACCATACTGGCTAATTTGGCGTAACTGACACCATTAAACAGGCCTCGAGTGCGCTGTATTTTCTCAGCAGTCTGATGCCGTGCTTGCTGGTCTTGCTCACCTTCTGTGAGGCTGAACACATTGTCTTGCTCACCAAACCAGTCGAGGAAGTGATAGGTCGCCAGTGAGTTCATGCTTTTGTAGGGTGAAATAACCAGAAAGTTGCCAATCCCAGTTAGGTCAAGTTGATTGGCCGCATGCTCAGAGACTGGATTACCAAAGTAAACCTGCAGATTGTTCATCCGCGCTTGGCGAATGTTCTCCCAGTTGGTATCCGCCATCACCACCGGCACTTCATGTTTGTTCAGCTCAGCGGCAATCATACGCGCCACTGGATTGGCGCCCAGAATTAAAAAACCATACTCTGCCGCTTGCGCCACGCCCAGCATATTGGCCAACGGCCGCGCAGTCAGGCTTTGGATCATCACAGTGGCGATAATCAGCATAAACACCAAGGGCACTAAAGTCTCACCGCCTGGGAAACCATTGCTTTCCAACTGAAAAGCAAAGAGTGCAGAAACTGCCGCCGCAACAATACCGCGCGGTGCAATCCAGCTTAAAAACACCTTCTCACGCCAGTTTAGATTGGTACCAATGGCCGACAAAAAGATACTCAGCGGACGCGCCACCAGCATCAAAACAGCCAAGACCAGCGCCAATCCCCAGCCCAATTCGGCGATGGCTGAAAACTCGATACGCGCCGCCAATATAATAAACAAAGCAGAGATCAGCAGAACGCTCAAGGATTCCTTAAACTCCAGAAGCCCCTCAATAGGCACTTGCTTCATATTGGCCATCCAGATGCCCATGATGGTCACCGTTAACAAGCCAGACTCGTGGGCGATCTCATTCGACAGTGCATACACGCCCAGCATAAAAGTGAGCGTGCCAGCATTGTGCAAGTAGTGCGGTATCCAGTGTTTACGCAGCACCTGACCATTTAAATAGCCCGCAGCAACGCCCAGCACGCTGCCGACGACAAGGGTTGTGCTAAAAATATACATGGAATGGCTAAAGACATTACCTTGCCCCCACGAGACGATACCCTCGTACACCAACACCGCCAGCAACGCGCCGACCGGATCAATAATGATGCCTTCCCATTGCAGAATATTGGCCAGCTTAGAATTGGGGCGTACCGAGCGCAGCAACGGCGCGATCACTGTCGGGCCGGTCACCACAGAAATCGCACCAAACAACAGGGAAATCTGCCAAGAAATATCTAAAATCCAGTGCGCTGATAGGCTACCGATAATACCGGTCACGATTGAGCCCACTGGGATCAGATTACGCACCATGGCGCCGTGCCCACGGATTTCTGAAAAACGCAGGGTCAGGCTGCCTTCAAATAAAATCACCGCCACTGCTAGCGACACCATGGGAAACAATAAATCACCGAACACTTCTTCTGGGTTCAGGTAATTCAGAACTGGGCCGCAAGCAATACCAGCCGCTAACAAAAACACAATAGCGGGCATACGTACACGCCAAGCCAACCACTGACACGACAACGACAAGACGCCAATAGAGGCGAGCAACAAAACAGTGCTAACAGGCATAAACGATGATTTCCAAAAGTAAGTGTGGCGCACGCCGAACAAATTGACCTGCTCACCGTGAAACAATCCGTCAGTTAGCCAACCAACTCACTGTTTTTAGGCAGGTTTCATGACCCACAGCAGAACACGGCAGTGACTTACGTGAGTATACTGCCTCTTTAGCAAAACGCCTGTGTAGATTTCGCTAAAACATGCATACAACGCAGAGCCAGCAACATGGCGTTTATACTGCATAGCTGGTGCGCTGTTTTAAAGTGCATCGCCGCAACTTTGTAACGGTACGGCATAAGGCGCTAAGCATCCAGCCAATCTCTTGGTGTTTTAATCACTCAACTAAATATCAAACAAGGGACACTATGAAAGTAATCAATAGATTTGCAAAACTAGGCCTTATTCTAGGCATTACCGCAGCCTTAGTTGCCTGTGGCGACAACAGCGACAATGATGCGCCAGTCGCTACCAGCACCAGTACAAGCAGCGGTAGCTCTAGCGCCACCCCGTCTGATGAAGCTATGCGCGCTGCTGTAGATAAAAGCTTTAAAAAAGAGCTTGAACAAATGGCTTGGCTTGCCACGCTATCCGGTGCTGACACCCCTAGCGCAGAAATGATGCCTACACTCGACAGCATTGCTACTAAAGGCTGTGAAGCCTTTGATGAAAGCATTTATCGCTGCGCAGTTACAAGAACCATAAGCAGCGCGGGCAACACAGAAACAGACACACGCTTCTATTATTTCCACAAAAGCGAAACAGGTGACTGGATCTTTATCTACTAATTTAGACTGAGTCTTTCGCTCAGTGTCTGAGCACTAAAATAAAACACGCATGCCAAGCAAAACGTGCGTGCTATTGCGCCAGCTCAGCTACATCCAAATTCGGCAGGTTGCCAGTCATCGTGCACTCTAAATACAGACTGGCAACCGCCTATTGTGTTGCCAAACTGGTATCCGTTGCCACTGTGGCATCAACCAATGAATGTAAGTCGATTCACCCTACCCCCAGTAACTCCGCCCGAACGCACTCAGGTCATAACAAAACCACCATCGACATGGATGGTTTGTCCCGTCACAAAGTCAGCTAAGCTCGATGCTAGAAACAGCACAGGACCCACCACATCTTGCGGTTGCGCCAGCCGCCCCAGCGGGGTTTGCGCGATAATTAAGTCTTTAACGTCTTCTTTGGTGTGCTTGCTCGCATCGGTTGGAAACACCAAGCCTGGCGCCACACAATTGACCCGAATGCCTAAAGCACCCAACTCTGCGGCAAGATTGCGACTGTAACTGAGCAACGCGCCTTTTGCTGTGGTGTAGTCAAGGTAAGGAACAATGGGCCGAGCAATTAAATTGGTGACGATATTGACGATGCTGCCTGCGCTTTGTTGTTTCATCGCTGGCATCACTGCTTGAGTGACATAAAACGCTGAGCGTAAAGCACCATCGAGCTGTGCTTGGTAATCCTCCCACTGCAACTCCCAGGCGAGCGCACGCTGTTCAGGATTAAATGAATAGGCTTTAAAGGCGTTATTGACCACGATATCAATGCGCCCCAACTCCAACAGTATCTCGCCAATCATTCGATTAACGTCAGCTTGCTGGCTGACATCGGCTTTAATCGCCCAAGCATCACCGCCCAGCGATTGACACGCACTGACCACCGCATCAGCCGCCGTATCGTTTTGCAAATAATTAACAATGACAAAGGCGCCTTGCTTGGCAAAGCCTTTGGCTATTTCGGCACCAATACCACGGCTGGCGCCTGTGACGAGGGCAATTTTTCCAGTTAAATTCAATCCGACATCCCCGCTCACTTGGCTAGCACATGGTTTTGATTGACGGCTTGGCTCAGGTCGAGCTTTTGACTGATCAAGCCCAGCTCATAGTACATATCTGCAGCGCGTTGTAAGTTGTCTAAATCCAGCAAGCCCAGCTCGCTAACATCACCAGAAAGCGGCAAGCTCGATGCATTGCGCAGCTCTATGATGTTTAGATTATGCGCTTGGTCCTTACCATCAATGGCATGCTTAACAGCGCGTTGCGCCGCTTCCTCAGGGTTCGCCAGCATCCACTGCACGCTATCTTTATAGCCTGCTAAAAAGGCCAGCAGCTGATCTTTTTTCTGCGCATAGGTGGCTTCTGTCACAACAAAAACATCGCTGGAATAGTTGAAGTAATCTTTGACCTGCATCACATCCACTGCAGCCAGTCCCTTGCCTTTGCCGGTTGCCAGACCGGTATCGGTGGCCGCTGTGGCATCAACCAGACCCTGCATTAAAGGGCCAAAATTCAACACACCGGTTGCAATAATCTCAACATCAGCTTCGCTTAATCCCGCCTGCTTTAACAGCACCAGTAAATTCTGCCTTGTGCCACTGGATAGACTGTACACGCCAATTTTTTTGCCTTTTAGATCTTCAGGACGGCTGATATTGCTGTCTTTTAAAGCAACCACATTAAACACGTTGTGCGGGTAAATATCATATAAGGCAATCAGCTTTTCACCTTTATCCAAGGCGGCAAACAACGAGCCGGGATCAGTAAAAGCAATGTCGGCTTTACCCGAGGCAATATTTTTTATCGCATCACCGCCACCAGCACCGGGGATAAATTCAATGGCGATATTGTGCTTAGAAAAGAAATCTTTATCATCCACCAGTAAATTGATCTGCTCGGTGATTGGCTGGCTCCAGCTGGCCACGCGCAGCGTGCTGGTGTGACTGACTTCAGCTTCGCCGCAGGCAGTTAAAGCAACACTTAAAACAGCTAACAAAAACAGCGAAGCTAATTTACTCATCATCTTTTTCCCCGTGGTACAGGTATTTTTTTAATAATCGTTTTTCAACCAAATTGACCACGCCATACAGCAGCATGCCAAAAGCAGTCAGTAAAATTAACACAGCAAACATTAACGGCGTATCCATCATGCCTTGCGAGGCGATAATCAGTGCACCTAAGCCTTTATTCGCGCCGATAAACTCACCCACCACCGCACCGACTAAAGCTAAAATAACCGCCACCCGAAAGCCGCTCATAATGCCGGGAATGCCTTCGGGTATTTTTAAGTAAATCAGCGTCTGCCAGCGTGATGCTTGCAAGACTCTAAATAGATTTTGCTTGTCTTTGTTGGTCTGACGAATGGCGGTCATAGTGGCTTCAAGCAAAGGAAAAAAACAAATCAATGCGGTAATAATAATTTTAGAAGTCATGCCAAAGCCAAACCATAAAACGAACAATGGCGCTAATGCCAGCTTTGGCACCGCTTGGCTGGCAATGATATAAGGTGAAAGCACCCGCCCCAGCCACTGTATCTCTGCCATCAAAACACCCATAGCCACGCCAAAGATGCTGCCGATCAGCAAGCCGAACACGACTTCTAGCGCGGTTTGCACGATATGCGGGGTAAAGTAGCCGTTGCTCAATCCGTTCCACAACAGCGGGAAAACCACCGAGGGTGTCGGCAAGACCAACTCTGACATGCTGCTACCCAGCCACTGCCAAGCACAGATAAACAGCACGAACAGAGCGATTGAATACAGACGCAAAGGCTTCATGTACGCGTATTCCCTTCCAATGCGGTGCGAATCACCTGACTGAACTGATTAAACGCTGGGCTGTAGCGCATTTGCATGATGCGCGGCTGGGGCAGGTCGATGGATTGATCAGCAACTATTTGCCCTGCATCCATCACCGCCACGCGGTCTGATAAATACACCGCCTCGGCAATATCGTGGGTAATAAACAGCACCGTCATCTGATGATCAGCACACAAAGCCAATAAGTCATCCTGCAACTCTTCTCGGGTTAGCGCATCCAGCGCGGCAAACGGCTCGTCCATAAACAGAAATGGCGGGTTTTTAATGAGCGCGCGGGCAATCGCCACGCGACTTTGCTGACCACCGGATAATTGCTGTGGAAAGTGATCTTTACAGGCCTCAATTTTCATCAAGGTCAGCAAAGCAATGGCCCGTTGTTGCTCCTGCTGGGTGCTTTTACGCTTAATCTCTATGGGAAACAGCACATTTTCCAGTACCGTCTTCCACTCCAATAGCGTGGGTGTCTGAAAAACAAAGCCCGCATCGCTGATTGGCCCTGTCAGTGGCTGCCCATTGATTGATACCGCGCCTTGCTCAGGCAACAGCAAGCCCGACGCGACATTCAACAAAGAGGTTTTGCCGCAGCCACTGCGCCCAACCAAGCAATGGAACTCACCACGTTTAACCTCCCAACTGATATCCAGCAGCGTCGGCTTTTGCCCTGCATAGCTGTAGGTCACCTGCTTGATTTGTAAGCTCGCCATCTACCGTCTCTTAATTTCTGTAGGCTGAAAAGTTCTCAGCATGCAGCTCTGCGTCGGACTCAATATCAACCATGCGCACTAAGTCTAATAAGCTCGAAGTACCATCATGGTGCCAGCCAGCATCCGGCGAGGTCATGCTGCCAATCGATGTGATGCGCGTGACTCCGAGCTCAGCCAGCATTGACGACAGCTTAAACATGTCTTCCGGTGAGGCAGCAATGCCTGCTGTTTGTAAGTATTTGCGATAAGGGCTTAACACCGCGATCAGTTGCACAAAGTCATCCACGGCAATGATCCGCAATGTGCGGTTTAACGGGCTGGGGCTGAAGCTGTCTTGTAATTGCTCATAAACAACAGTCCAACACCCTGCGCCATGGCTTAATACCGTTTTATCGCTGCGGGCGAATAAGCTCACTTGTTCTTTTTGCTTCCAGGACTCAATACTGGCCTGCTCTGCAAGTGAAAGTGCTCTGCGTGGATAGCGCTTTTCCAGCGTATCCAACTCACGGGCAACATATTCACTAAAATCTTGCGCGGATACCTTGCCGCCGCGCTGAACAAATAAAACGTGCGGTGAATAGCAGCCCTGCTGATCATAATTGACCACATCAAAAGCGGCGCGATACGCCGTTTCTTTAGCATTATTCGCATTTAAGCTTGCGCTCGCGATCAGGCCAAAGGCCATTTTGTGCCCATAGGGCAAGAAACGTGTGGTGACTGGCACGCGCGATTGCATGGCAGAGAGTGACGCATTGCCGCCATAGGCCAGCACCACATCAGAGGCGTCGAACAGTTGCCGCTCTTTTTCCTCATCACCACCGCGCCACCAGAGCACTGCAACACAGTCTTTAAGCCGTGGCTCAACCTCAGCCAGAATCTGCGCGACCCAGCCGGCAAATAACGGCTCAGCGCTGGACACCTTGCCAATCGAACCACCTTTGACCAGCAAGCTGGCAACCAAGCTCCACAACGGTAGCCCAGGCACATTGCCAGCCCAAATATGGGTCATCAGCTGCGGGCCAATGGCTTTGACATAGCCGCCTTTGGCTCTGGGTTGAAACGCATCGAGCAGCAGCGGATTGCCAAAATCTTCGACCAGAAACTTGAATAATTGCGGCTTGCGAAATGTCTTTAAATACGCGGTTAAACCGAGGCGAATCATCTCGGCGTCAAAGCCGGTGACGATGGGCAATAACAGCTCAGCTTTTTGTCGATACGGATCGTCTCGATCCAATAGGCGCTGCACGACTGCATCAATCACTTCAACAATCTCAAGCGTAGTAAAGCGTGTTAACACGTCATCACGCGCGCTCTTCACGCTAGCGATCACTGTGCCAATTTGCTGCTCAGTTAAAGCAGGCACCTGCACATCTAAAACCCTGTCACCTGCGCTGAAGGTCAGCGTTTCATAGACAATCTCATCTGCGGCCAGCTGTGGAACAAAGCCCGCTCTTTCTATCATTGCCGCGTTCCTTGTACCGAGCTAATAAACTCATCCAGCGCCAGTGAGCAGCCCTTGGCTTCTGCGCCTTGCACGCGCCCCAAGAAGACAAAGCCGTTGTCTTTTTTAATACCCATATCTTCAGTCAAAATAGCCGCGACTGAGTTGTAGTTGGCCAAATCAACCTGCACCAGCACGCCCGCCTCGCCCTCCGGCATATCCTCGCCGGTGCTGGGGTGAACCACGCGTGTTTGAATCCAATGCGGCCCAGACGTCACTGCAGGAAGGCTTTGACTGCCATCGGTATACAGCTGGGTGCTTAACTCGGTCATACCAAACATATTGATGCAGTTTTGCCGCCCAACACCCAGGTAGTCATGCATTTTTTGATAAAAGGATTGCGCATCCAACTCAGCCGACTGATTTTTATAGCCGCCGGTATCCAGCAGCTTACTGCCCTTTGGAAGCACAAAAGTGCGCTCGAGTTTTTCCAACGCTTCAAATAAATGCACAAAACTAAAGGACGCACCTAGCAGCGCATAGGGCTTATCGCCCGCTTCGCGCAGTTCCAGCTCGGCAATCAGACGCTCGACCTGCAAGCCAGCCGCATCGATAAAGTAATCACTGCCCTGCCCGCCAAATTCATTAAAAATGAGCGATAAGTAATGCGCCAGCGATGAGTTGGGCAGCACTTGCGGTGTGGGAAATAAAATGCCCATGCTCAGCGCTGTATCTGTGCCCATAAAGCGCTGTTTAAAATAGCTCAGCGTCGACAGGTTATACACCTCTAAATCAGGGTGGTAATGCTTGCCGCGATTGCCCGAAGTGGTGCCACTGGTCATAAACACGGCAACCGCCTGCTCTGGATCACTGCAGCTTAAAGTCACCTGCTTAAAGGCATCAATAGGTACAGCCGGAATATCTTTCCAGTGTTTGACCAGCCGAGGCGTTTTGCCTTTGGCGCGGCAATAGGATTGGTAGGGTAAATTAAACTCAAACTGGTACCTGAAAAGCGCCAGCGCGTGCTCATTAAAGTCGGCAGCTGAACTGCTAGGCTGCTGCACAAATCGAAGTGTTCGCTCAATGATTTCGTGTTCCACTTACTCACTCCAACCTGCAAATAAACACGCTCTAAGGCGCAAGCCAATAATCTAAAAAAAATGATAATAACCAACCGCTGAATGCGCACAGCAGCCTACCACTGATTAATCAATCAGCAACAGGTTAGCAAAGCCAGCGGTGCTAGCCTAACCTAGGTAACAGGCTGTGTTAATCAACTAAAGGGCTAAGGAGATTCTGAAGGTGATTGTCGCGTCGCTCCTCACGATGACGCAATTAATCAGTACCTCCTTACCTGTACAGCCCAGTAGCTTTATAGGCTTGAACGTCTAAAAACTAACGCAAATGCGCTATTGCCTGTGCTTCCAATTCCGCTTTCAAGGCTGGTTCAAGCTGCAGCTGACGGGCCAGTTCGTCAAGGTAGGCACGCTCCATGTAACTTTCTTCATCCACCACAAGCATGCTGGCCAGATACATTTCCGCTGCAATTTCTGGCGTTTTCGCCGCGCGAGCAAGGTCTGCAGGATCAAGCGGCTTGCGCAACTCTTGTTCAAACCACGCTTGCAGCTGTGGCTCGTTAGTGAGCTTGGCCACCGCATCATCAATCAACTGCTGCTCGCGCTCATCAATATGCCCATCCGCCTTGGCCGCACAGATAATGGCACGCAGAATGGCTTGACTATGCTCTTCTATGGCGGCGGGTGCCACACGATCAACAGTCTGCGGCTGGTACTGACCTGAGAGTACCTGGGGCTGCGTTTGACTCTGGTTTTTCTGGTTATTTTGCCAGTTGCTATAGGCTTTATAGGCCACAACACCGAGCGCTGCTAAACCGCCATAGGTCACGACGTTGCCACCTACTTTGCGCGCCTTTTTACTGGACATCAGCAAACCGACAATACCACCGCCCAAAGCACCACCACCAACACTACCAAGCAGACCATTGAGCACAGAGTTTTGCTCAGCGGGTGCTGACGGGTTTGCCTGATTGGATTGCGCTGTATGTTGTCCTTGCAGTAATTCTTTACCTGAGCTGAGAAGCTGGTCGAGCAAGCCACGCGTATTCATTTTTGTCTCCATTAGAAATATAGGTTAAAGCCAACTATTGAATTGCATAGTAGTTGACTCGATCTAAATACAGAATTGTTTTTTCAGTTATGCACCCAGCTTTACCTGACCTTTACATAAGCGTTTGAGTTGGACTTTAACGCGCAGAATCACCTCAGAAAAGATTTTAAAAATAAGCTGGAATAGCCTCTATTTTTAAGTTTGAGTTAAGGCAACGTCTGTAATCTTTGCAACGTAGACACACACTATCGTTGTGTTGCAGCACCCCTGAGAGGAAACAACCATGAAAACTTTAACTACCCTATGTGTGTCAGCTGTTTTAATGATAAGCGCAGGTTTAGCCCAGGCTGATGTCAGCCCAGCTAAAACAGTTGAACTCAGCACTTCTGGCGCGATTTTAGCCTTTGATAAGCTTAATCAGACGGCTTTATCGCAACATCCAAACGCCACAATACTGGACACAGAACTTGACGAGTCATATGGCCGTTATATTTACCAAGTGGATCTGCGTGACGATAAAGGCCAAAAATGGGAAGTCGAAATGGATGCCGCAACGGGCGAGATTTTGAAAAACAAAAAAGATGATTAATCGTTAAAAGATACTGCAAAGCATACAAAAAAATGAGCCGTGGTCGCGTGTTATAAAAGACACCGCCATGGCTCTTTAGCACGTACCCTTAAATCAACAAAGCCAATACTGCTATGACTCGATCTGTAGATAATTCTGCGCCTGTTCCCGCACAATTTCAGCCATCCATTCACGCAACTGAGCCGGTCCGAGCACTTGCAAACCAGCACCTTGACTCAACAACCAGCGGCGCAACTGCATGCCATCCAGCACTTCTGCATCAAGTAGATAGCGCTCTGGGTTTTGCGGGTCAATCGTTACAGACTGCTTGTCAGATAGCGGTGTCTCTTCAAGGTGTTGCGCCAGCCACGGGCTGATCCGCAATCTCAGCTCAAGACACTGCTGATCCGGCAGGATCCAGTGCATTGCTCCACTTTCCAAATAATCATCAATATTAAACTCAGGAAAAGGTCGAACCGATGCTTCCAATAGCTCTACGCTTTGGTAGCGGTGTAAGGCCGTAATGCGAACATCATCAAACTGATAAAAACGGCACAACACATACAAGGTATGCCCTTGCTGCACCAAGCCATACGGATGAATAATGCGTTCTGGCTTGCCTTTATAAGTCGCTCGAAACTGGCGATTATCCAACAATGCTTGATAAATCAAACCCACAGCCTCGGCATCCACCTGCGGTGCTTGCAAAAAATGTTGCGGAGCAATACGCACTTTATCCATCCAGCCCTGAAATCTGCTGCAATTAAGCTTATGTAACTGCTCTTCGGCTTCCTCTTGCCAAGGTTGCAAATGCTGTAAAACCTGACGCGGTAGCAGCGGTTTTAAATGCTCCAAAGCCATCGACACAGTTAACGCCGTTACCGCATCCATGCCAGGAAAAGCCATGTGCTGACTGTCTTTAGCAAACGCCCATGCCACCCCTGTTTTACCCCGCCCAGAGGCTTCGCTTTGCACCAATGGAAAATGGCTCGACAGCTTCACCAAATCCCGCTGTACGGTGCGCAAACTTACGCCATAGCCCGCATCTGCTAACCGCGCATACAGTTGCTGGCTACTGATATAGCGAGGTTCACGCGGAATCTGTTGCAACATTAATAATAAGCGTAATGACGCGTCTGCCATGGTCTATCTCAAATGATTAAATGACACAAAGTGTCGCATCATAGTGGCATCATTTAGCCTCAGTCGCAAACAGCATATTCAGGAGTGAATAATGAGGCAGTGCAATCTAACAGATCAACACAAAGAGGCACTAAACCCACGCATACGTCAATGGATTTTGACCATGCTGGTGCCTCTCGGAGGCATGCATAGCTATTCCTATAACGAGATCGTGAATGATGCATTGCTACAAGCGCTTTTCAATTTTGATGACCCTGAATTAGAGCTGTGCAAGACAGAGTTATACGCCATGTTGCGTAAAGACTATCGGCGCTATTGTAGCCAGCGCACCCATTTACCTGATGTTTTACAGCGCAATGTGGCCGAGTTAGCTAAGCTGGTGGATTTAAACACTGTTGAAAGTTGCATCTTAGAGTTTGCCGTTGCGCTATCAATGGATGCCCGCCTAGCCGACGCCGCTGAACTACTCAGCGACTTAAATACGGCCAAACTTTTTTACAGCCTAGCCACGCTGCTGGACTGCACTGAAACAGAGATTCGCACAGCCTTGTCCCGAGACGGCAGCTTAATGCGCACCGGCATCTTTAATCTGCGCAACTTTGAACATGTGTCCTTGGTCAGCAAACTCGATGTGTTGTCTGTTTCGTTTGCCGATACCCTCTACTGCGGCACTGTCAGCCCTCACGCCCTGCTGCGTGACGAGATCAAGTATTCTTCTCCAGCGCAACTCAAGATAAAAGACTACCCAGATTTAAGCGCCCACCTGGATATTTTATTGCCCTACTTAAAACACAGCCTTAAGCAACGCAGCGCTGGGGTCAATATTCTATTGCATGGCGAGCCTGGCACCGGAAAAACCGAACTCGCACGCCTGCTCGCGCAACTGAATCATTGCCAATTATATGAAGTGGCAAGTGAAGACAGCGATGGTGATGCTGTATCGAGCCAGAGTCGCTTAGACGCTTATCGCGCAGCTCAACACTTTTTTGCTAATAACAACAGCATGCTGGTATTTGACGAAGTTGAAGACATTTTCAGCGAATCAAGTGCTAACTTTTTTGCGCCAAGATCAGCACTTGCGGGTAAAAACAAAGCGTGGATTAACCAGCTGCTTGAACACAACAGCATCCCAACGGTATGGATCAGCAACAGCATCCACCGCATGGACCCAGCCTTTGTACGCCGCTTTGATTTTGTGATTGAAGTGCCGCTGCCTAACAAAGAGCAGCGCATTAAATTACTCAAACGCTACAGCAAAGATTTGCTTGATAAAAAAACACTGCAGCGCTTAGCCAACCAAGAACAACTCAGCCCCGCCGTTATTGAACGTGCTGCGCGTGTTGTCAGCAGCATAGCCCCGCAGATCGACAGCCCAGCACAAGCCATGCAACTGTTGATTAACAGCACATTAACCTCGCAAGGCCACTCAACCAGCGAACCTGAAAAAAAACAAAACAAAACCCAAGATTACGACCCAGCATTTATCCGTGCCGATATTGATTTAGCTGGACTGACTGCCGGGCTATTGACGCACCCAAGTGCACGTCTGTGCCTATATGGCCCGCCCGGCACCGGCAAAACAGCTTACGGTCATTGGCTGGCAGAACAACTGGATAAGCCGCTGATTATTAAGCGCGCATCGGATCTGCTCGCACCTTATGTTGGTGAAAACGAGCAAAATATCGCTGCTGCATTTCAGCAAGCTGAGAAAGAACAAGCTGTGTTAATGGTTGATGAAGTGGACAGTTTTCTAAGCGATCGACGCGCAGCTAAAAGCAATTGGGAAGTCAGTATGGTCAATGAAATGCTGACGCAAATGGAAAGTTTCTCAGGCGTTTTTATTGCTTCCACCAACCTAATGGATGGCCTCGACCAAGCCGCCCTGCGCCGCTTCGATTTAAAAGCTAAGTTTGATTTCTTAAGCACTGAACAAGTGTGGAAACTCTTTATTCGGCACTGTAAACAACTGGGCCTACCACATGGGAAAAAAGCCTTGCCACAACAATTAGCAGCTGTGGAATATTTAACACCTGGCGACTTTGCTGCAGTCACCCGCATGGCGCGCTTTCATCCATTGCACAGTGCAGAAGCGTTTATTCAGGCATTAAGTAACGAGGCAAGTCATAAAGAGCAAGTAAAAAAGAGGCGAATTGGGTTTTAGGCCAAATATATTTTTTATTACTCATTTTAGTATGAATTTTATAACTACGTCAGTCCATAAGATGGATGTTTTAATTTAAAAAAAGTATAATTAAATTAAAAATAGCATTCAATATCGGTGGTCATATATGTCATCTAAAGAAGATTTTTGCTACAAAATTCTTAAAAAATATTCCATGCTTGTGGATTTCGAAGGTACGCCGCATAGCAAAAGTGTGCTTGAACCAATACCAGAGGATAACGAGACATATAAACAATGGAAAGAACGCGTACTTGGTGATGCTGTGAGTGATGTCACTCTGTATGGGCCTATTATTGACCCTGCTCCTCAAACTCGAATTAAAACCCTTCAATATCAGGTTGATGCTGATCACTTAGAGAAAATATTTAATTCGTTTGCAAAGGCTAAAGAAGCACAAAGAAAAACAGCTATTAGCACAGCAGTAGAAAAAACCGAAAAAAGATATGAAAGCTTTTCCAAAGAAACACTCGAAGATATCCTTGTTAGCTTTGATGGTAGCCTAGAGCATTCAGTAAGCGATTTTTTTAATCGGTTTTTAAATGACAAAAATCCAGACATTGATACAGAAAAAATAATGAGAGAGCTAATAGAAGTTTATAATAATGTAGTACGAGAATATCGTAAGCGTTGCTTATAATTAAATTTTACAAGTTTTAATTATAAAATATTTATCGAGATTCATTATGAAATCAAACAGGCTAGAAAACCAGTTAGATCAGTTCGGAAAGTGTTAGCAAACATCCCGAAAAATAGCAGTACTCATAAGTAGAATCAAACCGATATAGCCCACTCCTCCCTCAGCGTGATCTTAATAGTCTGAAGGAGGCTGCAGTGAAATTAGCCAATCTGTTAAATCTGCTGATTCGTAGCTGCCGCCTTGGCGAAGGCTGAATAATAGATCTTCCTGCCGAGGTTGACCAAAAACCATCCGATAGAGGGCTATCCCCTGTTTCAACCGTTTGAGTTTTCCAACCTCCTTGCTGTAGGGGAGCAAAGGAATGCGACGTTCAATCCGAGCGGAGCCTTCTTCAAAAATCCAATATGGGACCAGATCGGAATACCTATTAGACTTTCGCTCTGATGCGATATGGAAAATAGCCTGCCACGGATCACCCCCTTCAAACCCCGCAGAGAGAGCAGACAAACCATATTTTTCTGCAATATTTTTTCTGACTGCATGGCCTTTATAGCGATGAACTCGACCCTCGCGCTGTTCAAGATCAACGGGGTTAGATGGCAGATTCCAATGGACTACAGCATGACACCAAGTGTGAAAGTCTAACCCCTCTTGACCAATTGAGGTCGATGCCAGAATGAAGGGTCGAAACGGTGAGTTAAACGCATCTCGCACTGAGTCGGCACGAACGAGGGCCTGATTGTTATCGTCTCGAATATCCCCGAAACGGAGCGCAAAACGACAGCGGGTATTGAAGTCATTAAGTTTAAAGCTACTACCCGACTTCTGTATTTCGTCGATTCGAATCTGCGCGGTCCGCAACAACCCCATGATTTCGAAGCTTGGCAAGCTGAATGTTGTACGAAAGTGCTGCACCATGCATTACATCCGAGAACAACCGTGCATGGGTCAGGAGCTCTTTATGCTGTTTGGAAAACCTGCTGTAATCCGGATGCTCCCATGGCGCTTTGGTGTCGGCAGGTTCACAGTCCAGCAAATGAGAAAGAAGACTATCTCCGTGCGTAAGTCGAACACAATCCCGAATAAACTCTGCTTCCTCCCTAGACAAAGCAAAGTCAGCCACCTGTGGAAAATTATCAGGAGGTACTGGCAGTCGTGAATGCCAATTAAGAACCCCGAATCGCCCAACACCATCGAAATCATCGCCTCTTATCTTTGCGGCTTTCTCTAGAGACTTTAAGTCATTCAAGCGATGGTATGTATCTTTGATACGTCGATGATACTCGTCCTGTGAAAACTGCGTAACTCGTATTCCCCAAGTACCAAGACCGGCCCAGTATACAGAGCTAGGCAACCGCTTCAGGCTCTTTCCGGCAGTTTTTCCAAATACACCAGCTTGATCATTGGATTCCATTAGTGGCTGAATTAGGTCTCTTTCTAGCTTTTCAGCCTCGATCGCAAAACGCTCTACAGGTACTCGTTTCTCCTCTAGACCGTTGTAAATCCATGGCACGAAAAGCATGTAGCGAAGTCGCGTTTGGATTGTGCTTGTTCCGGGAAATAACTGATCAGCAAAACTGTCTCGTACAGAACCAAGCCCAAGTTCATCACGACTTTCCTTCTCTTGGAAAAGTGAAAGGATACGAAGAGTTTTGTCCCTAGCATTAGAGTCGTGATCAATCCATGAGAGAGTTGAGGGCATATAAATATATCTCGTTAATATTGAGTAAGGTTTCTGCCCATTATATTAATGACAACCTGATTAAATCTTATTCCGCAGTTTAGCATTTTAAAATGCTATCAGAACCCTTATAATCAGCAATACTATTACTATTCCAATAGCAGGGCGTGAGTATTTTACATTCGGTAAGTAGCACTAAATTATTCTGGCTGATGGCCGATGTCTGTTTAAAATATCTTCTCTATCTGTTAACGCTTATTTTTAGCTTGCAAATCTTTCAGCTCTACACGCTCGCCAGCACTCAATTCAACTATTAAAGCCTATAACAACTGTTTTTCAATACCATACAAAACTGCCACTCGCGCTTGTTCTTGTTCGGGTAAAACGCAAGTTGCCATGTGCAAGCGGGCATTTGTATCAAGCTGATCAAAAATCAATGTATCAACCGCATTATACTTTTGCAGACTAAGGTCAGCTCCACCAGTAAAAACCGCAAAGGCAGCGTGCGAGGGTTGGTTTGCTGTTAAGTGATCCAGTTGATAAGTGGTGTCGCTGCTATCAAAGGTTTTAAACAAGAAACGCTGACTGGGTTCGCTCTGTAAAACAGTTTGCAAGTCGGCGATATCCGTTGCGGTTACACCGGGCACGGTCAGAGCTTGGGTCAGTACGCTGATGGCATTTTCAGCCCAGAGCATAAAATCAAAGGTATCGCACGCCTCTACGCAGCGTACTTGATAGCAATTTTCTGCAAGCTCGCGCTGGCAGTCGGCACGGTCAAAGTACAAGCTGATATAAAGTGGCTCAGCATGAGCTTGTGATGATAGGTAGTCTTTTGGCGCGTCAATTAAGAACTCAATAGCCACATATTCAGAGCTGGCATGCAGTCTGTGCTCTTTATCTAAGTGCTTGATGCTGTATGCCGTGCCTTTTATAAAGTTTTTAATCACCAAGCCCGTTTCAAGATGAACGTTATTTGTCATTGTTATTGCACCTATAAAATACTGTGATACAGCCTTGGCAGGTACGCTGCGCTGAGGTTTGCTGTTGTTTCTCTGCGCTTAGTAAAAGCATCAATTGCCACTACTCAGCATCGCAAATATCAACTTAGAAAACTGCTCGGCCTTTCTTGGGTCACTGAGCAACTGCATCATTTGATTCTGATGGGCATCGCTGCTGCCCAAAATCGCATCGTCCACGGCTTTGGGGAAATCACCGAGCATCGCCTGCTCTGGCGTGTTATTGGCGAGCTGGTGCATAACTAAGGTGTTTTCTCTGACCTTATCACGCACAGTGTAGGCGTAGTTAACCATATCGGCTTCGGTCAGCTCATCAGTGATAAACAGTTCGTTGAGCTTGGCAACGATTTCCGATAAAAACTCTTCTTGTTTATCTTTAGCTTTAGCCGTGCCCAGCGCGTCGCCGGGTTCTAAGTCATAGCCTTCAGCATCTTCTTTAAGCCTGATATCCTGTTGGCGAATTTTAGAAAGGCGGTAGTGGCTGAGCACCACATTGCTAAGGTCGACATCCTCTTCATCGGTTTCCGCCTCGCGCAGCATGGGCCTTAGATTACGGGCATAGAGGCTGAGCTTTTCCAGATCTTTGTCATCATAATCAACGATCTGCGACATAAACTCATAAAAGCGCACAAAGGTGCCGAGATCCTTTTTAAAGATTTCCAGCGCGTCTTTTTCCTGTTTGCAGTCTTTAAAACTGTTTTCGGCGTTAGCAATTAATACCGCATCTTTGCTGCGTTTGCTCCGTTCAAACATATCGCGTGCATGCTTATAAGCCGCCACGGCAGATTTATAACGACTGCTCCAACGCTCAACCGCAGGCTTGCAGATATTACCGATGGCGGCGTTGCTTTTACTTTTTACGAAAAAGGCATTACAGAACTGCTCAACTTCATGCCACTGGAAAATACCCGCTGCACGTAACTTCTCGTACAGATCAAAGATCAAATCAGGGTCAGAGACATCAGCCAATTCAGCAGTTTGATAATACGGCTGGAAGGCATCGAGAATATCTTGCGGCTCATTAAAAAAATCCAGCACATAGGTGCCGGTTTCGGCCTTGCTTGGATAGATACGGTTCAAGCGCGACAGGGTTTGCACGCACTCCACGCCACCAAGTTTTTTATCCACATACATGGCGCAGAGTTTCGGCTGATCAAAGCCGGTCTGAAACTTATTGGCGACAATCATCACTTGGTAATCATCGCTGTCAAAGGCTTTGCGCATATCGCGGCCTTTAAGGCCTGGGTTCATATTGGCTTCGGTAAATTTCTCGCCCAGCAAAGCCACAGAGTTTGGATCTTTTTCGGTGAATTCCACTTCACCGGAGAAGGCCACCATGGCGGCAATGTTTTGATAGCCTTTCTCGGATTGCTTGGACACCAAGTATTTATCCAAAGACAACTTATAGCGCACCGCTTCTTTACGCGAGCTGGTGACGATCATTGCTTTGGCCTGGCCGCCCAACAAACCCATGACGTTATCTTTAAAGTGCTCAACGATGACCTGTACTTTCTGGCTGATGTTGTAGTCGTGCAGGCGCACCCACTGGTTGAGCTTGACCTTGGCTTTTTTGCTCTCAACTTCTTCGTCTTTTTCAGCGATTTTCATCGCCAAGTTATAGGCCACTTTATAGTTGGTGTAGTTTTTCAACACATCCAAAATAAAGCCTTCTTCAATGGCCTGACGCATGCTGTAGACATGGTACGCCTGTGGCTTATTGGTTTTTGATGCCGGTAAACTCGGGTCAGGTAAGCGGCCAAACAGCTCTAAGGTTTTAGTTTTCGGCGTGGCAGTGAAAGCTAAATAACTTAAGTTCGGCGAAGCACGGCGTGACGCCACAGCGGCATCGAGAATATCCTCACTGCTCAGCTCGTCATCGTCACCTTTGCTATCAATGCTTAGCACTTCTTTGAGCTGGCGTGCTGTACTGCCGGTTTGCGAGCTGTGCGCTTCGTCGGCGATCACCACATAATTGCGCTCTTTCAGGCTGACGCTGTTCTCAATGGCGCGCAGTACATAAGGAAACGTCTGAATGGTAACAATAATAATCGGCTGCGAGCCTTCCAGCGCGGTGGCCAATTTCTCGGATTTAGAGCCATCGCCCTCACTGCGATTAATGCGCCCCACTACACCTTCGGTCGAGGTGAACTGCGAGATGGTTTCTTGCAGCTGATCATCCAGCACGGTGCGGTCGGTGACGACGATAATGGAATCAAACAGCTTATGCCCTGCCGCGGTATGCAGCGCCGATAACTGGTGCGCTGACCAGGCAATGGAATTGGATTTACCGGAGCCGGCACTGTGTTGAATTAAATACTTATGGCCTGGGCCTTCAGTGCGCGCGGCATTAACCAACTGACTGACCACATCCCACTGGTGATAGCGGGGGAAGATCAGGGTTTCTTTTTTGTATTTACGGCCTTCCCAGTCTTCTTTTTCTTCGATTTCTAAATGGACAAAACGCGCGAGAATATTGAGTAAATTCTCCGGCAACAGCACCTCGTTCCATAAGTAATCGGTGGCGTACTGATGGATATCGACCGGTACATCATTACCCGCGCCGCCTTCGGCTGTGCCTTTGTTAAACGGCAAAAAGTAGGTGTCGTTCCCTTCCAGCCGCGTCGCCATATACACCTCGTACTGACTCACAGCAAAGTGCACCAACGCACCGCGCTTAAAGGTCAGCAATGGCTCTGGCTTTTTAGTCACAGGATCGATAGCCAAACGTGTGGTTTTGTACTGGTTAATAGCGTTTTGCACAGCCTGCTTGAACTCAGACTTAAGCTCCAGCGTGGCCACCGGCAAGCCATTAACAAACAGTACTAAATCGATGCGCCACTGCTTAGCTTTACTGCCGCTTTCCAGCGCATGCTCATCGGATGCCCAAGGTGAATACACAAGCTCTGGGACAATGCGCAGGCGGTTTTGTCTGTAACGCGCCAAAGTGTCGGGATTGAGGTTATGCTCAGGCTTAAACTGGCACAGGCTAAAACGCGTGCCACGGTCGCGCAGTTCATTGCGTAACACACCCAAGGTGCCAAAGGTGCGTAGCTCTTTATTGGCAGCATTGGGGTCGGCTTTATTGAGCTGCGAGGCGACGCGCTCTAAAAATTTAGCTTCAGGATTGTTGGGATAGAGCTTACAAAACTTCTGCCATTGCTCATCTTGAGTGTCTTGCACAAAACCCAGCACATCGGCTTCATACAAGGCTAACTCGCGGTTGTAGCCTGCGGGCGTACCCAACTGCCAACCGTTGGCGACCATTTGACGAATCATATCCTTCTGAAAGGTCAGTTCGCTTGCTTTGCTCATCCCCGAATTCCTTTTATTGATCTATCGATCATCCAGTCTCAAATTATTTTTTAGGTAAACGCTTAATTGCTTGCTCTAAATCTCTATCGACTTGGCTCGGAGTTGCATCACTTACTCGCTGAAACGCATCGAACTCCAAGGCCGCTTTCTGCTTAGCCTGTAACGCTGAAATACGACCTGCATGATTCAGTAACTCATAATCACTCAGGCGTAAAAAGTCATCAAGCTTAGCACTCCAGTCAGCCATTTTCATTAAACGGCCACGTTCAGCTTGTAGCTCGGCAAACTCCAAATAGGATGTCACTAGGCGATTAAGTTGCGATAACTCTTTTTCAGATAAGTAGTTTTTAGCGACTTCCATATCAGCCTTGCGTGGCTCACCACCCGCAAAATGAGTTAAACCTGCATTTGGCTTTTGCCCGCCGGCACGCAAATGAATCAACTCTGCAGCAGTATGGCCATGGGTTGCCCAGTGCATTTTATTTTGCACCTGCGCAAAGAAGTGTTGACTGGTTTCTGCTTTGCCATCGTAGTCAATGCTGGTGGCATAAATGTCACAAATTTTGCGCCTAAAGACTTTTTCAGAAGAGCGAATATCACGGATACGCGCCAGCAACTGTTCAAAATAAACACTATGATCAGGGTTTTTTAGACGCTCGTCGTCCATGACAAAGCCTTTAAGCATAAACTCTTTTAACTGCGCTGTTGCCCAAGTTCGAAACTGTATCCCTTGCTTAGAGCGTACTCTATAGCCCACCGCAAAGATGGCCTCCAGATTAAAATACTCTATCTGCCTCTCTACCTCGCGTGCGCCCTCGCTTTGAACTGTTGCATATTTTGCAACAGTTGCCTCGCGCTGCAATTCGCCTTCATCAAAAATGGCTTTTAAATGTTTAGAAATGACCGATTTATCACGACCAAATAGCTCGGCCATTTGATTAAGGCTTAACCACAAGGTTTCACCAACAAAACGGCACTCAAGACGTAAGTTGTTCTCTTCAGTTTGATAGAGTAAAACTTGGCCTTTTTCAGGTTCTTGATTGTTTAAACTCACAGCGCTGACTCCTTGTTTAACAACACTTTTTAAGCTAAACGGCTTAAGGCTCGGCCAATGGTGTCTGGCTTACCAAACAAAGCCGTCATTACGCAATATCCTTATATTTATGCAGTTTGTATCTTATATGGTGAGACATTTAACTGGTCTTGATGCTGCCTCATTTGCCAAAGATCATAGGCACTTTGCAGGCGCAGCCAATGATCTGCTGAGGGTTTGCCAAACACCAGTTCTAAACGCACAGCCATTTCAGGCGTGATAGCACCGCGTGCGTTCAGAACTTTAGACAGTGTTTTACGGCTGATATTTAAATGGTTGGCCGCATCAGTAATGGTCAGGCCCAAGGCATCGATGATGAGTTCTTTCAGGATTTCACCGGGGTGTGCTGGGTTAAACATAGTCATCAGTGATAATCCTCGTAATTCACTATTTCAACATCATCACCAACAAAGCGATAAGTCACTCTCCAATTACCACTAACGCGTACAGACCAAATATCTTTTCTATCGCCTTTAAGTTGGTGCATAAACAAGCCTGGCAAGTCCATATCATCTGGCGTTGCTGCTTGCTCCAAGTTAGTAAGAATCAATCGCAACTTTTTCTCATGCTTCGTCTGGATACCTGAAGTATTTCCAGATGAGTAAAATCTTTGCAGGCCTTTATGAATGAAGTTTTTAATCATGCCTAAAGTACATCCTTCCCTAGAATGTAACCTTTAAGGTTCCATAAAACCATATAAGCTTTGCTTTAATCCGGCTGATCCAGGCCTTATTACATCTAAAGCCTTTCAAGCCAATACTGTGGGCGTCGTCGATCATGAGCAACAGCCAAGACCTGAAAACTATTTAGTTTCTCTCGATATATGATTGATAGCGGAAATTTGTGTAGAGGCGCTCGACGAGTATCAGGCTGCAGTTCAACCTGCCAAGCTTTTGGTAACTCGCTAACGAGCCTAGCCAAGGCTTCAAACTCGCCTATAAAAGCAGCACCTAACCCTGAAACATTACGATTCGTAATAACCGACCGATCCCATAAATTCAGCTTGCGCTGCTGGGTGAAAAGAATAGTTCATTTGATCAGAGCTCTAGCCTTGCTCATAACATCCGCAGCGGGGATCGCTTGAACTGAACCATTATCGAGCTCTTCTGCTCGGCGTTGTGCTTCAAGCAACCAATCTGTTCTAAGCTCTTCTGCCGATGGTGAATCCAAGCTCAACACTAATCGCTGAATCAGCTGGGCGCGTTCTTCTTTAGAAAGATTTAGAGCCTCATCTTCAATTCTTTGCAGGTTCATAGATAAAACCTCTTGTTTGTATACGCGTTAATTCTGGCACGGCTAAACAAAGACTGCCACGCTTAAGCTAAAGATACACATTCTCGACCGCATGCACAGTTAAGCGTAGCCAGCAAAACTCACTTGTTAAAAATTCTTTATTTTATTCATCACATTATGGCTTTGCTCGGTAGCAAATAACGTGTGCTACGCCCGCCCGCCGCTGATTTGACTAAGCAGCCTAAATCCACCAAAGCGCTGAGGTGACGCGTCGCTGTGGGCTTACTGACTTTAGCCGCTCGATGATATTGCGTGGTGTTAATGCCATCTGGAAAGTCCCCATCCAGCATTGTATTCAGGAGTTTCACTTGCTCTTTTAGTAATTGTGTTTGGTCGATTTGACGCCAAAACCTGGCTTTAAATAGTGTTTGCTCAAGCTCAGTTATAACCCTGGCAAAGGTATCGTTTAGGGTGTCTAAAAACCAAACCAGCCAAGGGGTAATATCCAACTCTCCCTTTTGGCTTTGCTCTAAGATTTTATAGTAACTCGCACGCTTGGCTAAAATGCCCACCGACATTGCGTAAAACCGGACCGATTGCGGCTCAGCCTGGGCTAATGCTAAGTCTGTTAGTAAGCGAGTGATACGCCCATTACCGTCTTCGAAAGGATGCAAAGTAACAAACCAAAAGTGTGCAATGGCGGCTCTTAATAATGGATCGAGGCTGGTATCGCTTTGTGATGCGTTAAACCAGTCGATAAAGCGGCTGAGCTCGCTGTCTAATACGGCTCGGCTTGGGGCGGTAAAATGCACTTTAGGGTTATCTATCCGTCCCGATACCACTTGCATCGGCGCATCCCCCCTGAGTTGGCCACCAACCACTGAGCTCAATAAGGTATTGCCCTCAACAAACAGGCGGCTATGCCAGTGTAAGAGTCGATCTAAGCTAAACGGCGCAGCTAAGTTTTCTACCGCATCCAGCATGATTTCGGCTAGGCCATCGGTTTGCTGGGTAGTGGGAAAAGGGTGTGCTTCGCTAAGCCCCAGTTGATTCGCCAGCGAAGAACGCACAGAAAACACATTAAGTTGCTCGCCCTCAATCGCGCTTGAATGCACGAGATTCGCCAGCAAGGTGTCCAACATACTGTGTTTTTGATGAGCCGATTGGCTGGTTGCTTTACCCAGCAGCACGCCTTGGTTAAGACGTGTTTGCCTTAACAAGGGCTCGATGATGCTGTTATTCCAAGTAAAGTTAGGCCATTGCTCTTGCTGCCAAATCCACATAGGGCGTCTCTCGTGATGCGATTATTTAGCCTATTCTAATCACGAGTTGATTTGAATAAGCAAGCTAATCGCATCATAGCGTACCTTTTCTCACACCTAGTACAACGTCCAAATCTTCTCGCTAATTGCTTGATACAACGCTTGGCGCTCTTCTAAATCGTGTTTTTTAAATTCATCATGGGGTTTAAAAGGCAGCCCATGATCGGTAATAAGTTTTTTAAAGTTTGGGTTGTTTTTATACGCCAGCGGGCAGAGTGATTGAACCAGCAAATTCTCTTTAATGTAGTGCTGCTTTTTTTCGCTATAGGGTTTGCCGCCATACGATTGATTGGTACCTGAAGGCAGCAAGACCAAGCCACCTAAGCGGTTACGGTATTCTTCAAAATCATTTTGCTGCTCAAATTCGTCTTTAAAGGCATCAAAGTGGTTACTCCAAAGGTGCTCAACCTCGTAAGGCTTGCCTACACCCTTATGGTAATAGTTTATGAAGTTACTGCTTTGCCCTGCAAGTTGGTCAACATAGCCTGAAATGCGCGATAAAAGGTATTTAACAAAACGCTTGTTCTGGCCATGTAAGCGAAAGTTTTGAAACTTATTCCAGGTTTCATCCATGGCATCGAGCTTGCCTTGTAAAATGGCTTTTAGCTCATCCAGCGGCTGGTCGCGTAATTCTTTTACTAAGCTGTACATGGTGTAGCGAATCGAGGTTGCACCAAAGGCTCTAAAGTTTATGGAGCGACGCACACAGAAAATATCAATGTATTTAGCCACGGTGTTAATTTTCTCGTTGGCTAATTCCACACTGTCGCTAGGCAACAAAGCTGCTAGCAGTAAAGGGTCTCTTAAAGACGCGGCGATACCCCACTGCTGAATGTAATGCACAGACTCCAAGCCCGCTACTAACGACTCTTTGGCCTTGGCAATTCGTAGGTAAGCGTCTAGGTAGTATTTGAAGTGCTGGTTAACAAACTGGTTAAAATCTTCTTGGGAGTCTTTATCTAAACCGACTAACTTTAAGTTATCGCGGAACCAGTTGTGAAAGCGTGTACCAATTTTTTCAAAATCTTCGTTTTTAGAGCCTGCCTGTCCCTGACGAATAGTGACTGCATATTTAGCGCGCAAAAAGGCTTGAATAAAGCGTTGGTCTTCTTCTTTATCCAGCTCTTGCAGGCGAGTAATGGACTTTTTCCAAAAATCGTTGGTGCTTTTACGCAAGGCATCGTCTTTAAAGCGCGATAACAAATAGCCTTTTAACATCTCTGTGGGTGTTAGGTTTAAACCACGGTCGTTCATGGTTTCAAAAATGGTGTAAGCGTTCTCATCGGAGTAGGCCAAAATCTCCACCAGCACCACACGCTCTTTAAACCAGTCGATAAAAAACGGCAGGGCTTGAGCATCAATTTCTTTAGGAAAGGCATCGGCAATATCGCTGTAGCGCTCGGCCATATTCACCGTTGAGGCATCGGCGTCTTCTGGCAGCGTATATTCGCCTTCTTCAAACAAGGCTTGCAAACAGGCTGTGCGCTCAGGTACGTCAATGTTGAAGGATTTTTTGCCAAACTTCTCCGAGAAAATCAGGCTTTCAATCGACTCGTTGACGCCATAATCTCGCTGTAAATTGTTTAAGTACACCAAAATAAGCGTTAGCGATGTCAGGCGTTGCTGGCCATCAATAATGCTGCGCATACCGCTTTTTTCGCTTAACACAAACGGCCCTAGGTAATAGCTGTTGTAGTTTTCTACCTCTGGGCGCTCATGTTGTGGCTGGTATTCATTTAAAAAAGCCGTGGTTAAATCCGTGACCAACTGCTCAATATGTTTTTGCTGCCAACTGTACTCACGCTGGTAGTAATCCACCGTGTATTTGGCTTTATCCAACACATCACGAATAGTGCGATCTTTGGCTTCAATTTTATTTTCCAAACGGCTCATACGCCTTCCTTGTTTTATCTATTCTCAGTTGAAGCTTGCCAGTTGCGAACAGCAATGACATGCAGGGATGCGCAAGAGCGGCGTTACCGGTGACGACTTTATTCAACATTAAGCTGGACTCCAGTTTCTTACGTCGATCTTACCGGTAACGGCTGCGGAGATTAGAGCGGTGCGGCGTTCTTGAAGCAATTCAATTTGTTTTTCCCCCTTAGTAACTAACTTTGTATATTTCTCCCGCTGTTGCTGGATATAGCTAACTATTTCTTTTTGCTCACTTATTTCAGGCCATGCAATTGAAATATTTTGAAGAATTGGAACACTAATATTTTTTTGCGCACTTCCCCATCCCAACAAATCAAAATATGACTTTCCTGTATGCGAATTTAAATATTCAGATAAAAAATGAGGGGACATTTCTTCTTTTGGTGTGGCGACTAGATTAGTAAAGCACTGCGACTTGTCTAGAGTTTCAGGAATTACAGCACTAGTGCCAGGGTAGCCGGTGCGAACAGTTATAACGTCGTTTGTATAAAGATATTTAGAGCTATTAAGCTCTGCAAATCCTTTCTTTATAAATAGCATCCCAGAAAGGTCTAATCCTTCTTCTCTAATATTCGTTGACCGAATAATAGGCACTCCAGTCTCTGCATAAGCATGGGTAGCGGCTTCTGCTATGCCTACAACTACTCGGCTGGTACAAAATTTATATCTACCTACTTTCCAGTGCTCCGGCACTTCACCTAACCACTCAACACCTGAATCACGCACGGGGGCGTTAGGGTTTAGGCCTTTGGTGACGGCATGGCTAATGACGGCTTGGCGTTTTTCTTTTAGCAGCTGGATAAGCTGTTGTTGCTTATCGATCAGGGTATCGATTTTGGCGGTTTCGTGATCGAGGAAAGCAGCGATCTGTGCCTGCTCATTTTCTTGTGGAAAACCAAATTTTTCAGCTAAGTACGCAGCAGAGTCTAAGTTTTGAATTCCGGTATTTTGTTTGATTGAGCAGAAGTTAATTCTGTCGCTATAAAATCTGCTAAAAACATAGTTTAGGAATTTGCTGTTAAAGCCATCAAGTGGTGTCATTTTTGCAACAAAATTAGACGTTACTGCTTCGAAGTCCTTTTCGAATAAAACAACTTGACCTACTAGGGTCTTCTCACCACCACCAGACTTTTCAAGCAATAAGTCGCCACGCTTTAATTTACGACTCGCCTTCTCTTTTTCATCTATATAACGAAATGTATAACCGGTTTCCTTAATGGATAGCCTTGGTCGGTCAAAGTCTGCAACACGCAAAACAATAGTGTCGTCACCAGCACTCCTCGGCTCACTACCCCATATACCATTTACGCAACCATCTACCGTGCGCTTAAGCTGCATAATTTCCCAACTCTTAGGAATTAATCCTAAACCACTTATATTCGAATCCTTATACTCCGGATACGCCTGATACTTACTCATGAACCCATCCTCCTGTTGAGGATTTTTGCGTGAGTGCAAGGCGTGTCTGCGCGCAGCGAAGGAGCATACAGATCGTATGTGACTGAGCGGCCGCTCTTTTGCATCCATGCAAACGCGGCATACCGTTCGTCCTGAACATAAGCACAGCCACAACGCAGCAATCGCGTAAAAAGACCATCAGGAGTGCACCTCTTGCAGCAGCGCCATAATCTCCGCTGAAACTGCATCCAAATCCGCATCAATCTCAGCTAAATCCCTCGGCGGCTGATACTCATAGAAGTGGCGGTTAAAAGGAATCTCATAGCCAACAATACCAACCTGCTCGTCTTTAGCATCTTTCTTGCTGGCATCGATCCAGGCATCCGGAACATGCGGTTGCACTTCTTTTATAAAGTAGGCTTCGTTGAGGGCGTCGACGTTTTGGCTTGGATCCAGAGCGACGTTTTCGTTATCGCGCAGCTCGCTGTCGGGCTGGTATTCAATGGTTTTGCCGTTGACATCAAACAAGCCATAGATTGGATTAGGCAGAAAATTGCGTTCTGCATTTTCTGCATTTCCGCCATCCTTGACGGTCAGTGTTTTATGTACCTTTTTAATCACTTTCTCGGCGGCTGGGTTTTTCCAGCTGACGGCGGCGGTGATCAGTTTTAATTCTCGGGTGGCGATTTTTAAATCTTGGGCTTTCATGGCGGCTTTAACCGCAGCATCGTAACGATTCATATCGTCGTGCTGTGCATTGCCAATTTCTGCTTGCAGTTGCTTGGCCTGTTGCATCAGTTGCTTGCAGTCCAGCCAGGTTTTGCGCTCTAGTAGCTCTTTAATTTTTGCTTCTTTTAGCTCGCTAAAATTGGCTTTGATATGCACGCGGATTTCGATGCTTTGGTCATCGTTAAAGACGCCATAGTTCGGGCACTGCTCTGCACCCGCCACAGGCGCTGTATCGCTCCAGTTCTGGCCGAAGGTTTCATACACCCACTTCATCGGCGCATTGAGTTGTTTGTCATCAAAACGCAGCTCGGCAATGCGCGCATCACTGAACTGGTAGCTTTCGCGCAATGGGCGCTCGATGGTGATGCGGCGGTAACCAAATTCATGGTTATCGAAAATCTTGCTGGCAAAAGTTTTTACAGTTTCAACTTTTGGATTGGCTGATTGGCGGCCACGGTTGCTTTTTACATCCGCTGGCTTGTCTAAATCGCGCGCCTCTTCCTCGGTAAAGCTACCAAAGCTGCGAATGATGGTGGCGATATCTGATTCGCTCATTTCATTGCGTTTGCTGCCGAGGGATTTGCGCATTTTGCTGTACAGATTGACGCCGTTAATCAGCTGCACTTTGCCTTTGCGCTCGTCGGTTTTTTTGTTGGACAGCACCCAAACATAGGTGGCGATGCCGGTGTTGTAGAACATATCGGTGGGCAGGCCAACGATGGCTTCGACTAAATCGGCTTCTAGCAGGTAACGGCGAATTTCCGACTCGCCAGAGCCCGCGCCGCCGGTAAAGAGTGGCGAGCCATTGAGAATAATACCAATGCGACCACCGCCATCTTTGCTGTCACGCAGCTTGCTGATCAGGTGCATTAAAAACAATAACGAACCATCGGAGACGCGCGGCAGGCCCGGCCCGAAACGCCCGTCAAAGCCTTTAAGGGTGTTCTCGTCTTTGATGGTGGATTCGATCTTTTTCCAATCCACGCCAAATGGCGGATTAGACAGCATGTAGTCAAATTGCACACCGTGCAGCTGGTCGTTGGATAAGGTATTGCCCAGCTTGATATTGCTAACATCTTGGCCTTTGATCAGCATATCGGCTTTACAAATGGCGTAGCTTTCCGGATTCAGCTCTTGGCCATAGGCGCGCATCACCGCATGCGGGTTGAGCTCGTGCACGTACTCCATGCCCGACGAGAGAAAGCCGCCGGTACCTGCAGTTGGGTCATAAATGGTGCGGATAATGCCGGGCTTGGTTAAGGCATCGTCGTCTTCCATAAACACCAAAGCAGTGGTGAGACGCACGATATCACGCGGGGTAAAGTGCTCCCCGGCGGTTTCATTGGAGCCTTCGGCAAAACGGCGGATCAGCTCTTCAAAGACCAGACCCATATCATGGTTGGACACGGCCTTGGGGCTCAGGTCGGTTTGACGGACTCTTTGCACCACTTTAAACAGCAAATCAGCGTCGTTGAGCTGGCCTAAAAACTCAGCAAAGTTAAAGTACTCGAAGATCTCGCGGGCATCTTTAGAAAAGCCTTGGATATAGCTTTCCAAGTTGGATTTGATATCGAACTGCCCAAGCGTAGAGAGATTCATTTCCGAGGTGTTATAAAAGCTGAGCGTGTGGCCGTTGATTTGCGTTGCTCTGAGCAGCAGCTTTTCTTGCGCTTCTTCTGGCAGGTTCATGGCTTGAACCTCTTTGTAGCGTGCCAGCACCTGCTGTTTGCTGTCTTCGAGCACGCCTTCTAAGCGGCGCAGCAAGGTAAAGGGCAAAATAATACGGCCGTACTGGCTTTGTTTAAAGTCACCGCGCAATAAATCAGCGATCGACCAGCAATAGGCAGCGAGGTTGTTTGCAGCAGCTTTATCCGTCATGTTCTTTTCCGTGATAGTGAGGCGCAGCGCCTCAACGTATGGCCCGATAATAACGGGCCATCCTAGCACATCGATGGGCTGTATAAACTGCGGTTAAAGCGAGCTCGGCACGCGCTAAAGCGCGCACGCTTGCCAATCACCGTTGTCGTAGCGCAGCAACTGAGCCTGCTCAAAGCGCCATAAGTGGATCCAGCCGTTATTGACCAGTTGCCGCACCACGCTATGTTGGCCGATAACTTTCTCAATGGCGTGGCTGGGGGCATCAATGATGACGGTGAGACGCAGCGGCTCATGCATCCAGCGCTGACCGTCGTGTACAGATTGCTGTGACAGACCAATGCGCAAATCGCCGCCGTTCCCTTCGAAAACACCAATGTGTCCACCAACAACGTTATGCAGCAATTTGTTACCGCTACCCAGGCGCTGCGGATCACAGACTGAGGCATGGTATTGCAGGTTGATCCAATGGGTGACCAGCATCGGCGCGGTCATCAGCAGTTCGAGAATGCTGCCGTCAGTATCCTGCGTGCTGTCGTAGTCATGCAAAAAGCTGCGCCCGTTTAATGCTAGGCCGACAGTGCGCTGGCGTGGCGCAATGATAAATGCAGCGTTATCGGCTAAGCCCCATTCAGGCCGAGTTTGTGCGCCATCGTTAGCGCGGCGACGTAACTGCGCCAGCAACTGGTTGGCTGCAGCCGAGGCGCTGAGCCCCAGTTTAGCGGCGCGTTCGCGACGCACTTGAGCGCCGGCTTGAGCAAACACACTCTGTAAACTGTCCCACGTTTTGCGCGCAGGGACTGTCAGCAGGTCAAGATCAAAGCCGCCTATTTCATCGGTTGTGGTGTTGTGGAGTGCGGCAATAAACACTGTGTGCTCTGGGATCTCGATATCACATAGTTTTAAACCAGCACGCACCTCTGGCTCGTTGAGTAAACGTGCCAAGACCCGCGCGTTGACCTCGCCGGTTTGACCGCAGCATGCGCCACAATCCAACGCGGCAGCCTGTGCATTATTTTTGCTTTGGCTGCCATGCCCGACCAGCAATACAGTTGGCGCAAGATAGCTATCCAAGCCCATGGCCTGCAAGACACGCGCAGCGAGTTGCACCTTTGCCTGAGTATCCATTGCATACAATGCAGGACGGCACAGACGCTGATAGCGCGCAGGCAGGCCGGCTAAATCATTGGACTGCAATGGCTGTGCTGTTGGTTTAAGCCAGCGTGCGAGTTTCCCCACATAGGCCAAGCCTGCTGCTTCAACAAAGGAAAATGCAGACGCCGGCCAGCGACTGGCAGAGTGCATCTGTTCAGACCAAGCAAAGTTGCGCTGGCGGGCCTGCTGTGCGCTTGTATTTAAAGCCTCTGCGCTGGTTGTTTTAGTGGCTAAGGCGGGGCTGATTCTGTCTGTCACTTCCAGTGTGGCCGGCAGTAAGCCCGGCAGTTGCGGACGCCTGGCCGCTGTCGCAAAAGGCGTATAAGCCACAGGCAGACCAAAAAAACCTGCAAAACCAATGGTCTGCATACCAGGATGAACTGTTTCAAGGGCGCGGCGCAGCGGCTCACTGCGCACATCAATACAAAACACGGCTTGCACATCGACTGTTGGCGCCTGTGTGCGTGTTGGCTGAGCCGCGGCTGGCGCAGTCAACTGACGCGATAACTGGCGCTGATAGCCTGTCTCCAAAGCAAGCTGCCACACCTCATCCATCACTAGGGTGTGTTCAGCCTGTTTTAACCGCTCAGCAGTGAACTGCCATTGTGCTTGTATCGCGCTGAATGCGGTTTTGGCTGAGCTGTCATCTTTGTAATCTAATAAAATCACACCCCAAGCCAGACGAATCGCCAACAAGTCACGCAAGTGTGCGTCTGTCTGCCCTGCTTGCTGCGTTTGCCAGCCAAGGTACGCACACCAAGACGCCCAGCCATTGACCGTCAGTAAAACAGCTTCCAGATAGTCGACCCAGACCGACTCAGGCAGCCCCAAACGCTTTAACACCCAGCGCTCAGCATCTTGGCGAGTGGTCGGTAAAACACTGAGGGTTTGTGCAAGATCAGGCAAGCCCATAAGAGTGCTAATGCCGTAATCATGGGTGATGGTTTCGCGCCAGAACGCATAGAGGCCAGCAGCAGATTCGGGTTGCCAGTCAGCCTGATGCTGATCAAAGTAGGCAGCGCAGGTCTGACTGACTTGGTGGGTAATGGCTTGGCGCCACGAGAGCCGCTTGTCTTTATCAAGATCATCGTCCAGCTCATCAATAAGCAGAGGTAAGCGCGGGATGACGCTGTTATCAGCCAAACCCTCAATGCATTGCTCAAGGCTCAGCGCTTGTGCGGCGGGCAAACGCTTGAGTGCGCTGCTTAAATCGTCAGGCTGAATGCGCCCTTCGCGCCACGCCTGCTGTATGTAACTGCGAGGCGGGAAAACCTTGATAGCGCCTAACACAGCCATACGCGCGGCCACTTCACGAATGGGCCGATCAATACGTGACCAATGCGGATTAACGGCAATGGCCCGATCCAGCGGCCATGCTGGGGCGATTGCTTGGCAGGCTTGCGCGCAGGCCCTTTCAATTTTTAAATTGAGCGACTCTGCAGGCGTATCTGTGGCTGACGCTGTCGCGCTTAAAAAGCTTTTAACTGATGCCGTGTTTTGTGCTGGATGCGAGATGGGGTTGCTCATTATAGACACCTTAAGTTAGCTCAGTTGATGATTGACGGATCAGTGGCTTGGGTTGTTGCTAGCGCGCGGGGTTTATCTGGACTGACAGTCCAGCGCGTTGGCCAATGTTTCAAAACCAAACGGGTAACCCACTCATCAACATAAAATCCGGCGTAGCTCCAGCGCCGCAATCGGACCAAAGCCTGCGGCCGTACCTGCAAGGTAACCAAGCACAGATACAAAGCTGCCATCGCACACAAGGTGATTATTCCAGCCAGCGGATACGGGTTATCAATGACGCCAAACGGCAGTAGATGTGCCAGTAGCATTGCTGCAGTCAGGCCGGCAATGATGCTCAAACCTGCCAGAGCCCGCCAAGCCAGCGCATTGCTTGAATGATCGCGTACACTTGGCAGCCAGAGCAATGGCGCCCACGCCAAAGCCAGCACAGCGCTCCACCACCACGGCCAAGCGCTATCTGAGCTGAGCTTTTGCACCAGCAGCAAAACCAATAACGCCAATAACGGCGCAAACACTAAGCTGAACACTGACGGCTTAACCTGTGGGCGCATGCGCTGTAATGTGCTGTCTTTGACCATGCTTGAGGCGGAGAGGAAGGCATTGGCTTTGTACAACGAATGCCCCAGCAGATGCAGCGCGGCCAGCGAGTACAAACCTAAACCGCACTCAAGCAGTAAAAAGCCCATTTGCGCTACGGTTGACCAAGCTAAACGCACTTTGATGCTGATACGAGTCAGCATCACCAAGCCTGCCAGCACCGCGGTGACAAGCCCAAAGCCAATCAGGAGCCAACGCGCTGGCGTGGCCGCTTCCAAGAGTGGCGCAAAGCGGATGATGACGAAGCCGCCAAGGTTAATCACGCCCGCATGCAGTAATGCCGATACCGGCGTCGGCGCTTCCATCACTTGAATCAGCCAACCATGCACAGGCAACATCGCCATGCGCAGAACCACCGCAACCACCAAACACACGGCGCTGATGTGCAAGGCAAGCGACATGCCGTGTTGCGCAAGGTGTTGCCACAATGCTGTAAACGAGCCGCTGCCCACCTCTTGCCAGGCTAAGGCTGCAGCAGCCAAGAGTAAAATATCTGCTAGGCGGTCAGCTGCGCGTTTTTTATGGCCCGCCAACAAGGCAAATGGCCGATCTGCGTAAAAACACAGAAGTTTCTGCAGCGCGACACCCACCATCGCCCAAGCAGCAATCAAGACAAGCCAATGATTGGCCAACAGCAGCACGTGCACACAGGTTAATACTGCTGATAATGCCAAAATATAACGCCCCTGCTGCGGCTCACCTTGTAAGTAACGTGATGAAAATACACCGATAATGGTGCCGACAAACTGCACTAAAACCGCCAACCATGCGCCAAGCATGGTCACTGTAAACCATGACGAATAGCCGATTGACAGCGCATCCAGCGTGGACGAAGGCACAACAATGCGCCACACCAATAAGACCAGCGTGCAGCCTAGAGCTACAGCAGACAGGTAAATATAGCGTTGCCACAGCTGCGCTATCTGAGTTGATTTAATTGTCGCCAGCAGCAGCGCAATACACATCAGCAATGCCGGTGCAAAAGGACTTAGATAAATGAAAATGGTGTTCCAGACAGCCATGACGCACACTCCTAATTTGGGCGGCGGCTAGGATGCTTGACGCGAGTTATTCTGTAAAATACATTGATACGAACTCTTTGATACTGAAAACAGAATGATCAATCTTAAGCAGCTGAACTTTCATCACTTATTCTATTTTTGGCGCGTTGCCAAAATAGGCCATCTGACCCGCGCCGCAGAGGAAGTGCATACCTCGCAATCAGCCTTATCCGCACAAATCAAACAGCTTGAAGAGCATTTAGGTAAGGACCTGTTTGTCCGAGAAGGTAAACGCCTGTTGCTGACAGCCACAGGCCAGCTGGTGTTTACGTACGCAGAAGAAATTTTTGGCCTAGGTCAGGAAATGTTGGGGCGGCTGCAAGTGCACAGCGAGGGCATGATTCGCGTGCGCGTTGGCAGCGTCTCTACCCTGTCTAGAAACTATCAGGAAAACTGGATTCGCCCACTTTTGGCCGATGAATCGGTTGTGCTGACGCTAGAATCAGGTTTGTTAGAAGGACTGCTAGAGCGCTTGCTGCAACACGAACTGGACATTGTATTGGCCAATGAGAGTGTGCCGGCCCGCTCGAACCGCCCGTTGCATTGCCGCTTCCTTGGCAGCCAAACCATTTCTCTGGTGGGGCCTGCATCGATCTGGAAGAACCGCAGCTTGCGCATTCCAGAGGACTTAGATGGTATTGATATCGCCCTTCCCGGCCCTCGACATGCGCTGCGCGTGCAGTTTGACGCCCTGTGCATTCGCGCTGGCGTTAAACCGCGACTGCGTGCCGAAGTGGATGACATGGCGATGCTGCGCTTGATCGCACGTGACAGCCAGTGGCTGACAGTACTGCCTGAGGTTGTGGTGCAAGATGAGCTGCACAACGGCAGCCTAGTCATCGTCGGCCAACTGCCTGAACTGCAGGAGCAGTTCTACGCAATTACCACACCAAGCCTACAGCGCATACCGCGCTTGGAAGTGCTATTGGCTGGGGCTTGAAGGTAGAAGTTATGCTGATTTTGTAGCGGCCTTAGGCGCTTGTCCGCTAATTTTCAGCTGAAACCGGACAAGCTACCAGACAAGCCACCCCGCCAGTTACCCTACCAGTCGCCCCACCAGTTGCGACCTTATTAAAACTGCTGGCGAGTTTGTTTGCAGGAGTTTTATCCGTCATGTTCTTTTCCGTGATAGTGAGGGCAATGTCTCAAAGTATGGCCGATAAAAAATTACAATACCTGTTAAATTTGTTATGTACAAAATAACCTAAGGAGTTGGCTACGCGCATGGATATTAAATTCGCTGTAGTGGTTTTTGCCCTTATGATTGCTGCACCCGTTGCTCTTGCTGAGCAGATGAACTGTCGAACGGATTCATTTGGTACAACAAGATGCAGTGATGGCACTGCATACCGAACAGACTCTTTCGGCACTACAAGAGATAACCGCGGCAACACATGGCGCACTGACTCGTTTGGTACAATTAGAGGCAGTGACGGCACCACCTACCGTAAAGACTCGTTTGGTACAGTCAGGGACAACAAAGGGAACTCTTGGCGAACTGATTCGTTTGGCACCACTCGCGGTAGTGACGGTACAAGCTGCCGTACTGACACGTTCGGCACTCTACGCTGTAATTAATTAAGCGCCTGCCCCTGACGAAATATAATCATTGCCTGCTTGTAAACTCTGGTTCGCTAACGCCTGAACCGACAACTCGGTTACGACCCTGCTTTTTCGCAGCGTACAGGGCATTATCAGCACGTTGCAGCACCGCACCCCATGTACTATCAGTAGCATAGTTATGAGCCACGCCGAAACTGGCTGAAATAGTCAAACTGATAGCATCATCAACCTTAATCTGAGTTGCGGCCGCTTTTTCTCTGAGCTGCTCTGCAATCTGTAAGCCCTGTTCGGTATTGCTGTGAGGCAACAGTAAAACAAACTCTTCACCACCAAAACGCGCCGCCACATCTTCCTGACGTATTCTGTCTTTGAGAACAGCAGCAAAGTGTTTCAACACCTGATCCCCTACATGATGCCCGTGCTGATCATTCACTTTTTTAAAGTGATCTAGATCACACATAATGATGACGAAAGGAGTATCTAAGCGCTGTGCGCGGCTGAACTCAATATCACAACATTCGTCAAATGCGCGCCGGTTGTAGAGCCCCGTCAAAGGGTCAGTCCGAGCTGTTTCTGAGATTTCATCCTGCAGTTTATCGGAAGCCATCCAGATGGTGGCAAATGATGACAGAATCACCAAAAACTCACCGGCAATAATAGTTAATGCACTCAGTAGACCTGCCTCCATAAAGTTATTGGGCGGCGCCTCATAAAACGCCCAAAGAAAACGGAAGGTAAAGAAGATACCCAACAGCAAAAACATGGCAATAAGCATTTTGACGACTATGCGGCTATGAATTTCGTGGTGCTGCAATAACCCGCTGACTCCAATGAAACAGGCGGCTGCAAAGACGATAGAGAATGCTTGTATACGCATGCTTATATCTGGAATATGAAATGTATAAAAATACAGAACAGGAGCAAGCAGCATTACCAGTGCCAGACTCAACCAACGCTCAAAACGCAAGGAGATATCGAGAAAATTAAACAACCCCCTGTAGATCAGCACCACCCCCATAACGATCGCCATATTGGAAAGCACTATGGAAGCAAAATCATGAATAAAATGGCGCAGGCCGAGCAGTACACAGCCACCGCCAATCAGAAAATACCCAACGCCTATGATTTTTATTCCAGAGAACTTGGGATGCTCTCTGGAGTACGCAAACATACCTAGACCGAACACTAAGCTAAAGAGCATCAGTGTCAAGCTGAGGGTGCGAAAATCAAGCTGAATAGACATGGACTTTCCTGTTAGCGTATCTTTCTTGTAAGCATACGGCAGCAGCGCCCTACACTGGTATATTATAATTCTTAACCCAGCTCCATACAGTCGATAAATGGTGCAGTACATCAGCAAAGAACTCCCTCAGAGTAACAACCTGGCGAATCCGAGCTTTTTCATCACTTGATATTCAACTGCTACAAGGGTGAAAAACTCTAGAGCTGAGTAAGACCGCTTTAACAAATAACTATGCCATTACACTGTACAGGCTAAGAAAAGAGCGCTGTAAGGCGCATGAGGCAAGGGTTACAGGAAGTGCAGATACAAAAAAGCCCCAAACAATTAAATGCTTGAGGCTTTATTGATGAATCTGGTTGCGGGAGCAGGATGGTTATGAGTCCGTAGCCATCGCATATGGCTCTAATGTACATAATCCTACACCCCGTCAATCAAGGGTTAGAAGTGATTTTAGTCCTTTGACGCTGATTTGCAAATCGTTAAAAGTCGAAAATATTCCTCACAAAACTTTTTCTCTTTTTGGCCTTTTTCTCGGGCACTGTTCGTGACTGTCGCCTGTTTTGCAGGCTCTGCATCTTCCTAAATTTCTGGCCATGACCTCTCATAGCTGCCAGCAGCACTAGAGCCTGCATAACGAGCTCTGAAAGCACAAAATGTGCATAGATCGCTGATGGTATTTAAGCAATAAAAATACAAAAGAAGCTCTTGAGGTCCGTCCTTTTAGAGCCGGTCTTATTGCCAGTAACGATCTGCAGCTATATTTTATCTGTCAGAAACTTTGTACTTACTTCTGACAAGAGGGATGATTATGAAACCTTTACATGAAGTGATTATCGAGCACTTATCTTCGCTATCTGAGGGTAGCGTTATTGCGCCTAAGCTTTTTTTGCATCTAGGCAGTCGTGCCGCTGTAGATCAGGCACTCAGCAGACTGGTTAAAAGCGAAGAGCTAATACGTGTTGGGCGTGGACTTTATACAGCACCCGTCCATGGCCGTTTTGGTACACGTCCGCCTGCAACTGAAAAAGTGATTGAGTCGTACGCACAGCTCAGCGGGGAAACGATTAAACCCCATGGCGCGAGTGCTGCAAACCATTTGGGTTTGACTCAGCAAGTGCCTGTGCGCGAGCTGTATTTAACATCAGGCAAAACTCGCACACTCTCTCTAGGTAACTCTGAAGTATTGCTGAAGCATGCACCTTTTTGGTTGCTGAGTGCCGGAGCAGTCGCGCGAGCACTGCAGTGGATGGGTGAAGAACATGCCAGCTCTGCTGTTAAAAAAGCCCGACGTGCTGTTCCTGAGGACGAGTGGTTGCAGCTGGTTAACTCTAGGGCTTGTCTACCGGGCTGGATGGCTAAAGCGGTCGCGCAGGAGGCTGTGGGTGTCTGAGTCCTACTTCTCACTTTCTAGCAATGAGCAGCAGGAAGCGCTTCAGTACGCTAGCGCTCAATCAGGTCGCCCAGTACATCTGCTGGAAAAAGATCTTTGGGTCGTTTGGACTCTTAAAACGCTGTTTGAACAGCTGCTCATGTGTATTGCATGCAAGGCAAGTTGCGAAGTGAGCGCTATGCACGGCACTGGTTTGATCTTGCGGCAATCGCAAAAAGCGAATTCATAACGGCCACGCAAGATAAGGCAGTTGCACTCGCTGTAGCTCAACATAAATCGATATTCTTTTTTGAGAAAGATCATGCGGGTGACGTTGTTGGCTATCTGGATGCTATACAGGGAAACCTGAAAATTGTGCCCACAGGTGATGCAAAGCTTGCTCTAAAAAAAGATTATGCTGCGATGACCGACGATGGTGTGCTTTTAGGTGGACATGATTCTTTTGAGGCGATTATGGATGCTTGCCATACGCTTGAGAGACTGTGTAATAGCCGCCAAAATAGTTGACGCTATATAGAGTGACTGCCTAGTCCAATGGTCATAACATTTATTACTGCTTTATGGCAGTCGCGCAGATTGCGCAACCGATGATCTAATGCCTGCTTAATGCAAGGCGCTTAAGCAAATTACTGAGTCACGGAGATAATACTATGAGCACGTTCTTCGACGAGCTACTGGAGAGCGCTCAACAGATGGATGAAGTAGTTAAGGGAGAGCGTGCACCGTCCCGCGAGTTTCATGTTGATGCTACTCAGGTAAAAGTAATTCGTAAGGCCACAGGATTGACCCAAGTCCAATTTGCCCAATGCATTGGTATTGAGGTCGCTACTTTGCGTAACTGGGAGCAAGGCCGCCGTGAACCGACCGGCCCAGCAAAGGCGTTGTTGACGGCAATTAAAAATGACCCTAAGCATGTATTACAGGCGTTGGGAGCTTAAGGTAGAAAGCTTGTTATCAAACCATCTTTTAAGCGTTTTAAATCCTTGTGGTTTTGGGAATGATATTGATCGGATAATCCACCCAGTCAATGACAAGGCTCCAAAAAGACTTGCGGTCAAAATCTAGCGCATCAAAAAACTTGGAATTTCAAAATGGGCATGCACAGGGCACGGTTTGGGCACGGAGGCTTTTTAGGTGGTTTTTCAGCACGGAATTACAGGCATAAAAAAAGCCCTAACTTATTGAAAGTTAAGGCTTTAGTATCTGGTTGCGGGAGCAGGATTTGAACCTACGACCTTCGGGTTATGAGCCCGACGAGCTACCAGACTGCTCCATCCCGCGGCGCAAATTATAGCGACTTTTCAAACCTTGTCAAACAAATACTGCATTTAAATACAGTAATAAGCCGATTCAGAGCGTACTAATGCTAAGCTAGCGGCTTAAGAGGCACTGTATATAGGGGCTAGAGAGGCTTTGAGTGCGCGCAAAATAATTCACATTGATGCTGATTGTTTTTATGCAGCCATTGAAATGCGTGATGATCCGCGCTTGCACGGCCGCGCTGTGGCTGTGGGTGGTTCGGCTGAGCGTCGTGGTGTGATTGCAACCTGCAACTATGAAGCGCGCTCGTGGGGCATTCATTCAGCGATGCCGACTGCGCGCGCCTTAAAGCTGTGCCCTGATCTTGAGGTGATTAAGCCGCGCATGGATGTCTATAAAGAGGCCTCGAAGCAGATTCATGGCATTTTGCATGACTACACCGATTGTGTTGAGCCATTATCCTTGGATGAGGTTTTTTTGGATGTCAGCGACTGCACCCTGTGTTCTGGTAGCGCCACGTTAATTGCTAAAGAAATACGCAGCCGTGTTTGGCAGGAGTTACGTTTGGTGGTGTCTGCTGGTGTGGCTCCGAATAAGTTTCTGGCGAAGATAGCCTCCGACTGGCGCAAGCCCGATGGCTTGTTTGTGATTACGCCTGATCAGGTGGATGATTTTGTCTTGGCGTTACCGGTTAAAAAGCTGCATGGCGTGGGTAAAGTAACGGCTGCTAAGTTAGAGCGCATGGGTATTTTAAATTGCGCACAATTGCGTGGGCAGAGCATTTTGGCGCTGACTAAAGCCTTTGGCAGTTTCGGTGAGCGGTTGTGGTCATTGGCGCACGGCATTGATGAGCGCCCCGTGCAGCCTGATAGCCGCCGGCAAAGTGTGAGTGTTGAGCGCACTTTTGAGCAAGACCTGCCTGACCTCGCCGCCTGCCATGCACAGCTGCCTAGCTTACTTGAGGAGTTAGCTCGCCGTCAGCAGCGTTTAGACGACAGTTACCGCGCAGACAAACCCTTTGTAAAAGTTAAATTTCATGATTTTACCCAAACCACGGTTGAGCAAGCCGGTGCGCCGCTTGATTTCGACAGTTACCGCTTACTGCTGTCAGCAGCGTTTATGCGCGGTAATAAGGCGGTACGTCTGCTGGGGTTGGCGTTCGTTTGCATGACCTGCAACAGCAAGAGGCGGTGCAGTTGGAGCTCTTCACGCAATGACAAGCCATACGGTCTGCTTGGCTGAGAAGCAATCGGCTGCGGCGCTATGCTGAGCTGGGTGAGTTATCTTGGGCTTGCTCTATCCGCCTGTATTGCCGCGACGTTGCTGCCCATGCAATCAGAAGCTGCGTTGGTCGCCCTGCTGACAATGGAGCCCAAGGCCGTGTATTCATTGGTGTTGGTTGCATCGTTAGGCAATGTGCTGGGGTCGCAAATCAATTGGTGGTTGGGTGGACAGTTGCAGCGCTGGCAATCTCGCCGCTGGTTTCCAGTGACACCGGCACAACTGGCCCGTGCGCAGCAGTGGTATCAGCGCTATGGGCGCTGGAGTTTGTTGTTGAGTTGGATGCCAATTGTCGGTGATCCGCTAACATTGATTGCAGGTGTGCTGCGTGAGCCTTTTTGGCGCTTTACTGTGCTGGTCACGATCGCCAAAGTGGGACGTTATGCTGTTTTGGCTTATGTGACACTCTATGTGTTAAACGCCTAGCCCGCTTCTTTGCGGCGCTTTAAGGCAAACCTTGTCAGCGATAGGCGCTACTGTATGATGGCCCAATGTTTACAGTCTGAGCCCTATTTTTCATGTCCAATTCACCACAACTTGAACCCTCCACCCGCTCCAATAGCGCATTGTTTAGGCTTAAAAAAATCAACCCTGAAACATATCGCAGCGAAACCCGTAAGGCCACGTGGATTATTATTGTGATTTTTGTCGCGCTGGCGATGCTGCTATCGAGTCTGCTGGTCATGTTTTTTGGCGAACCAGGCGGCAATAACTTTAAGCTTAATGTGGCGGGTGTCGCCAGCGCTGTGTTTATTACCGCTGCATTGGTACGCTTGGTGTTCAGTCAACAGCCTTGGATGGCAGCCAATGTGTATGGGTGGCAACTCAAACGCAGCCTAATGCAAGTGACCAATGTTATGCACCATGTCACTGATGCTGTCACCGCAGGCAACCCTGCAGCCATGAAGCTGCTGCGTTTTTATCATTTGGGTTTAATGCAAATGCACCAACTGGACGCCAATAGCAGCGAAGCCAGTCAGATAATGCGTGAAATTAATGCCCATGCCGAACAGATGCTGGAGATGGGTATTGATTGCGATCAGCAGGCTTTAGATCCGGCATGGATTCAGGCCGTTAAAAAGAAGTAGTTACAGCTCATTACGACAGATACAGGTAAAAAATGACACATGCGTGATGCGAAATAAAGGCATCACGCATGCACTATGTGGTTATTTTTTCTTGATGGTGTGGATATCGTCTTTATTGATGCGCACAGGCTTACCGTCTCGCTGCTCAAACTCGTAAAAGCCACTGTTTCTGTCGTACTTTGGCTTGTTCTTTGTTTGGATCTGACTGCCGTCTTTTAAAGTAATGACCGTTGGTGAAGCGCAACCTGCTAGCGTGACAAAGGCGACTGCAGCAAATAAGGCGGTAAAATATTTTTTATTCATGCGTTATCTCCATTTATTTAATAGATTTAACACATAAGACTGCTATGGCCGTGTACAAGTTCAAAGAAGGCTGGTTTTATTGAGTTAAAACAAGCCATTACCTGATTATTGAGCGGTTAATTGCTAGATCATCCAGCCATTCTTTTGGCACATCATGGCGTAAACACAGCCGGCACTGCTGACTCTCAATATCAAAAACAATAACAGCCTGTTTTTTATCAAGCGCACGACGCACGCGCTCAATGCGCACCTGCAAAGGCGTTTCATCACCATGATCAGTGCCATCACGAGTAACAAAATCTTCAATTAGGCCTGTGAGTGTCTCTGGCGCAAGCTGTTCAAAAGGAATCAACATAAGAAATTTCAGTCTTGGTCGGTGCGCTACTTTAACATAAGCGCCTGCTATCCTGCTGACAGCCACCGCTGTGTAGGCAAGAAGCCTTATAGATTTGCTGCTATAAGGCTACAATTACTCATTAGTTTAACCTACCGGCTTAACATAACTGAACGCCAACGCAGCATGCAGTCCAAAGCACTGACTCACTGCGCTTGTTCTTAATCTAGCCAGCATGACGTTAACCGATTGCTGCGATAAGAAGTTTTTTATGAATGACATCTTACAAACAGTTTTAGAATGGTCCAGTAGCAGTCCTTATTGGCTAGGCGCGGCAATTTTCACTGCTGCATTCTTGGAGTGTTTGGCCTTAGTCGGCATTATCCTACCCGGCGTTGTATTAATGTTTGGGCTCGCGCTCATCGCCGGCAGCAGCAGTTTAGGCCTACCAACAGTTTTACTTCTTGCTTGGCTTGGCGGTCTTTGTGGAGATTTTTTATCCTATGCACTCGGCTACCGTTTGCAAAACAAAGTGCCGCGACTGCCGATACTGCGTACACACCCCCATTGGCTGGTCAATGCAGAACTGCACTTTGAGCGCTACGGCGCATTAAGCATACTGCTTGGGCGCTTTATTGGCCCTTTGCGGCCAGTGCTACCCTTAATTGCAGGTATGTTGTCCATGCCCTTTTCGCGCTTTGCCGCCGTTAGCGTCTTTGCCGCTGCTGGCTGGGCTGTTGCTTATATTATGCCGGGCTGGCTGGTCGGTGCTGCTTTTGAGCTCAGCCCACCGCCAGGTTTTTGGCTAGAAGCTGGCTGGGTGTTTGGCTGCTTAGGTTTGTCTGTAGCCTTGAGTGTATTCAGTTGCTTACTCGGATCACGCATGAGCAGCTTGGTGAGCGCCGCAGTTTACGCTATTGCGCTCATCCTATTAATGCTGAACTGGCAGCAGTTATCTATTTTTGATAATTATCTGCATGATTTGAGTCAGCTCTTGCGTACACCTTGGCTTGATCACAGCATGGTGATCATCACCCGCTTAGGTGATTTTTCGACACAAATCGTTGTCAGCTCTGTGCTATGTGCTGCATTGTTAATATTTAGACAGTTTCGTGCTTTAGTTTTTGCTAGCACTACATTAACCAGCGTAGCCATTAGTAACTATTTACTTAAACATTTTTTTGAACGGGCGCGGCCAGATGTGCTTCTCGAGCCCTTACAAAGCTTTAGCTTTCCAAGCGGGCACAGTGCATCTGGCTTTGCTTTTTTTCTAGTCTTGGGCGTGCTCGCCAGCCGCCAACAGCCACAGCGTTGGCGCATACTCTGGCTAACAGTTGCACTGTTGCCGGCAATAAGTATTGCTTTATCAAGAGTCTATTTAACGGTGCACTGGCCAACAGATATTTTAGCGGGAGCATTACTGGCCAGTATGATCTGTGCGATAAGCTTGATGCTAACGCAAGCGCACCAACCTATTGCCGCATTTAAAAAACAGCACTGGTACGTTATCGCTCCCAGCCTATTATTGACTTTTGTAGCTTTGCTGAGCTGGAATGTCCCGCAAGCTTTGCAGATGTACGCGACATAAGACAACTTTTGTATGTCTTTTTTGCTAGCAAAATTTGCAGTTGATTCCTAAAATTAAATCAGGAGACGGTTCGCTTTACAGCGATACCAGCCTCCCCCTTATTACCTCACTGTTTGCGTTAAGGAGGTACTGAATAATGTTGCCTAGCTGTGACAACGTAGGTAATTATTCAGCGCTTCCTTTAATCAACGCGCACAGTTCAACATCCTTGTAAGTCATCCTTGTTAAATACAACACCACATCCTATGGCGCCTATTGCTTCCACTGCTTAATTAAATAGTCCATTGCATATCATCCTGATATTTTAATTAAGCATCCTTTAATTAGTATCCGTACTAATATGAACTAATAGCCCCCTATTTAATTGTTAGCTTATTTAAGTTTTTTTCTAAGATAGCCATACCAATGCCTTTTACTTCAAGCAGCTCATCAACAGAGGCAAAAGCCCCATGTGCTTCACGGTAATCAACAATAGCTCTAGCTTTGGCCTCACCAATGCCGTTGAGTTCACGTGCGAGGGTTTGCGAGTCAGCACTATTAATGTTAACGGTAGATTGCTCAACCATAGCAACAGTCTGTGTTGCGGGCGCAGCTTTAGACTCAGCTGCAACAGCAAAGTAACTGCCGGTACTTAGAGCTGCAATTAACATAGAATTCATTATTAACTTACGCATATACACCTTCCTTGTGTGATTCAAACAATCAGCCTTTACTACTTAGTTGCGTAGCCTGTTTGTTGCTACAGAATTCAAAATAGACACTATGCTGATCTTGTCAAAAATAAATTTAAATTATTTTACTATTTGAGCGAACTCACCTGTCAGACCGTTATTTCTACTCTTGTCAATAAGTTTTATCTATCAAAAACCAGTTGTTTGCATACTGGAGCTTGCCTCATAGTTTTGGGCGACCAAGCATATTGATCCAGTTGCTTAAAAGTCACCTCAACAATGCGCATGGCAACCCCCTACTGCAGACGCTTTCGGCTTGGATTGCATAAATCACTCAGCATCCATAGCAGATCAACAGCCACAGGCTTAGCCCACAGAACTCGCCTGCTGAGTTAATCAGTGGGCTACAACGTTACAGTGACTGCTGCAAAGGCAACGTATCGCACAACAGACCAGTAAGAAGACTGATGCGGGCAAGATTATTGTTGCCCAACACCTCGCATAGATTTGCAGCGAGGTACGAAATGCTTGCTCTGTAGAAGTGCATAACTGAAGCGTACTGAGCCAGCCGTGACAAACCTTGGTGCCAGCGAGCCCCCTAGACTGCCCAGCAATGCAATAAATAAGACAAAGCACAGCGTAGTCAGAGCAAAGAAAGGTCAAAAAGACCGCTACACAGCACACTTTACTTTCAGTTTAGCTGCGATTACTGTGCAAAAAACATGTATAAATCCAGCGTATGCACAATAAAATACCGAGCTTAAGCCTTTGAAAAGCTGGCATTTACCGATTGAATTTAACTAAAACTTGCAAACTTATGACTAATTGCACATTTATTGAGCAGTAAAGCAAAAAAAGTGTGATTATAACGGCTCTAGTAGTTTACTTACTCAAACGAATGCGTAACATATAGCTAGTCAACTTATCATCAGATAGGTTGCTTCCATGGAAACCCATACTAAGGGGAACACGATGAATAATGTTCTAAAATTCTCTGCATTAGCTTTAGCCGCTGTTTTAGCAACAGGTTGCAGCAGCGTAGCAAAAGAAACTGACGCTCGTTTGACTGCTGTTGAAGATTCAGTAATGCGTGCGCAAGCTCGCGCTGATGAAGCATACAGCAGAGCTGGTGATGCTATGAGCGCTGCTCAAAGTGCACAGCAAACAGCTGATGAAGCTAACGAACGCGCTCTGCGTATGTTAGAAAAAGCCAGCCGCAAGTAATTTTACTTGCTAAGGCAAAAAGGCCAACTGGGAACAGTTGGCCTTTTTTATAGCGCAGTAAAGCTACTGAGAGTTTTGCTTACTGTGCATGCGTTGTAGTAACTCTGCCTCCGACTGACTTAAGCCGCAGGATTGTTTCAAGTCCTCAGCACTGGCACCCAAACCGACTAAGCGAGCAGCTTGAGTAAAGGATAAGCTACTTGGATCTCGCTGCTCCATGCGTAAGATTTTATCAGGCAAGGGCCCTAAGTCCTTTTGCAACTCATGCAACTCTTCGCCCATGCGTATGCTGCCTGCCAAATAGGTTTCCAGACGTCGACTTAGATTTTTCAGAGTATTGTTTTGCTGTTCTATTTGTTTTTCCTGCTTGGCCTGTAGCGCCTCTAAGTGCTGTTTTTTTCGCCACAATGCATAGACGGCAACAGCGTTGCCAATGCACAGGACGGATAACAACACAAGCGGCCACATTACAGTGATTCCAGCTCAGACCACTCTTCTTCGCTCATCATTTTTTCTAGATCAACGAGTATTAATAATTCACCATTTTTATTGCACACACCCTGAATAAACTTGGCAGCATCTTTATTGCCAACATTGGGCGCTGTTTCAATTTCAGATTGTCGCAAATAAACAACTTCAGCCACGCTATCAACTAAAATACCGACAACTTGCTTATCAACCTCGATAATAACAACGCGCGTATTTTCACCCACTTCTGCGGACTGCAAACCAAAACGTTGGCGCGTATCAATTACAGTAACAACATTTCCTCGTAGGTTAATAATTCCTAACACATAGCTCGGCGCGCCGGGCACTGGCGCTATTTCTGTATAACGCAAAACCTCTTGTACCTGCATCACATTGATGCCGTAGGTTTCATTATCAAGGCGAAATGTTACCCATTGTAAGATAGGGTCATCGGCACTGTGAGCTGACAAATTCTGCATTGGTATTCCCCTTATTCGAGCGCTTAGGCTCACACTATAATCACAACTATTGAGTCTTTGTTTATGCAGGACTCATTGGTGTTTCTTGATTTGTAATCAGTTGCGCTAGTACCTCAACATCCAGCAAGGCGCACATATGCTCGATCACTGTGCCAGCCAGCCAAGCACGCTTACCACGATCTGTGCGCCATTTAACTGCGCTCGGGTCTAAACGTATTGAATGACGTACCTGATGAACTGCTAAACCCCAGTCATAACCGTTAACCGAAATGACAAACTTTAAATCTTTACGCATATTAGCATTATAGCGTTCTGGCATCACCCAACGCGCTGACTCTAATACTTTTAAATTGCCAACAGGCGTTGATAATATACCAATAAACCAATCAGGTTGACCGAACAAAGGTGTTAACTGCTCAGGCTCAAATGCGTAGATGCTACCTAACATGGTTAAAGGCACTGCCAAGGTCAACCCTGCCACATCAAACAGCAAGCACTCAAAGGCACTGTCAGCCCAACTGGAGTTATCCAGCGCATGCTCACTTGTTGTTTCAGCTTCGGATAAAGCATGACTCTGCTGTTCTTCTGTAATAAGAACTGTCTCGGGCAACTGACGTATTTGTTCTTCACTAATCAGCGGTTCACGAAGCGGCATACGGAGCACATTAGGGCTCACGAGCGGCTCATCTAAAAACGCTACCGATTTGGCCGCATCAGCTGGCTTTAGTTGCGCTTCGAGCTCTGGCTCTGCATCGAGCAACAGCGCATTTAAATAATTTTGCAAAGCAGCGTGCTGGCTATCTTTACTCATGGCTGACCCTACTCATGCATTGGTTTGATTTTTGTATCTATAACCTGAGCTAATGCATCCTGCTCAGACGTGCCTAGCGATGCAGCAGGCTCTGCTTGGCGTGACTGAAGGCATTGACTAAGCACATGCCTCAGTAAAGCACGATAGGCTAAAATGGCACGGCTGCTCTTATCAAAGCGTGAAGGCACTAAACCGGCTCGACTGGCATCGCGCAAGCGCGTATCAATCGGAATATAAGCCTGCCAGAGCTTATCTGGATACTGCTTTTTCAGCATACGCAAGGCAGTTATAGATGCTTGAGTGCGCCGATCAAATAACGTCGGCACAATAGTAAAAGGCAGCGGTTGTTGGCGCGAATGGTTGATCATTTTTAAGGTATTGACCATACGCTCCAGCCCTTTTAACGCAAGAAACTCAGTTTGCACTGGAATCAATAAATGCTCACTGGCAGCTAAGGCATTCACCATGAGCACGCCAAGCAAAGGCGGGCTGTCAATCACAACGAAGTCAAAATCATCAGATAACAGCGCTAAAGTGCGAGCAATCACCAAGCCTAAACCGTCTTTACCCGGTGATTGGCGCTCCAATACTGCCAGCGCAGTGCTGGATGGCAAGAGCTTAATATGCTCATGACTGGTGTCGCGCAGTAATTGCTGCGGCAAATGGGCAGGAATTCTGCCAGAGTGCTGAAACAGGTCATAACAGCTGTGTTCCATGCTATCGGGATCATAGCCAAAATAACTGGTCATTGAACCGTGCGGGTCTAAGTCAACTACCAACACACGCTTACCTGCATCAGCCAAAAGGCCCGCAAGTGCTAGTGTTGTCGTAGTTTTACCGACACCACCTTTCTGGTTAGCCACCGCCCAGATTCTCATTGCCTACCCCAAACTCAATCGCACTGTGATTAGATGCTGTTCTTTTAACGCCAACGAATTGACATCGCACATCCATTTATATTGACTCACAATACAATAAGCAATCTACATGCCATATCTAACGAAGCATCAATCCTGATCGTTAGATATTAGTGTTTGACGCCGATTATTAACATCACGGGAAATCACTAACACCACGCGACGATTGCGCGCCCGTCCGGCAGCGTCTGTGTTTGCAACAATCGGCTGAAATTCACCGTAACCCACTGCAGCTAGGCGTTCTGGCTGCACACCTTCCATCACGAGCATTCGCACAATACTCGCCGCGCGCGCTGCTGACAGCTCCCAGTTGGTTGGGTATTGCGCCGTACTAATCGGCAGATTATCGGTAAAGCCTTCAACCTGAATAGGATTTCCAAAAGGCGCTAAAATGGCAGAAATTTTTTCAATAATGTCAAACGCATCTTGGTGTGGAACGGCATCGCCGCTGGGAAATAACAAACTGGAACTCAACTCAAGCTCAAGCCACATTTCGTTAGCGCGCACATAGAGCTGACCATCCTCTAACAAGCCATCAAATTGCTCACGTATTTGTTCAGCAATACTGTCTAGCGGCTCGCGCGCAAGCCCGCCAGAAATTATACTGACATCATCAGCATGAGCCTGCCCTTTAAAGCGTTCATCACCAATTGGAATCGGTCTAATTGACCGCTCTGCCTGTTTGAAAATGCCTTCCATCGAATCAGATAGGACTTTGTATTTACCTTCGTTAACCGATGAAATGGAATACATCACAACAAAAAAAGCAAAGAGCAGCGTAATAAAGTCAGCATACGACACCAACCAACGCTCATGGTTGATAGGTTCTTCATTTCTGCGTCGGCGTGCCATGCTTATTCCATAAACCCTTGCAGCTTGAGTTCAATTGAGCGCGGATTTTCGCCTTCAGCAATTGATAAAATACCCTCTAGCAGCATTTCGCGATAACGTGATTGACGCATCACTGTAACTTTAATTTTACTGGCAACAGGTAAAAACAACAGGTTAGCTGAGCCAATTCCATAAATAGTGGCAACAAAGGCAACAGCAATGCCACTACCCAATTGCGAGGGATCAGCCAGATTACCCATCACGTGAATCAAGCCCATCACCGCGCCAATAATACCAATGGTTGGTGCATAGCCGCCCATGCACTCAAAGAACTTGGCTGCTTGTAAATCACGGTCTTCTTGGGTGTACAAATCCACCTCTAAAATACTGCGAATGCCTTCTGACTCCATACCATCGACCAGCAGCTGTAGTCCTTTTTGTGCGTAAGGGTCCAGCTCAGACTCAGCAATAGCCTCAAGTCCGAGCAAGCCATCTTTGCGTGCAGTCATACTCCAGCCAATCACATTATTAATGGCCGCTGGCAGGTTGGCATAAGGGGGAAACATCACCCAGCTAACAATTTGGATGGCACGCTTAAAGTGGCTCATCGGTGTCTGCAATAAGGCCGCACCAAAGGTGCCGCCAAATACAATTAAAGCTGCAGGGCCATTGATTAGCGCGCTGATATGTCCGCCTTCGAGGTAATTACCACCGATGATGGCGACAAAGGCCATCACCAACCCGAGTAGGCTGAGCACATCCATCAGCTACACGCCTCTACAAGGTGTCCAGCAATATCATTTAAACTAAAAACGCAGTCGGCTAAACCTGCTTTAATAACAGCCATTGGCATGCCATAAATCACGCAGCTGGCTTCATCTTGTGCCCAGACTTGACTGCCGGCCTGTTTGAGCAAACGCGCCCCTTCACGCCCATCAGCCCCCATCCCCGTTAACACAAGCGCCAATACTTTATTACTAAAGACCTTAGCTGCAGAGCCAAAGGTGATGTCTGCGCTGGGTTTGTAGTTAAGCCGCTCATCACCCGGTAAAATACGCACCATACCGCGCGTATCAATCATCATTTGTTTGCCGCCAGGAGCCAGCAAGGCTAAACCTGGACGCAGCACATCCCCTTCTTCAGCTTGCTTTACATCAATATTGCACAGCTTATTCAGACGTTCGGCAAAAGCGTTGGTAAAGGCTGCTGGCATGTGCTGCACGATTACAATAGGTGCTGGGAAACTCGCAGGTAATTGAGTTAAAACCTGCTGTAAAGCAACAGGCCCACCTGTAGAGGTACCGATGGCAACCAATTTATAGGCTTTACGCTCAGGGTTGTTACTAGAGGCCGTTAGCGCAGTATCATTGGCTACCCGTTGACTGCGTAACGGTACTGACGTTGTTACTGGCCGTGCTACCAGCGCGGGTGATATCTCTGCTGCAGGTTGGCGCTGTGCTGATGCACGTGCAGGTACTGCTTTTGCAGCGACGGGCGCACTCTGAACTGAGGCCGGACGCGACCAAACGCCTCGATTACTTTTTGCCAACAAATGCACCTTATCACATAGCATCTGTTTAACCCGCTGTGGGTTTCGAGAGATATCCTCAAAGTTTTTCGGTATATAATCTAATGCGCCAGCATCCAGTGCATCCAAGGTGATGCGCGCACCTTCATGGGTTAGTGATGAAAACATTAATACCGGTGTAGGACAGCGCTGCATTATATTTTTAACCGCAGTAATGCCATCCATCACTGGCATTTCGTAGTCCATGGTGATCACGTCAGGCCGCAAAGCTAGCGTTTGTTCAACGGCTTCCCGACCATTAGCTGCTGTACCCACCACCTCAATATTGCCATCCGAGGAGAGTATTTCGGTCAGCCTGCGTCTAAAAAAACCTGAGTCATCAACCACCAGAACCTTGACTGTCATACATACTCCAAAAGTTACATCCGCTCTTTTTAAGCTTAGTAGCGCTGCCCATAATTTTCCAACAAGCCAGGAACATCTAAAATTAGTGCTATACGACCATCACCAGTGATAGTTGCGCCCGACATGCCTGGCGTACCATGTAACATTTTACCTAAGGGTTTGATCACCACTTCTTCTTGACCAACCAACTGATCAACAACACAGCCAATGCGTTTATTACCCACAGCCAAAATCACCACATGACCTTCTGTCTGCTCAGTATGTGTTTCATTGGGTAAGAGCCACTGCTTTAAATAAAACAGAGGCAGTGCCTTATCACGCACGATAACCACTTCTTGTCCGTCAACAATATTGGTGCGTGATAAATCTAAATGGAAAATTTCATTAACACTAACCAGCGGAAAAGCAAAAGCTTGATCACCGAGCAACACCATCAAAGTGGGCATAATAGCTAAAGTCAGTGGTACTTTAATCACCACTTGCGAGCCCTGCCCTGGCGTTGAATATACGTTTACACTACCGTTGAGCTGAGATATTTTAGTCTTCACCACGTCCATGCCAACACCGCGCCCTGACACATCTGAGACTTCGGTTTTGGTAGAAAAGCCTGCTGCAAAAATTAAGTTATAACACTCTAAATCACTCAAGCGATCAGCTGCTTCTCGATCAAGCATGCCTTTTTCAACGGCTTTATTGCGCAATACATTGGCATCCATACCTTTTCCATCATCGCTGATGGTGAGCTGAATATGATCACCTTCTTGTGCAGCCGCTAAAATAACGCGACCTTCTCGCTCTTTTCCTGCCGCTTCCCGCTCGTCAGGCATCTCAATGCCATGATCCACAGAATTGCGCACCAAGTGCACCAATGGGTCGGCCAGCGCTTCAACGAGGTTTTTATCTAAATCAGTTTCCTCTCCCACCAGCTCGAGGCGTATTTGCTTTTTTAAACTCCGCGCCATATCGCGCACTAAACGTGGGAAGCGGCCAAAGACTTTCTTGATCGGCTGCATGCGCGTCTTCATCACGGCGGCCTGCAGGTCGCCTGTAACCACATCTAGGTTGCCGAGCACTTTAGACATGGTTTCATCACCACTATTGAGCCCAAGACGAACCAAGCGGTTACGCACCAAGACCAGTTCACCGACCATGTTCATGATGTCGTCTAAGCGAGCAGTATCGACGCGCACAGTTGTTTCAATCTCAGGTGCACGCCCTGCAGGCGCAGCAGAGCGAGCTGGCGGCGTAGTTTTTTGCGTTACAGCTGCAGAGCTTTCGGCTGGTTTTTTTGCTGCTACATTTTGTGTATCTACAGCAGAACTTTTAACGTGAACATCAAACTTACCCTTGCCATGTAACTTGTCTAGCAAGGACTCAAACTCATCATCCGTAATGTCAGAAGAGGTATCACTAAGTGCTACATCTAACGCTTCACAAGCACCAGCTGAAGCAACTGAATCTGCTGCGGACGTACCATGAATAGACGTATCTGCATTGAATTTTCCCTCACCATGCAACTGATCTAACAGGGCTTCAAATTCATCATCAGTAATTTGATCAGACGCTGCAGCAGCATGCATTTCCAGCGGCTGGCTCTCTGGCACTGCCGGTTCGCCTACAGGGCCATGCAATTGATCCAGCAGCGCTTCAAACTCTTCGTCAGTAATAATATCGCTGCTTGAATCATCTGCTTGGCCGGAACTGCTATGCGCTAGCGCTGGGCTCTGCTCTGAAATAGCATCAAGCAGATGCTCAAATTCAGCATCTGCTTGATCTGCAGCACTTGATTGCTGGGGCACCACTGACTCTTGGGTTTCTGCAACAGCAGCCTCTTCTTCGCTGTCTGGTTGTGCTAAGCGCTCTAACTCGGCCAACAACTCATCACTCGCCGGGGTAAGCGCTACGCCATCACGCACTTCTTGAAACATCACGTTGACACTGTCCAACGCTTGCAGAACAACATCCATCAGTTCCGGTGTGACTCTACGCTCACCTTTGCGCAGAATATCAAAGACATTTTCTGCAATGTGGCAGCAACTGACCAACTCATTAAGCTGTAAAAAACCTGCGCCACCTTTAACGGTATGAAAGCCTCGAAATATCGCATTGAGCAAATTCATATCGTCAGGGCTACCTTCCAGCTCAATCAGCTGTTCAGATAGCAACTCTAGAATCTCGCCAGCCTCAACTATAAAGTCTTGGAGAATCTCCTCATCTGCATCAAAGCCCATATGTGCGCTCCCCCTAAAACCCTAAACTGGACAGCAGGTCATCCACATCCACTTGGTCAGTCACAACATCATCATGCTTATTGGCATGAATCTGTGGTCCATCACCTGCATTGCTATTATTTTTCTTAAGAGCCTGCTTGCATAAGTCTTCATTTGAGCGCTCAATGCCCGCTACACTATCAACCTGATAGGCCATAACCCCTAGCTTTAAGAGATTTTCCTCAATATCAGCAATAAGCGTTATCACCCGTTTAATGACTTGTCCGGTTAAATCTTGAAAGCCTTGCGCCATCATAATTTCGTTTAAATTGGCGGTAAGCTGATTACTGTCATGCAGGCTGCGCAACAAAAACGTTTCAATGCGCTTTGCTAGTGTACGGAACTCGGTCACTTGCATTTCTCGACGCATAAAGCGTTGCCAGTCAGCAGATATGTTTTGCGTCTCATGACTAAGATGGGTCAACAAAGGTACACTTTCTTCAACTAAGTCAAGTGCGCTATTAGCCGCTTGGTCAGTCATATTGACCACATACTGTAAGCGCGCAGACGCATCGGTTATTTGTGACATTTCTTGGGCATGCGGATTGCGTGGATCAATATCAAAATCTAGAATTGTACTGTGCAGCTCGCGCGTTAACCGCTCGACCTCAACGTACAGCTTGCGCAAACGAACTTGGCTGATTTGCGCAATAATTTGTGTTGCTTCCTGCAAGTCACCTTTTAAAAGGCTCTGCTGCAGCTGAGGAGCATGTAGCGCGACCGCTGCCGCAAACTCAGTCTCACTGCTTTTATCATGTTCCATAACTCACCCACTACTTAATGCTCAGCCGTTAACACGCTCGAAAATCTTTTCAATTTTATCTTTCAGCGCTTGCGCAGTGAATGGCTTAACAACATAGCCATTAACACCTGCTTGTGCTGCTGTAATGATTTGGTCACGCTTGGCTTCAGCCGTTACCATCAGTACTGGCAGGTGTTTGAGCTTGTCGTCAGCGCGTACTTCACGCAACAAATCAAGGCCGCTCATAATTGGCATATTCCAGTCTGTCACTAAAAAATCAAAATTTCCGCTCTGCAGCATAGGCAAAGCTGTCGCACCATCATCCGCCTCGGCCGTATTGGTAAAACCGAGGTCTCGCAAGAGGTTTTTGATGATCCGGCGCATTGTTGAAAAGTCATCAACAATGAGGATTTTCATATTTTTATCCAAGCTAACCTCCAAGCCATTTTGATTCAGCCCTTGCTCTATTAAAGGCTGCATGCTTATACCATTAATCTTATTTGGCGCAGTGTTTTATTCTTGCCAATCAACCAGACGCGCTCTTAAGCGAGCAGCACATTGACTGTGCAACTGACTGACCCGAGACTCGCTGACACCTAACACTTCACCAATTTCTTTCAAATTCAATTCTTCATCATAATACAGTGATATTATAAGTCGCTCGCGCTCGGGCAAAGTGTCTATTGCATCAGCTAGCGCCTGCTTAAAGTGCGTTTTTTCAATATCACGTTGCGGCTGCTGCTGTGCGCTCTGCGTATCATACTGATCACCCTCATCAAGCAAATCATCAAAGCTATATAAACGACTGCCTTGGGTGTCATTTAAAATCGAATAATATTCATCCAGACTCATATTGAGTTCGGCCGCTACTTCTAAATCTTGAGCGTCACGCCCAGTGCGCGCCTCAATAGCGCGCACTGCATCGCTGACCATGCGTGTATTGCGGTGCACTGAGCGCGGAGTCCAATCACCTTTGCGTAAATCATCAAGCATAGCACCACGAATACGGATACCGACAAAGGTTTCAAAGCTCGCCCCTTTACTGGCATCAAATTTTTTCGCTGCTTCCAACAAACCTATCATGCCAGCTTGAATCAAATCCTCGACTTGCACGCTAGCCGGTAAACGCCCAAGCATATGATAAGCGATACGCTTGACCAATGATGCATGCTGTTCAATCAATAATGACTGCTCATCAGCACCTTGCGCTTTGCTATACATTTGCAGACCTTTAGACCTTGTCATGCATTTTATTCCGTTCCAGTGTGATTAACTAACCGCTCCACAAAAAACTCTAAATGCCCACGTGGCGTACTGGGCAAAGGCCAGCTATCAATTTTTTGCGCCATACCTTTAAACGCCAGCGAACTTTTGGCGCGCGGATACGCATCATACACTGCACGCTGCTTCTGTACTGCTTTTCGCACCATTTCATCGTAAGGCACAGCGCCCAGATACTGTAGCGTTACATCATCTAAAAAACGCTCGGTCACTTTAACCAGTTTATTAAATAAGTTGCGACCTTCTTGCGGGCTGTGTGCCATGTTGGCTAAAACCCGAAAACGGGTCATACCGTGATTGCGATTAAGCAGTTTAAGCAACGCGTAGGCGTCGGTAATTGAGGTTGGCTCATCACAAACGACCATCACTACTTCTTGCGCAGCTTGCACAAAACTGGTGACCGAATCACCAATACCTGCAGCAGTATCAATGACCAACACATCTATATTATCACCCAGTTCACTGAATGCCTGAATCAAGCCCGCATGCTGCATCGGCGTCATCTCAACCATGCTTTGCGTGCCTGAGGACGCTGGAACAATTCTCACGCCGCCTGGCCCCGCCAACAAAACGTCACGTAAATCGCATTTACCATCCATCACATCTGCCAAGTTATGCGTGGGCTGCAAGCCAAGTAATACATCCACATTTGCTAGACCAAAGTCAGCATCAAGCAACACCACTTTGCGGCCAAGGTCTGCCAGTGCCAAAGCTAAGTTGACAGAAACGTTGGTTTTACCAACGCCTCCCTTACCGCCGGTTACGGCAATTACCTGTACAGGCTGTTTATGTTTACTTGTCATGTTTTCAATACCTTGCTCACTGAACTCTAGCCGACGTACTGTACGGCTTGCGAAGATCCTACACACATTTGCGCCATTGTTTCTTCTGTTGGCTCTTGCGAGCTTTGCAGGCGCACAGCTCGACTGATCAGCTGATGGCTGCGCGGCACTTGCAAATCATCAGGTATTTTAGGGCCGTCTGTAGTATAGGCTACCGGCAGACCATGGCCAATTGCCAGACTCAATGCCTCACCCATATTCACTGCCTCATCTAGCTTAGTGATAATACACCCAGCCAAACCGCAACGCTTATAAGCATGCCAAGCCGCCTTCAACACCTCTCCCTGGCTGGTCGCCGCCATCACTAAGTAATTTTTACCTTTCATACCAAGCGCCGCTAAATTATCTAACTGCAAACCCAAAGCAGGATCACTGGCAGGTAGACCTGCAGTATCAACTAAAATCACACGCTTATGTGCCAGTGGTTTTAATGTGTCCGCCAAGGTTTCGCCGTCAGCAACATAACTCACCGGAATATTTAAAATACGCCCAAGGGTTTTTAACTGTTCTTGCGCGCCAATGCGATAACTATCCATGCTCACCAAAGCAATACTGTTGACCCCATGTGCCAACACATAACGCGCAGCCAGCTTAGCGAGCGTGGTGGTTTTCCCCATACCCGCTGGCCCCACTAAAGCAATCACGCCACCTTCATCCACAGGATCAATACTAGGCGTGCGAACCGCGTGCGTCAGATAGGCTAGCGCCATGCGCCAAGCTTGCTGTTGATCTTTTTCCTGAGCAACCCGCTCTAACACAGGGCGTATAACATCGGCACTAAGACCCATTTTCTGAAAGCGCTTCCACAATGCGGCATGCACAGGCTGTTGTGCTTGCAGGTTACCCCAAGCCATATTGCCCAGCTGCATCTCTAATAACTCACGCAAGCTGTTGAGCTCAGAGCGCATCGCTGCCATTTCGAGATGACTTGCGCTGCTATGCTGTGCATGGGCTGTTGCACTAGGTTCAGTACTGACGCGCTGCATCACCTGCTCTAATAACTGGCGCTCTTTACCTGTTGCGCCATCCTCCTCACGGGCCTGCAAACCTGCGTGCGCCTGCATAATTTGCGCTTGCGTCTTACGCAACTCTGCCTCTAGGGCCGGATTGGGTCGGGCCGGTGTAGGCTGTGCTTGATAATCAAGGGCAGCGGTAAGCTCAACACCGCCAGCAACACGGCGCGTGGAAATAATTGCCGCATCAGCGCCTAATTCTTCACGTACTCGATTCATTGCTTGGCGCATATCTGCTGCGAAATATCGTTTGACTTGCATAAGTCAGCCCTCGATCAATTTTGTCCTACCGTTGCCACGATAGTCACCTGCTTGTTATCTGGAATCTCTTGGTAAGCCAACACATGCATACTGGGTACGGCCAGCCGAGCAAAGCGCGACATCATGGCTCGAATCTGCCCAGCGACCAACAAGACCACTGGCTTACCAAGCATTTCCTGACGCTGCGCCGCCTCAATAAGAGACTGCTGTAATTTTTCAGCCATTCCAGGTTCGAGCAATACACCCTCATCTGAACCTTGCCCGGCCTTCTGCATACTGTTAAGCAATATCTGTTCCAACCTTGGCTCCAGAGTAATCACAGGCAGCTCTGGCTCAAGCCCGACGATGCTTTGCACGATTGCACGTGATAAAGCAACCCGCACCGCAGCAACGATGACGTCAATATCTTGACTGCGTGCAACTGTTTCAGCTATGGCCTCAGCAATACTGCGGATATCACGCACTGGCACTTGCTCTTGCAAGAGGCTTTGCAAAATTCTGAGTAACGCCGACAGCGATACCATGCCTGGCACCAGCTCTTCCGCCAGCTTAGGCGAACTCTTTGCCAGCACTTGCATCAGTTGCTGCACTTCTTCATGGCCAAGCAGCTCATGTGCATGTTTGTTAAGAATTTGGTTCAAGTGGGTGGCCACTACGGTGCTGGTATCAACCACGGTGTAACCCAAAGACTGCGCTTGATCACGCTGGCTAGGCTCAATCCATACAGCCTCTAGGCCAAAGGCAGGATCATGGGTAGCCACACCACTGAGCGTACCAAACACTTGCCCCGGGTTAATCGCCAACTCACGCTCTGGATACACCTCAGCTTCAGCCACAGTCACCCCCATCAGGGTTAGACGATAGACATTCGGTAACAGATCCAAGTTATCGCGGATATGCACCGATGGCATCAAGAAGCCCAGATCTTGCGACAGCTTCTTGCGCACACCTTTAATTCGCGCTAACAGCTGACCACCCTGATTACGGTCCACCAATGGAATTAAGCGATAGCCCACCTCCAAACCCACCATATCCACCGGCTTAACATCATCCCAACCCAGCTCGCGATTTTCTGCGGTTACCGGTGCTGGCAGTTGCTCCTGTTCACGCTGCTCTTGCTCGACAATCGCCAACTCTTTTTTATTTTCGCGCTGCCAAATCAGAAACGCACCACCAGCTGCCAGCAAGCCTAAACCAATAAATGACACATGCGGCATGCCCGGCACAGAACCCATGGCAATTAAAATAGCAGCTGATACAGCCAAGGCTTTAGGCGAGGTAAACATCTGCCGATTGATCTGCTCGCCCATATCTTCAGAGGTGGTCACTCGCGTTACCATTACCGCCGCAGCAGTAGACAACAGCAGCGACGGCACTTGTGCAACCAGACCATCACCAATGGTCAATAGCGCATAAACCTTACCGGCATCCACAAAACTCATTGAGTGCTGGGCAATACCAATGGCAATACCGCCGAGCAGGTTAATAAACAGAATCAACAATCCCGCAATCGCATCACCACGGACAAACTTACTGGCACCATCCATCGAGCCATAAAAATCTGCTTCCTGGGCCACATCACTGCGACGAATTTTGGCTTGTTCTTGATCAATCAAACCGGCGTTTAAATCAGCATCAATCGCCATTTGTTTACCTGGCATCGCGTCCAAGGTAAAACGTGCACTGACTTCGGAAATGCGCCCCGCACCTTTAGTTACCACGGCAAAGTTAATGATCATCAAGATCGCAAAGACCACGGCACCCACGACATAGTTACCGCTGATCACCACTTCACCAAAGGCCTGAATCACTTTACCTGCAGCATCACCACCATCATGCCCGTGCAACAACACCACACGCGTGGAAGCCACGTTAAGCGCCAAGCGCAATAAGGTTGCGACCAACAAAATAGTCGGAAACGCAGCAAAATCCAGCGGACGCATGGCATATACGCCGACCAGAAGCACAACAATTGACAAAGCAATGTTAAAAGTAAAGAGCACGTCCAGTAAAAACGGCGGGACGGGCAGCGTCATCATTCCTAAAATGACCAACAACAGCAAAGGCACGCCCAAGTTGCCCCTTTTGAGCAAAGCTAGGCCGGAGTGCATATTACTTTTTAGTTGCGAGTTATTCACAGAACATTCTCTTATTGATTCAAGTGCTTAAGCACTAAATATTGACGCAAAGGCGATCACTGCCTCCATGTAATGCAAGAAGCAGTCCACATAGAATAAAAACACACATTTAAAATAATAAAGGCCGCCCCAGTGGCGACCTTTATTAAGTCAGTAGCTTTAAAACACCTGCGCTAGCCGACAAAACTTAGCAACACACCCGCCGCTACTGCAGAAGCAATCACGCCGGCCACGTTGGGCCCCATTGCATGCATCAGTAGGAAGTTTTGCGGGTTAGACTCAAGCCCAACCTTATTGGATACGCGCGCCGCCATCGGCACCGCTGAGACGCCAGCAGAACCAATCAAGGGATTGATTTTAATGGCGCTGAACTTGTTCATGATTTTCGCCATGACAATACCCATTGCAGTACCGGCACTAAACGCCACCATACCAAGCAACAAAATACCCAGGGTTTTCATATGCAAGAATGATTCAGCAGATAACTTTGAGCCAACTGTCAAACCCAAGCCAATGGTAACGATATTAATCAATGCATTACGTGAGGTGTCTGCTAAACGCTCAACCACACCACTTTCACGCATCAAGTTACCAAAGGCGAACATACCTACCAGTGGTGCTGCGTCCGGCAACAGCAAGCCGATCAGCAAACATAAAACCAACGGAAAGATGATTTTCTCAGCCTGGCTCACATGACGTAACTGCGACATAACAATGGCGCGCTCTGCCGGTGTGGTTAGCGCACGCATAATTGGCGGCTGAATCAACGGCACCAGCGCCATATAGGAGTACGCTGCTACGGCAATGGGCCCCAGCAGATCTGGTGCTAAGCGCGATGTCACATAAATCGATGTTGGTCCATCCGCACCACCAATAATAGCAATTGATGCGGCTTCTTTGAGGGTGAACTCCAAGCCAGGAATACCCAGCATGCCGATGGCTAAGGCGCCCAATAAGGTACCAAAAATACCAAACTGCGCGGCAGCACCTAAGAGCAAGGTTTTTGGATTAGCCAGCATCGGGCCAAAATCGGTCATAGCACCGACACCCATAAAGATTAGCAGCGGAAACACGCTGGTCGGTAAGCCCACATCATACAACAAGGCTAATATGCCGCCGGTTTCTGCCATGCCTGCTGCTGGAATATTGGCCAAAACACCACCGAAACCGATTGGAATCAGCAGTAACGGCTCAAAACCTTTGCGTATCGCCAAGAAAACCAAACCCAGACACAGCACTATCATCAAGGCTTGCCCAGCCTCAAGTTGATAAATGCCCGTGCTGTGCCATAGATTTAAGAGCTTATCCATTATGCAACCCTCATACTATGGTCATCAGGCTATCGCCAACCGAGACGGCATCACCCACTTGCACGTTTACGCTGCCAATGACACCACGACGGAACGCTCGAATTTCAGTTTCCATTTTCATGGCTTCTAAAATAATGACGACTTCACCTTCATCAACAGCCTGCCCTGGCTTGATTAATACTTTAAAAATATTACCTGCTAAAGGCGCACCTTGTGGATCTCCCGCACCAGTCGGTGCAGAAACAGGCGCACAGGCAGCGGCCTCACCAATCGGTTTCAGACCTTCAATATCACCCCCCTCATTAACCTGCACAACAAAGGTTTGCCCATTGACTTCAACGGTATAAGCTTGCGGACTTGAATCTGCACCTGCAGCAAGCTCATTGCCCGTCGGCATCGGCTCAAACGCATCAGGATTATCGCGATTTTCTAAAAACTTAAGGCCAATCTGCGGAAATAGAGCGTAGGTTAAGACATCATCAATCACATCATCAGCTAAACGTATGTTTTTCTCTTTGGCTAGAGCTGTTAGCTCAGCGGTGAGTTTTTCAACCTCATCTTCAATCAGATCGGCAGGGCGGCATTCAACCGCTTTTTCACCATCCAAGACCCGCGCTTGTAATTCAGCATTAAACGGCGCAGGCGCGGCACCGTACTCGCCTTTTAACACGCCAGCAGTTTCTTTGGTGATCGACTTGTAACGCTCACCGGTCAGCACGTTAATCACTGCCTGGGTACCGACTATTTGCGAGGTCGGCGTGACCAACGGAATAAAGCCTAAATCTTCACGCACGCGTGGGATTTCTGCCAACACTTCATCAAACTTGTCACTGGCGCCCTGCTCTTTCAGCTGACCTTCCATATTCGTCAGCATACCGCCTGGCACTTGCGCAACTAGAATACGTGAGTCAACACCTCTGAGCGTTCCTTCAAATTTTGCATACTTTTTCCGTACTTCACGAAAGTAAGCAGCAATTTCTTCCAGCAACAACAAATCAAGGCCGGTGTCATGTTCAGTATTTTGCAACATTGCTACGACCGACTCAGTTGGCGAGTGACCGTAAGTCATAGAAAATGAAGAAATTGCGGTATCAACGTTATCAATCCCTGCCTCTACAGCTTTAAGAATAGCCACTGAAGATAAACCTGCGGTGGCATGGCACTGCATATGCACAGGAATCGACAGGCTGGCTTTAAGCTTACTGACCAACTCAAAGGCCACATAAGGCGTTAAAATACCCGCCATATCTTTGATGGCAATGGAATCAGCACCCAAGTCTTCAATTTGCTTAGCCAAATCAACCCACATTTGCATGTTATGCACGGGGCTGGTGGTGTAGGAAATCGTACCCTGGGCATGCTTGCCATTGGCTTTGACTGCTTTTAAAGCACGATCAAGGTTGCGCGGATCGTTCATCGCATCAAATACGCGAAACACATCAACACCATTGATCGCTGCACGCTCAACAAAGGTGTCCACCACGTCATCGGCATAGTGACGATAACCCAGCAAATTCTGGCCACGCAGTAACATCTGTTGCCGAGTATTGGGCATGGCTTTTTTCAGCGCACGGATACGCTCCCACGGATCTTCACCTAGATAACGAATACAAGAATCAAAAGTTGCACCGCCCCATGTTTCAACTGACCAAAAACCAACTTGATCAAGCTTGCCGGCGATAGGCAGCATATCCTCTAGGCGAACACGCGTGGCTAAGATGGATTGGTGAGCATCACGTAATACAACGTCAGTTATACCGAGTGGCTTTGTAGCAGTCATCAGGAAAACTCCGTATGGGTACACTCAGCCGCGACGGGCGCGGTGCTGTTTAATGGCAAGCTGGATGGCTTGTAAGGTGTCTGCATCAATAGGCTGCACGCTATCAACCTGTACAGTTGCTGCAATAGCAGTCGCAGCATGACTGGTATCCGGTGCTAAGCGCTCTAAAATCGCAGACATCGCACGAATGCAAAAAATAAGTAAGACCAAAAATATAAAAACGAAACCCATACCAAATAGCATGAGTTCAACGCCTTCAAGAAGAAGTTGCTGAGTAGTCATATACGCCCCATTTTTCCGAAGTGGCTGTGGACATTATTGTTATATAAGCTCATAGCGCAACTGACCCAAGAGCCTGCACGTTACGACCAAAACGCCGGAACATTAACGCGAATCTCTACCTATTGGCAAATAATAGAATATTTTCACCTAGACACAGAATGTGATTTTGTAAAGACAAATGAGCACAGTCATCACCGATCTATTGCCAGTGTTAGAGCAAAAACACTGTCGCCAAACCAAGAAATATAAAGAAACCGCCACTGTCCGTCATAGCTGTAATCAGAACACTCGAACCCAAGGCTGGATCACGCCCCAAGCGTACCATCGTCATGGGAATAATCACCCCCATCAAAGCCGCTAGCAGTAAATTCAGGGTCATTGCCGCAGTCATCACCACACCCAATGACCAGCTATCATAGAGCAGCCAAGCAACAAGGCCGATCACGCTGCCCCAGATAACGCCATTGATAAATGCAACACCCAATTCTTTGCGCATTAAGCGCGTGGTATTGCCTGTCGATAATTGATCCAACGCCATAGCACGGACAATCATAGTGATAGTCTGGTTACCTGAGTTGCCGCCAATTCCTGCAACAATCGGCATTAAAGCAGCCAAAGCCACTAGCTTCTCAATCGAGTCTTCAAATACACCGATCACCCGTGACGCCACAAATGCCGTAATTAGATTGATAGCCAGCCATGCCCAACGGTTCTTTAGTGACTTCCAAACCGAAGCAAAAATATCTTCTTCCTCACGCAAACCAGCACGGCTTAAAGCTTCGCTTTCTGACTCCTCACGAATCAAGTCAACCATTTCATCAACGGTTAAACGGCCGATCAGTTTGCCACTTTTTTCTATAACGGGTGCAGAAACCAAGTTATAACGCTCAAACGCTTGTGCGGCAAAAGAACCATCTTCATCTGGGTAAAAGGTCACTGCTTCATCAGCCATCACCTCATGCACCATGCGATCAGGATCATTGACCAACAAGCGCTTAATCGGCAACACGCCTTTCAAAAGGCCAGCCATATCCACGACAAAAAGCTTATCGGTCTGATCCGGCAATGCTTTTAGGCGGCGCAAATAACGCAAAACCACTTCTAGGGTGACATCTTCGCGAATGGTCACCATTTCAAAGTCCATGATGGCACCAACCTGCTCATCATCGTAGGATAACGCCGAACGCACACGCTCGCGCTGCTGCTCATCCAAAGACTCCATCAGACCCTGCACCACATCGCGCGGCAGCTCGGGCGCTAGATCAGCCAGTTCGTCGGCGTCCAGATCCTTGGTCGCAGCAATGATCTCATGCTCATCCATGTCAGCAATCAGTGTTTCACGCACAGCGTCGGAGACTTCTAGCAGGATGTCACCATCGCTTTCGGCTTGCACCATCTGCCACACTGTCAGACGGTCTTCTAAGGGCAACGCCTCAAGAATGTAAGCGATATCTGCTGGGTGCAATTCAGCCAGTTTTTGCTGCAGCTCGGCCAAATGCTGCTGCTGCACCAACTCATCAACCCGTGCTTGGTGATCGCTGCCTTGCCGCGCAACACTTTCCTCAATCAATCGATGTCGTTGTAAGAGCTCAAGAACCTGTGAAAAACGCTCGTGCAGGCGTCCCTGGGGTTTTCTCTCTTCAACTTCAGACATAAATGAGGTGCTCCATCCCTTCCGAGCAATGCGGCAGAGAATTTATTAGGTGTGCATGGAGATTGTTCAGTGGGAAGGCTAACTATTAAAAACCATGCTAAATCAGTCGTATACAAATTTAATCTGCAGCAATAATACCACTGTAACCAAGCTTTGCATCTAACAATTACAGCCCATGATCGACATAGAGCAGTTAACACTCTAGTTATTTCCATAACAGCGACTACACTGAAGCACACTCCAGCAAGGAGTTTTTAAAACCTAAACTCAGTATGTCAAGGATGACGATCATGCAAAAATACCTTTTGCTGTGCTTGTTTTTTACTAGCTGCCACAGCCAGCTGCTCAGCGCTGCGACACAGGTGTATAAATGCACCACCAGCAACGGCGCGGTAACCTTCAGCGATAAAGCCTGCGCAGCCAGCACAACACAAGACACTCACCAACTAAAAGCACCGATGACAATCCCTGCCTTAAGCGCAAGCACCATCAAAAAAGCGCTTTCCAAAAAAAAGAAAAAACCAGTGCGCGTGACTGTAGTAACAGATAATGACCATCCCTGCGGGGCTTTTGATCCAACCCAGCGGCGCTCGCATTTAGTCCGCAAGCAGGTTAAAAGCGGTATGAGTCGAGCCGAAGTAGAAAGCATGTTTGGCAAGCCTCTAACCCAACGTAGCCATAACGGCAAAATTAGCGCCACCTACCGCAGCGCTAAGAATAAAAAACGCAGCGTGCGCTTTGATCAGCATGGCTGCGTGCCTTAGCTTTATTGCTGCTAAAAGAACGATTCTACAACTCAGATAAGTGTTGAAAAAACCAATAACACCGGCAAAAAAAAACCTGCAATCAATGCAGGTTTTTTAATATGGCGGACTCAGGAGGATTCGAACCTCCGACCGCTCGGTTCGTAGCCGAGTACTCTATCCAGCTGAGCTATGAGTCCACGTGGTGCTTATCCAGATCACCGCTGGTGTTGCCTAAACGATCTAGTATCACTAAATCGTTTAATATGGCGGACTCAGGAGGATTCGAACCTCCGACCGCTCGGTTCGTAGCCGAGTACTCTATCCAGCTGAGCTATGAGTCCATTTCGGTGCGTATTATAGAGCTATTTGCTTGATTATCAAGGTGTTTTAATTTTATTTAAAACGCTTCAATAGCTTATGCTCTGCAACACTAAATATGGCGGAGAGGGAGGGATTCGAACCCTCGACACCCTTTTGAGGTGTACTCCCTTAGCAGGGGAGCGCCTTCGGCCACTCGGCCACCTCTCCGTAACACGGGGCGTATATTACCTACATTTTTAGTAATTGCAAAGCATAAAAGCAAAATGCATCAAATACTTGCATCATCCCTATCTTCTTTCTCTTTTTGGATGCGTTGATAGATTTCTTCACGGTGCACAGCAACCTCTTTTGGCGCGTTTACACCAATGCGGACTTGATTGCCCTTAACACCTAATACAGTGACAGTTACTTCATCACCAACCATCAGTGTTTCTCCAACACGACGCGTTAATATCAACATTTTATATCTCCTTGTAACAACAATTTAGGTTTACAGTCTGCATCTGTAAGTTATAGACAGCGTACACCCCATCACGTGGTTTTGCACATGATAGATGTCGCCTTTTTATTCGACCAATCCAACTATCATCACAAGTTTGTAAGTAAAAAATTAAAAAAACATCCTTATCAGTGACACCGCATCATCAGCTACACATAAATAAAAACATTATAAATTCAAACTTAAACAAACCCATTTGCTGGATTCGCCAATAAAACGGGGCAAGTGCAATACCTTTGCTGCACTTAGGTTTTATTTAGTAACGTACCTTATTTGCTCGCTGCATCAAGACCAAAAGCGGTATGAAGCGCACGCACAGCAAGCTCAACATATTTCTCTTCAATCACGACAGAAATTTTAATTTCTGATGTTGAGATCATCTGAATATTAATATTCTCTTTCGCCAATGCCTCAAACATACTGCTGGCAACACCCGGATGTGAGCGCATGCCGACACCCACAATGGACACCTTAGCAATACTAGTGGTTCCAGCCACTTCACCAGCGCCAATCTCTTTTGCAGTCGCCTGCAGCACTTCTAGCGCTTTATCATAATCAAGATTACCCACAGTAAAAGTAAAGTCTGTGGTGTTATCTTTAGATACGTTTTGCACAATCATATCAATGTCGATATTAGCGGCACTAATGGGCCCTAATATCTTAAAAGCAACCCCTGGGGTATCTGGAACACCGCGAATGGTTAACTTGGCTTCATCGCGATTAAAGGCAATACCAGAAATAATCGGCTGTTCCATGCTGTCCTCATTATTATCAGTCGTAATTAAAGTGCCGGGACCTTCTTCAAAGCTATGTAATACGCGCAGTGGCACATTGTATTTGCCGGCAAACTCAACAGAGCGTAACTGTAAAATTTTCGAGCCTAGACTGGCCATTTCTAGCATTTCTTCAAAAGTAATACGATCTAGGCGCTGCGCTCGTGACACAACACGCGGATCAGTTGTATAAACACCATCCACGTCAGTGTAAATATGGCACTCATCGGCCTGCAATGCTGCAGCCAAAGCCACTGCTGTAGTGTCTGAACCACCACGCCCCAGTGTGGTAATATTGCCGTGCTCATCAACACCCTGAAAGCCAGCAACAACAACCACTTTGCCAGCCTTTAGCTGCGCATGCACCTTGTCATCATCAATGCTTAAAATACGTGCTTTACCATGCTCACTGTCGGTAACAATCGGCACTTGAGCGCCGGTAAAGGATATTGCCGGCACGCCAATTTTATTCAGCGCAATCGCCAGCAAAGCAATAGTCACTTGCTCGCCGGTGGCAATCATCACATCCATTTCACGCAGAGATGGTTTAGCACAGACGTCTTTAGCCAATGCTAGTAAGCGATTGGTTTCTCCACTCATAGCTGAAACAACCACAACAACGTCATCACCGGCTGCGCGAAACTTTGCCACCTTTTGTGCGACCTGCTCAATGCGCTCAGGCGAGCCCACCGAGGTGCCGCCAAACTTTTGTACGATCAACGCCATTTTACTGCCGCCTTATTCATCGTTAGCGTTCAAAATATTACGATTTAACTGATAAGTAGCTGGCATTAACAGACCCGAACTGCGCCGCAATTTGCAACTTGCGCAACTCACTTCTTATCCTGCTCAGCAGCTTATCAGCACCCTCTTGTGCTGTGCTCAGGCCTTAGCCAGCACAGCAACCTCCATTCATTTACTTGCTGGCCACATACTCTGCAGTAACAGCTAAGGCTGCATCCAACTTAGCCAGCTCGACACCACTGCCCTGCGCCATGTCAGGACGACCGCCGCCTTTACCACCAACCACTGCAGTGGCCTGCTTCATCAAATCACCGGCTTTAAACTGACCGGTCAAATCTTTAGTCACACCGGCGACTAAGACAATGCGCTCATTGTGCACACCGCCCAATAGAATGACGGCACTGCCCAATTTGTTTTTCAGCTGATCAATTAATGCCAGCAAATCTTTGCCTTCTAATCCGTCTAGGCGCGCAGCAAGCACCTTAACGCCATTCACTTCGACAGCAGAAGATGCCAGATCACTGCCCGCCGCACTGGCAGCTTTGGCTTTGAGCTGTTCAACTTCTTTTTCTAGGCTGCGCTGCTGATCCAACAAGGCTTGCAGTTTGTCTAAGACATTCTCACGATTGCCTTTAACCATGCTCATAGCTTGTTTGAGCTGCTCTTCTGCGCTCGTTACCCAGTTCCAGGCTGTTTCACCGGTAATCGCTTCAATGCGGCGTACACCAGCAGCGACACCGCCTTCACTGGTGATTTTAAACAGACCAATATCGCCCGTACGCTGCGCATGAATACCACCACAGAGCTCGACTGAGAAACCATCGGCCATACTCAATACGCGTACTTGATCGCCATACTTCTCACCAAATAAGGCCAACGCACCTTTTGCTTTAGCGGTTTCAATATCAGTCACTTCAGTGCACACAGGGGTATTATTGCGAATTTCTCGGTTAACGCGCTCTTCCAAAGCTTTAATTTGCTCTGGGGTCACAGGCTCAAAGTGGCTAAAGTCAAAGCGTAAACGCTGACTGTCTACTAACGAGCCTTTTTGCTGCACATGCTCACCTAAAATATCGCGCAACGCAGCGTGCAAAATATGCGTCGCTGAGTGGCTCAATGCGGTGGCGTGGCGCACCTGATCATCCACTTGGGCGACAACGCTATCGCCAACCTGCAGCGTACCTTGGCTGACCGAACCATGATGCAGGAAAGCAGTGCCACTTTTTGTTGTATCAGTGATATCAACGCGCAAGTGCTCAGCCGATAAATACCCGCAATCGCCGACCTGACCACCAGACTCTGCATAGAATGGCGTGCGATCAAGCACGATCACTGCCTGATCACCTTCCAAAGCAGAATCCACACTAACGCCATCTTTTAGAATCATGAGCACAGTCGCATCAGCCTGATGCGTTTGATAGCCTAAGAACTCCGTCTCACTATCAATTTTAATCAATGCGTTATAGTCAATGCCGAATGAGCTGGCAGAGCGCGCGCGCTCACGCTGGGCATGCATTTCACGCTCAAAGCCCACTTCGTCAACCGTCAACTCACGCTCTCGGGCGATATCCGCGGTTAAATCCATCGGAAAACCGTAGGTGTCATACAGCTTAAATACCACTGAACCGGGTATCACTGTACCGTCTAAGTCATCTAAGTCCTGCTCAAGAATGCGCAAGCCTTGTTCCAAGGTTTTTGCAAACTGCTCTTCTTCGGTTTTTAAAATACGCTCAATCTGCGCCTGCTGCTGTTTCAGCTCGGGAAACGCATCACCCATTTCTTGCACTAAAGCCGAGGCAATTTTATAAAAGAAACTGCCGCTTGCGCCCAGCTTGTTACCATGGCGGCAGGCGCGACGAATAATGCGGCGCAACACATAACCACGACCATCATTGGACGGCACCACGCCATCGGCAATCAAAAAGCCGCAAGAGCGAATATGGTCAGCAATCACTTTGAGCGAAGGGTTGTCATTGTTTTCACAACCCACTGCTGCTGCTACTGCCGCGAGTAGGTTTTGGAACAAATCAATCTCGTAGTTGGAATTGACATGCTGCATCACCGCGCTGATGCGCTCCAGGCCCATGCCCGTATCCACACTGGGCGCAGGTAACGGATGCATGACACCATCAGCAGTGCGGTTAAACTGCATAAAGACGATGTTCCAGATCTCGATATAACGGTCACCATCTTCTTCAGGCGAACCTGGAGGGCCACCCCAGATGTGCTCGCCGTGATCATAAAATATTTCTGAGCACGGGCCGCATGGACCGGTATCACCCATCGCCCAGAAGTTATCTGAAGCATAAGGTGCGCCGCCGTTATCACCGATGCGAATCATGCGCTCGGCTGGCACGCCCATTTTATTGACCCAAATATCATAGGCTTCGTCGTCCGTTTCATAGACAGTCACCCAGAGCTTCTCTTTGGGTAGCCCCATCCACTGCTCGGAGGTTAAAAACTCCCAAGCAAATTGAATGGCATCGGGCTTAAAGTAATCACCGAAGCTGAAATTTCCCAGCATTTCAAAAAAAGTATGGTGGCGCGCAGTGTAGCCCACGTTTTCTAAGTCATTGTGTTTACCGCCAGCACGGACACATTTTTGACTGCTGGCTGCACGCGTATAGGCGCGTTGTTCTAAACCCAAGAAGCAGTCTTTAAACTGATTCATGCCCGCATTGGTAAATAATAGCGTGGGGTCATTGGCTGGGATCAATGAGCTGGAGGCTACGCGGGTATGACCCTTGTCTTCAAAGAAGCGAAGGAAGGCTTCACGGATTTCTGCGCTTTTCATATATTCTTCCACAATTAAATAACGGTCATGCCTATTAAATACAAACGGCTTAACGACTCAAAGGGCGCATTATATCGCTGATACGCGCTTGCTGCAGCCTTTCCTGAAAACAGCTCAATCAAGGATCAATGATTGCACTCATCAGTGTGCACATGATCATCTTCGAGCAAGTCTGCTGGGTCGGCCGGCTCCATTTCGAGCTGTAAGCTGACTAAGTTGGTGGCTAAAGGACGCAGCAAAAGACTCGCGTACTCAGTATCGCCCTCTTCCACGTCAACACCGATTAGCAATTGGCCATTACCGGCTGTTTGCACCCAAATTTCCTTACCCTGCCAAATCACCGCAAAGCGTGTGCAAGAGGTTTCTGTTTGTTCGCCATCATCATTTTCAAGAAGTAACTGTAAATCTGTGTTCATGCTATGGATTACCTAAATTAAAAAAATAAGCGCCCAGTGCCTGTACTGCAGCACTGAGCGCTGAACATCTATGCGTTATGCTTGTGCCTGGCCAACAAACTCGATGATTGCACGTTCAAAACGCGCCAGGCCTTCATCTAAATCAGCTTGCTCAATTACTAAACTGGGAGCAAAGCGCACCACATCCGGCCCTGCGACTAATACCAACAAATCTGCTCGCTCAGCGGCAGCCATTAGCGCGCCAGCTTTGCCTTTGTACTCTTTATTAAGCACTGCCCCGACCAATAAGCCTTTACCACGCACCAACTCAAAAAGATTGTACTTTTCACCCAGCGCACGCAGCTTTTCGCGCAAGTACTCACCTTTGCTTATCACGCCATTAAGCACTTCAGGGGTGTTGATAATATCCATCACAGCTTCACCGACCGCACACGCCAGCGGGTTACCGCCAAAGGTGGTGCCATGTGTACCGACAGATAAATGCTCAGCATACTCATTGGTGGTTATCATCGCTGATATGGGGAAACCGCCACCTAGGCTTTTCGCGGTGGTCAGCACATCTGGCGTCACACCATACAACTCATAAGCAAACAACTTACCGGTACGCCCCATGCCTGATTGCACTTCGTCAAAAATCAGCAGTGCATCATACTTATCACACAAAGCACGTACTGCTTGTAAATAAGCCTGATCTGCAGGTAAGACACCGCTTTCGCCTTGAATCGGCTCAAGAATAACGGCACAGGTGCGCTCAGAGATTGCTGCTTCCATGGCGGCTAAATCATTATAAAGCACATGAGTGATACCTTCTGGGCGCGGTCCAAAGCCTTCAGAATACTTTGATTGACCACCGACGTTGACGGTAAACACTGTGCGCCCGTGAAAGCTGTTAAAGGTTGAAATAATCTCATGCTTATCTGCACCAAAACGATCGCTAGCGACTTTACGTGCCAGTTTTAACGCGGCTTCATTGGCTTCTGCACCTGAATTGCTGAAGAAAACGCGATCAGCAAAGGTGGTTGCGGTGAGCTTGCGCGCCAAACGCAGGGCTGGCTCATTGGTGAAGATGTTGGAGACATGCCACAGCTTATGCGCTTGTTTGGTTAATGCTTCAACCAGCACTGGATGGCAGTGACCAAGGCCATTCACAGCGATGCCGCCGGACAGATCAATCAGCTCGCGTCCATTTTGATCCCAGAGTCGCGAACCTGCGCCGCGCACGGGTACAAAACCTGCTGGTGCATAGTTGGGCACCATAACTTGATCAAAATCAGCGCGACTGACCTGCGCCTCTGGAATGGACATGCCTGCTCTCCTGGATAAAATCCTGTTAGATAAGTACGTTACTTTTAAATAGTGCTGTTACGTGGGCGCTTAATTGAACACTGCTCAGCAGTAATATGGCGCGTGTCAGCACAATGCAGCAGTTTAAACCTAGATCAACAAAAAGCGCAGAGTAAAACGGACTTTTCTGCACAAATCGGCTCTTTTACGCTATTTCTGATTTTTTTCCAAGGTTAATAGTGCATTTCAGTCAATGCGCGGCATATATTAATTTTTCTTGCAGTTTTTGATCGCTGGTTTGCTGGTCATTGCGTACTTCAGGGTTGGTGTTTTCCATCAATGAGCCCGCCCATCGTTCAACTCCAGCGCGTGTAGATACTATTTGAGGCTTTTACTGCTTTCTTGTTGAAGTTGTGTGGCATAGCGTACTTCGGAATTGGTGTTTATCCGTCGATGAGCCCATCCGGGGCTCAACTCCGGCGCTCACCATCCCTGGCTCGCTTGTCACACCAACCCCGAAGCACTCGTTGATCAAAGGCGTTGTTAGCACGATTGATATAAGGCTCGTCTGTTTCTGCAAACGTTTAAGTTAACTGTGTGGATTGTTGTTTTACTTTCGGTACTCACAATATTAAAAATAACCAGAAATACTGTATATCAACAAAGCAAACTGCTTTAAAAGAGCCATGCTACACACTTGAAAACAACATCAATGATCAATAGCAGTGTGCGGGTGTTGTGGCGAGCGAAGCCAGGGATGGCGTAGCGCCCGCATCACGCCAGGATGGCGTGTTAAGGGAAGAACAACACCTGCACGCTGCAACATGCACCAATTGTTCCTGAAAGTTTTTTTACTTGAGGTGCGCTGGTCATTGCGTGGCATAGCGTACTTCGGGGCAGGTGTTTGTCCGTAAGTTTTTAACAGCTTGAGCGTGGCATACCGTACTTCGGGGCAGGTGTTTTTCCGTCGATGAACCCATCCTGGGTTCAACTCCTGCGCTCACCATCCATGGCTCGCTTGTCACACCAACCCCGAAGTACTCGTTGATCAAAGGCGTTGTTAGCACGATTGATATAAGGCTCGTCTGTTTCTGCAAACGTTTAAGTTAACTGTGTGAATTGTTGTTTTACTTTCGGTACTCACAATATTAAAAATAACCAGAAATACTGTATATCAACAAAGCAAACTGCTTTAAAAGAGCCATGCTACACACTTGAAAACAACATCAATGATCAATAGCAGTGTGCGGGTGTTGTGGCGAGCGAAGCCAAGGATGGCGCAGCGCCCGCATCACGCCAGGATGGCGTGTTAAGGGAAGAACAACACTTGCACGCTACAACATGCACAGATCATGCTCAATGCTCTTGCTTCAAAAGAGCCATGCTACACACTTGAAAACAATACCGATGATCAATAGTAGTGTGCGGGTGTTGTGGCAAGCGAAGCCAAGGATGGCGTAGCGCCCGCATCACGCCAGGAGGGCGTGTTAAGGGAAGAACAACACCTGCACGCTGCAACATGCACAGATCATGCTCATTGCTTTTGCTTTAAAAGCGCCATGCTACAAAACCGAAAACCACACCAATGATCAACGCGTACCGTACTGCAGGCGCAAATAATAGCCGAAGTATTTGAAAGCTAGCGTGCGCCAGCAAACCAATTCAACTTCTCACGCAAGGCCACCACTTCTCCAACAATAATCAAACTCGGGCTCTGCACAGCAAAGTCACTGACCTGTTGCTGAATGGTTTCCAAAGTACCAGTAAACACCCGCTGCTTAGCAGTTGTGCCATTCTCAACCAAAGCAATCGGCGTCTGTGCCGCACGGCCATGCGCAATCAGCTGCTGACAAATATCTGGCAAACAGCCCAACCCCATATAAAACACCACAGTTTGTGTTGACGACACCAGCTCATTCCACGGCAAATCCAACACACCATCTTTTGGATGCCCCGTAATGAAACGCACCGACTGTGCATAATCACGATGCGTTAAAGGAATACCGGCATAAGCCGAACAACCCGACGCCGCGGTAATACCAGGCACCACCTGAAAAGGAACACACTGCGCGGCCAGCTCTTCAATTTCCTCGCCACCGCGGCCGAAAATAAACGGATCACCGCCCTTCAGGCGCACCACGCGCTTACCTTGCTGCGCCAGTTCAACCAGTTTTTGATTGATTTGATCTTGCGGCACGCTGTGATTTGACGCTTGCTTACCAACATAAAGACGATCCGCATCACGTCGGCACAACTCTAAAATGGCCGGAGCCACCAAACGGTCATACAGCACCACATCGGCTTGTTGCATTAAGCGTAACGCTTTAAAGGTCAGCAAATCTGGATCACCGGGGCCAGCACCAACCAAATACACTTCACCCACCACTTGATTTTGCGCACCACTGATTTTCTCTGTCAGCAGCTGCTCAGCCTCTTGATCACGCCCTGCAAAGACATGCTCAGCCACCTGCCCTTGAAAAACATCTTCCCAGAACGCTCGACGTGGCTGTACATGTGGCAATAACGTTTTCACTTGATCACGAAACTGTGCCGCAAGGCCTGCAAGACGGCCATAACTGGCCGGTAGCCAGGTTTCGATTTTAGCTCGCGCTAAGCGCGCCAGTACCGGTGCATGCCCTGCAGTCGACACGGCAATAATCAGGGGTGAGCGGTCAACAATCGCGGGGAAAATAATACTGGATAATTCTGGCACACCCACTGCATAGACAGGAATACCTTGCGCTTGGGCTTGCTGAGCAATACTTACATTCAACTCTGGTTGATCAGTAGTGGCCAACACCAAGCAGCTGCCTTGCATATCGCTGTGCAGATACTCTCTGAGTAGACACTGCCCGTGCTTGGCGGCAACCAGTGTTTGCAATTCATCACTGATAAAAGGTGCAATCACGCGCAGTGTCGCACCTGTTTCCAGCAGTAAGCGCGCCTTGCGCAAGGCCATTTCGCCACCGCCAACCAGCAGCACATCGCGCCCTTGTACTTTATGAAATAACGGCAGGTAATCCATAACAATTCCTTTAGGCAAGCGTTTGTGGGACATAGCGCTGTGCTACGCTTGGACGCTGAATAACAACAGCAGAGGGAGTCTTTATAAGTCGAGCGCTACATAGCTTGCATTGTTTGCAATCAAGCGCGCGCAATAGAAACGATTTAAAGCAGAATCCTGTGTCTACAGATTGCTAGGCAACAACTATCAAACCATCACCTAGCAATCCTAGGGAAGCACTGAATAATGTTGGCGAGGCAGTCAGGGCTAGGCGCAACGAACAACGGGAGTAACAGCCAAAGGCTGGCCCGAAGGGCGAGCGCTAGCGAGTCAAATCGGCGAAAAAACGCAGTTTACACATAGTAAATGAGCATTTTGAGCCGTTTATTAACACCACCCTGACAACGCAGGTAATTATTCAGCGTTTCCCTAGAGTACTTTTAACGAATAACTTCAATACCAGCCATATACGGACGCAACACTTCAGGCACAGTGATACTGCCATCAGCCTGCTGGTTGTTTTCAATAACTGCAACCAAGGTGCGACCTACCGCCAGACCTGAGCCATTAAGGGTATGCACCAGCTCTGTTTTACCCGTCTCTGGATTGCGGAAGCGGGTCTGCATACGGCGTGCTTGGAAATCGGTGCAGTTTGAGCACGAAGAAATCTCGCGGTATTTTTCTTGGCTTGGCACCCAGACTTCTAAGTCATAGGTTTTACTGGCACCAAACCCCATATCGCCGGTGCACAACGCCATCACACGGTAGGGCAGCTCCAATGCTTGCAAGACTTTTTCCGCATGGCCGGTCAACTCTTCCAACGCGGCAGCCGAGGTTGCCGGATCAACAATCTGTACCAACTCAACTTTATCAAACTGGTGCTGACGGATCATGCCGCGTGTATCACGCCCTGAGGCACCCGCTTCACTACGAAAACACGGACTGTGCGCAACCATTTTAATCGGCAGTTGCGCCACATCTAAAATCTCACCAGCCACAGTATTGGTCAGTGACACTTCAGCGGTTGGGATCAAATACAGCGGCGCTTGCTCTTCGCGCTCAACACGAAATAAGTCTTCAGAAAATTTAGGTAACTGCCCGGTGCCTTGCAACGCAGAGGCTTGCACTAAATACGGCGTATACATTTCTTGATAGCCATGCTCAGCAGTATGCAAATCGAGCATATACTGCGCCAGCGCACGGTGCAGACGGGCAATACCGCCGCGCATCACTGCAAAGCGCGCACCGGATAATTTAGAAGCGGCTTCAAAATCCAAACCCTTGATAGTCTCACCCAGCAGCACGTGATCTTGCACTGGGAAATCAAAGGTGCGCGGTGTGCCCCAGCTGCGCACTTCAACGTTGTCGTCTTCACTGGCACCCTGCGGCACAGATGCATCTGGCAGGTTGGGGATGTTCAAAGCGATCGCATCCAGCTCAGCCTGAATACCTTCCAACTCGCGCTTACCGGCTTCCAGCTCACCGCCCAATTGATCCACTTGCGCTAACAAGGGGGCAATATCTTCGCCGCGGGCTTTGGCTTGACCAATCGATTTAGAACGGCTGTTACGCTCAGCCTGCAACTGCTCAGTGCGCGTTTGTACAGCTTTGCGTTGCGCCTCCAAAGCTTCTAAACCAGCTACATCCAAAACAAAACCGCGTACCGCTAGGCGCTCAGCCATGTCTTGTGGTTGTGTGCGTAACAATCTTGAATCAAGCATAAGGGTATCCGTTCTTACAGAGAAAATTTAATCAGCGTCATACCCAGCCAAGTGGCTAATAAGCCCCCAGCCAAGGTGACGCCCATATAAAGCAAAGCCTGTAGCGACTGGCCATCATTCATCAAGCGCAGCGCATCCAGAGAAAATGTAGAAAAAGTGGTGAAACCGCCTAAAAAACCAGTCATTAACAGTACACGCGTGAGATCTGACACCTCAGGGCGCAAAGCAAACCAAGCAAAAGCACAGCCTATTAAAAAACTGCCGACGATATTAACCAAAACAGTGGCAATGTACAGATGCAGCGGCCAAATAGACGCCACTGCTACACCGGCAAAATAGCGCAGTACACTGCCTATTGCACCCCCTAAAGCCACCATCAGAACAGTCATGCTTGCGGCGCTCGGCGTTGACGCGTGCTGCGTTGATCTAGGCTTTTTAAATGCTGAAGTTTTTCACCAATCTTGATTTCTAAGCCACGCGCTGGGGGCTGATAATAGTGTCGTGGCGCTAAGTCTGCAGGAAAATAATCCTCACCAGCTGCGTAAGCATCCGGCTCATCATGCGCGTAGCGGTATTCATCACCATGGCCTAACTGCTTCATCAGTTTGCTCGGTGCATTGCGCAAATGCATCGGTACTTCTAGCGAACCAAAGCTTTGTGCGTCGAGACGCGCGGCTTTATAGGCCATATACACCGCATTGCTTTTTGGTGCGCAGGCTAAATACGTAATGGCTTGCGCCACCGCCAACTCCCCTTCTGGACTGCCCAAACGCTCTTGCACATCCCACGCCGACAAACACAAGGTCAGCGCACGCGGGTCAGCATTACCAATGTCTTCACTGGCCATACGCACCACGCGGCGGGCGATATACAGCGGATCACAGCCACCATCAAGCATGCGCGTGTACCAGTACAAAGCTGCATCAGGGTTAGAGCCGCGCACCGACTTGTGTAACGCAGATATCTGGTCGTAAAAAGCTTCACCGCCTTTATCAAAACGGCGCATGCTATCGCCGAGGATATTACCCAGCAAAGCAACATCAATGCAGTCGCCGTCTTCCAACAAATCAGCCGCGTTTTCCAGCAGATTAAGCAAACGCCGGCCATCACCATCAGCCGCGCGGATCAATAACTCTTGCGCCTCGGGATCAATACTTACTGAGCGCTCAGCTAGACCGCGCGGATCACTTAAAGCGCGCGCCAACAGCAGCTGTAACGCTGCATCATCCAAGCTTTTCAGAACATAAACGCGAGCCCGCGAGAGCAACGCATTATTGAGTTCAAAGGATGGGTTTTCTGTGGTGGCACCAATAAAAATAAAGGTGCCGTCTTCAACATAGGGCAAAAACGCGTCTTGTTGGCCTTTATTAAAGCGGTGCACTTCATCGACAAATAAGATCGTGCGGCGGCTGTACTGCGCCGCTTGCTGTTTAGCGTCTTGCACTGCTTCACGGATTTCTTTGACTCCTGACAATACCGCCGACAGGGTTATAAAGTGCGCATCGCTAACCTGCGCCAGCAAACGTGCCAAGGTGGTTTTACCCACACCCGGTGGCCCCCAAAAAATCATTGAGTGCAAGGCGCCTTGCTGCAAAGCTTCACGCAGCGGTTTGCCCACCGCTAAAATATGCTGCTGACCAACATACTCATCCAAGGTGCTGGCACGCAAACGCGCGGCCAGCGGCTGAGCGATCGGCTCGCTGCTAAATAAACCCACAGTTACAGACCGTCCTCAATCACATCAACGCCCGCTGGTGCTTCAAACACAAACTGAGCGGCATCAATCGGCTCATTGACTTGCACATCCATAAACAAAATATTGGTGCGCTGACCCACAGCATCAAGTAATTGCATGTCATTAATCACGCCATTGCGAAAAGACAAACGCAACGTATCAAACAAGGTGTCTTTGGCGGTGGGGGTTAAAATAAAATCAATCACCGGGCCACCCTCAGTATAGGTGATGGTGAAGTTTTCACTGATTTTCGAGACATCGCCAGACAGCAGCAAAGCGGGCGTATGAGTCAAGCGTTGATCCATTTTCTGCACAGTCACTTGCATCAGGTCCGGATCATACAGCCAGACTTTTTCGCCGTTAGACACCAGTAACTGCTCAAGCGGTGGATCAGTATGCCAGCGCAATAAGCCGGGGCGCTGCAAAACCATTTGCCCTGAGGCTTCTTGTAACTGTGTGCCAGTCGAATCCAACGTCAATTGTGAAAAATGACCGCTGATGGTTTGCGTAGAACTGAGCAAGTCACTGAGCTTAGTTACCGCCTGTTGCTGTTCAGTGTTCTCGGCGTATACCACTTGCACAGGCATCAGCACTGCACCGCTAATCAGCACACTACCAAGCAATCCGAGCAAGCCTTTGTACATTGTGCGCATAGTTTATCTCTTATTAATAAAGGGTAAAGAAAGCGCTGAATAATTACCTAGGTTGTCAGAGCAACATTATTCAGTGCCTCCTGAAATTTAAGCCGCATAGCATTACTACTCAGGCCCTTAACGTTTAATCACGAATCGGTGGCGGTGCCAGCACCTCACGCGAACCATTATGCGCTGCCGCAGACACTACGCCAGCCATCTCCATCGACTCGACCATACGTGCAGCACGGTTGTAACCTACTTTAAATTTGCGCTGCACAGACGAAATTGAAGCTCTACGTGACTCAGTGACAAAGCGCACGGCTTCATCGTATAACGGATCATCTTCACTGCCGCTGTCACCATCACCGCCATCAAACCCACTGCCTGCTTCTTCAACACCGGCCAGTATTTCTTCAATATAATTCGGTGCGCCGCGTGCTTTCCACGCATCAACCACGCGATGCACTTCATCATCGGAAACAAAAGCGCCGTGCACACGAATTGGCAAACTGGTGCCAGGTGGTAGATACAGCATGTCACCATGGCCTAACAACTGCTCAGCACCGCCCTGATCAAGAATGGTGCGCGAATCAATTTTACTCGACACTTGGAAAGCAATACGTGTTGGAATATTGGCTTTAATCAGACCGGTAATCACATCCACTGACGGGCGCTGCGTCGCTAGAATCAAATGAATCCCCGCCGCCCGTGCTTTCTGCGCAATACGCGCAATCAATTCTTCAACTTTTTTACCGACCACCATAATCATGTCGGCAAACTCATCCACGACGACAATAATCGTGGGTAGTTTTTCGAGAAGCGGCACTTCATCGTCCATGCTTTCGCGTTTAAACAGTGGATCTTCGAGTGGCGTACCCGCCTCTCTGGCTTCTTTAATTTTGCGGTTGTAACTGGCCAAATTGCGCACGCCCATAGCTGACAACAGCTTATAACGCCGCTCCATTTCAGCCACACACCAGCGCAAGGAATTGGCAGCCTCTTTCATATCGGTGACAACCGGGCACAATAAATGCGGAATGCCTTCGTAAATCGACAATTCCAGCATTTTTGGATCAATCATTATCAGACGCACTTCTTCCGGTGTTGATTTGAACAACACCGATAAAATCATTGCGTTAACGCCCACCGACTTACCAGAGCCTGTGGTACCCGCCACCAACAAGTGTGGCATTTTTGCCAGATCGGCAATCACTGCCTGCCCACCAATATCATGGCCGAGGGCAATGGTCACCACAGATTTAGCCTCTTCATACTCTGATGTTTCCAGCACTTCTGAGAAGCGTACAATCTGCCGATCTTCATTGGGTATCTCGATACCCACAGTGGTTTTTCCAGGAATCACTTCCACCACGCGCACACTGATCATCGCCAGCGAGCGGGCTAAATCTTTGGCTAAATTAGTAATGCGACTGACTTTAACGCCAGGTGCGAGCTGGATCTCAAAACGCGTGACCACGGGGCCTGGGTGCACTGACTCAACTTCAACTTCGACGCCGAACTCTTTAAGCTTTACTTCTAATAAACGCGAGAGTGCTTGCAGGGATTGCTCAGAATAGCTGGGCTTTTTCTTTTCTGCTTTATCCAGCAAAGCCAAGGGCGGCAAGGTGCCTTCTAAGGCACTGTCAATCACCAACGGCGCTTTTTTTGCAGCAGGCGTGCGGAGCGCAGCTGTCGGTTGCGGGCGTGGTGCGTTAATCACCGGCTCGCGGCGGCCCTGTTTATTGTCAGTGTCCTGACTTGCTACTGCAGCAACTGCAACTGAGCGAGGGCGCGTGCGCACTGACTCAGCGTTTACCTCTACTGCTGCAGCGAGACCTTCTTCACGCAAGGTACGCTGTTCATCTTTGCGCTCCTGAATCTCACCAAAGATACTTTGCAACCAAGCTTTAACCCACTCGACTAAGTGCAAAGTCAGACCACCAATGCCTTCCATAATTTTGAACCAAGACAAATTGGCATATACGGTCAGACCAAACAAAAAGCACGCTAACAAAAATAAAGTGGCACCCTCAATATTGAGCGCTGCAGTTAAGCTATCGCCAAGCAGCGTGCCCAGAATATTGAAGTTTTTCGGAACTGTTTCGGGTAATGGAAAGTGGATATACGCTAACGCTGAGCCTGCACACAATAGGAAAATAAAGCCGCTGGTACGCAAAGCAAACAACCAGCCATTCCAAATAAATGATTGGTAGCGGTTTTGAAAAACCAGCACCGTTTTTAGCATCAACACCAAAGGAAACAACCAAGCAAAATAGCCCAACAGACTAAACAGTATGTCAGCAATCCACGCACCAATATGACCGCCAGCATTACTCACGACATCCGCTTGCCCGATGCTATTAGAAAAGCTCGAGTCAGTGACATCAAAGGTTATGAGCACCATCCATAAATAAATACAAAGTACAGCCAAAAGAATCAGCACGCCTTCTTTAAGACGTAACTGAGCCTGCTGCTGCCAAGTCAATTTTTTAGAAGATTGCAAGTGTGTTGTGTCGTTCAAAAAAGCGTCCTGCGCGGCCTTGACAGAACAAGGCTCATCAAAAAATAATCACAAAAACGTTTAGCAACGCGCCATTGTACGGATTTAAGCAGGTTATTTCATCTTTACCCGCAAGCATTGAGTTGCTCTGGATCTGTGCATGTAATTTTCACCAATATGGCTTATCTTACAGCATAGCTACCCACTATATTTACTGTGCGCGCCTAACTCTCGCGCACTCTGCTAAGGCTTATTATGCTGACCTGGCTTGACCGCACCTCTCTTAAATTTCCAGCCCTGAATAAGGCGCTGCGTGAACCCAACGGGCTCTTAGCTGCCGGAGGCGATTTATCTGCTGCACGCTTAATTGCAGCGTACCGCCACGGCTGTTTTCCTTGGTATCAAGACGGGCAACCCTTGCTTTGGTGGTCACCTGATCCGCGTACAGTATTGCTGCCTGATAACCTGCATATTTCCCGCAGTTTGCGCAAAGTTCTGCGTAGCGATCTATTCACCGTCACCTTTGACCGCAGTTTTAGCCAAGTGATCCATGCTTGTGCCGAACCACGCCATGACGAGCACGGCACTTGGATTACCAGCGCGATGCAAGCCGCCTATTTTGACTTGCACAAACAAGGTTACGCCCATTCTGTTGAAGTATGGCATGACGATCAATTGGTTGGCGGTTTATACGGAATCGCCATCGGTCAGCTGTTTTTTGGTGAATCCATGTTCAGCCGCATGAGCAACGCATCAAAAGTTGGCTTTGTGACACTGGTCAGCGCCCTAAAAGCAGCTGGCTTTGTGCTAATTGACTGCCAAATGCCCACCACACACTTGCTCAACTTCGGCGCGCAGAGCATCAGTCGTGAGCGTTTCTCCGAGTATTTAAGCGACCATTTGGACAGTGCCAATAGCATGCAATGGTCAACACAGCCTCTAATAACAAGTACTCTTACCACATGAAAAGCATACAACTGTACCTTGGCCAAGAACACGACTGCAGTTACTTGAGCGAGCGACGCGCGGGCTCAATCCTGATTGACCCAGAAGAAGAAGTGACCAGCAGCTTATACAGCCAACTGATAGAGCAAGGCTTTCGTCGCAGCGCAGCACATGTCTATCGCCCTCACTGCCAGGGCTGCAACGCTTGTATATCAGTGCGTATTCCTGTGCAGACTTTTAAAGCCACTCGCGCACAAAATAAAATTATCCGTCGCAATCAAGACATCAATGTGCGCGCAGTCAGCAGTCAATTTCGCGCAGAGCATTACGCGCTCTATCAGCGTTATATTGAGCAACGCCATAGCGATGGTGACATGTACCCGCCCTCAGTCGAGCAATATCAAGGTTTCTTAAACACTGAATTAGAATTTGCGCGTTTTTATGAGTTTCGCTTAGATGAACAACTCCTAGCCGTCGCGGTGACTGACGTGCTGGCTTACGGCCTATCGGCCATGTACACATTTTACGAACCTGAAGATACACGGCGCAGCCTTGGTCATTACGCGATTTTATGGCAAATCCAAGAAAGCCTACGCCTAGATTTACCCTATGTGTACCTTGGCTATTGGGTTAAAGACTGTAAAAAAATGAATTATAAAACCCAATATCAACCGCTAGAAGGCTTTATTAATCAACACTGGCAACCCTTACCTGCTGAATTGATTTATAATTAATGAGTATTTTGTAGTTAAGACAATCACCGCAACGGGATATTTGGCCTTTTGCAGCGTAATACGGCATAATAGCCGCCGCTTTTGCCTGATCGCATTTTGAGCGTCAGGTCTTTTATTTGTATTTTGAGGGTTATACTGCATGTCGAAAGAAGACAGCTTCGAAATGGAAGGCACTGTCGTCGACACCCTGCCTAACACCATGTTTCGTGTGGAGTTAGAAAACGGGCACGTCGTTACTGCGCATATCTCTGGGAAAATGCGTAAAAACTATATTCGCATTTTAACTGGCGATAAAGTTCGTGTTGAAATCACGCCTTATGACTTAAGCAAGGGCCGCATTACTTACCGCGCCCGCTGATTCATAAACTGCTGCGTTACAGACTTAAATACGGTACAAGCCTCGCGTTTGTGCCGTTTTTTTGTTTATTTTTCTTTATTATCAAGCGCTCGTTATCAATCGCTAAAATCCAAAAAGGGCTTGAAGCAGACGTGTCCAGCGCCGGCTTAAGCCCTTTTCTTTTACTTGCCACAAGATCAGTGGGCGATTGAACTGAGCACAAACAATGCTGCCAGTACATCCCTATACCACTGTGTGCGCATCAGTCGTTAGCACAAACTGCCTTGCAGCGCTGACCAACGCTGGGCGTTGATCAGCTGTCGCACTTAGAAGCTCATATCGACTCGCGTCCACCAGGTGCGGCCCGGCTCATTAACGCGTGTTGGGTTATCATCAAAGCCAAAGTCTGGGCTACCAGCAAGGTTTAAGTGTTCGCTGTATTTTTTGTCAAACAGGTTGTCCACACCTGCGCTGACTTTCCAGCTTTTGCTTAAACGGTAGGCACTGTTGAGCGAGAACACACCAAAACCAGAGCTTGGACCGAAGTCTTTACCAATCACGTTACCACGACCTTCATCGGTACGATTTTGCGCGGCAACCACGCGCCATAAGGCTGCGCTACTGAAATCACCCTGCTCATAACTCAAGCCAAAGCGCGCTTCCAATGGTGGGATTTGCGGCATAGCACGACCATCAGAGCTGTTCTTGCCATAGGCATAAGCCAAGCTCATATCACCTTTAACATTCGAGGTGAAGTTATAGGCGGCACCGAACTCACCACCCATAATGCGTGCATCGATATTATCGACCTGCGAATTATTACCCGTATGAACAAACATCAAGTAATCACGTACTTGCCCCACATAGGCTGAGGCCCAAGCATCAAGCGGTCCTTGGCTATACTGGATACCAAAATCCACTTGCGTAGTTTTTTCCGGATCGGCGGTAGTAAAAGCTGTGGGCTGATAACTCGTAGGGGGCTTACCTATTGGCATATTACTGGCTGAAAACAACTCCCAATAATCAGGCATACGCTGGGCATGACCTAGACCAATATAAACAGTGGCTGGAATGGCTTGCAGATCGTTCTCATAGCGCACAAAAGCACTCGGCAAGGTTTCAGTTCTGTTCTTATTGGCTGTGGGGTTAGCAAAACAACTTGTACTTGCAGCCGGGCAGGTTGGTATCGCGCGTCGATGCGCTAGATAATCCCTATGATCCTCAACCTTATGGCGATCAAGGCGCAAGCCGCTAATCACTCGGTCGCTATCAGTAAGGGTCCAAGTCAGTTCACCAAAAGCACCCCATTGATTAAATTCAGCATCCTTAGCCATATTCGAATGCGTCCTCCCCATCATAGGTGAGCTACCCGTACGAGCACGCAATCGGTGCTCACTGGTTTGTCCATCCACACCAGCCACTAACTCAAAAGCATCCCACTGCCAGGTGCCTTTAATGCGACCGCCCAAAGTACGAGTATCCACTTGAGTTGCCATTGCCGGCTTTGTGATGCTACGCAGCTTGTAGTTGTCCATAATATGGTCAGCGTAGTTGTAATACAGCTGCGCTTCTAAAGCGGCCCAAGTATCAGTGATATTTTCCTGCTTAAAGCGTAACGCGACGCTCTCGCGCAAAAACTGAGTACCATCCATACCGCGACCAGCATAGCGAGATTCACCGTCACCACGACCCACTGTTAGCTCTAACAAAGTATCATCGGTTGGTGTCCAGCCCAAAGCGGCCTCAGTGTTCCACTTATTCCAACGTGAAGGTACGCGATCGCCATCACCATCATTGTAGTCATGGGCTTTAGATGCGTTGGCAAGCACGCGCAGGTAACCTTCTTTACTGCCCACTGCACCATCAATGCTGCGATCAAAACGACGATTAGATCCCACTAACAGACTGCCGTTTAGACGGTAATCTGGCTCATCAAAGACTTCAGGCTCACGCTCAAACAATACTGTCGCTGCAGAGCTTCCAGCGCCCCACAACACCGTTTGCGGTCCTTTAATTACCGTTAACTTATCGTAGTTTTCTGGGCTGATATAGGAGCTGGGCGAGTCCATACGATTCGGACAGGCACCCACCATCTCACCACCATTGGTCAGCATTTTTAAACGCGAACCAAACATGCCACGGAATACCGGATCACCGTTGACACCACCGCTACGCATCGCGGAAAAGCCTGGAATGGTTTTTAGATAATCCGCACCATCACTGGCCGGTACGGGTTGGCGTGGAATACGTGGATCAGTCACCACTTTAATCGGAGACTCTTGCGCTACACCGGTAATGACCATAGGCGCTAACTGTGCAGCGTCCTGTTTATCTGCAGCACTAGCCTGCAGCGGCAAGCAAACAGCAAAACCGAGTAAAGCAGCATGCGCCAATGCTAAGCGCTGTGACAACGGCTTAAGCTTAAAGCCATCGTCAAGGCGTGACGGCGCAACGCCTTGAATAGTGTTGGTATACATATTTAGCATCCATCATTCAATTAAATTAAGTGCGGGCGAAAGACCCGCTTGATTTAAGCGAACAAGTGGACAGGTGGAGCGCGTGAATGGCGCAGGCTATGTGCTGCAGGTTGCAGTCGCAGCGGCGCAGGTAAAACAACGAGCCACTGCACCAATGGCGGCACTGGCAGTGCCAGCACAAGGGCTAAAAGCAAAGGCGGACTCAGAGCCAGCAATTCGCAATAGCCACACATTTTTAAATTGGCCAGCCATTGCGGCGTACCTTCAGGTGCACTTTGGTGCCCCATCAGCGCATGGTAATCAACTGCATGCTCAGCGTGTTCAGCATGCGAACTGACGCCGGCAGGCGACAAGGCAAGGTCATGAGCTAGCAGAGCAGTGTGATCATGCTGATCGTGCTGCATTGCAGGATCGGTTGCCGCATCTAAAGAAAGCGTATCAACACGCATTAATGCTTGAGCACCAGAAATAAGCGGGCCGACATGGATCATCAGCATGGCAAACAAGCCAAGCCAAATCGCCATTAAATGATTGCGGCGCTGCCTAATCAATCCCAAATCCTCACTACTGTTCTCATCTACACCTAAGTCAAAAGCATTATTAATGAATGTTCCCACAAATCAGCCTGCATCACGCGCGACACGCTGTCGCAGGAAAATCAAACAAACAATAAAATTGCAAAAAAACCACAAAATCAGCAAAAAAAACCAATTAACAAACTGTTTTTAACACGAATCACTCATTTAAAAACATTGCTTGCAATAAATAACCTCAAAATATAGCTTTATTCATACAGACATGCCGCTAAGCATAACGCACTAAAACAAAACCCTACAAAAAGTATGCAGCAAACCCGTGTTTTATTTTACCGACGATTAAGGACCAGCTCATGACGATGTTGAGTAACCCAGCCACTAAATACCGTGCCTACCCTGTATTAAACTTAACGGATCGCACGTGGCCGAATAACACCATTACTCACCCACCCATTTGGTGTAGCTCAGACCTGCGTGATGGTAACCAGTCACTGATCGAGCCTATGAGCCCTGAAAAAAAACTACGTTTCTTTAAAACCCTTGTGTCCGTTGGTGTTAAGCAAATTGAAGTAGCCTTTCCGTCAGCCTCGCAAACGGATTTTGATTTTGTGCGCTTATTAATTGAAGACGGTCATATCCCCGAAGACACCACCATTCAAGTGCTCACTCAAGCCCGTGAAGACTTGATCGCACGCACCTTCGAGTCATTAAAAGGCGCGCCCAAAGCTATTGTGCACATGTACAACGCTGTCTCTCCTGCGTTTCGCCGTATCGTCTTTAAGCAAGACAAAGAAGGCGTCAAAGCCATTGCGGTGCACGCCGCCGAGCTGTTTAAAAAGTACGCAGCTATGCAGCCGCAAACCGAGTGGACCTTTCAATACTCGCCAGAGACCTTTAGTGCCACAGAAACACCTTTCGCTGTTGAAGTATGCAACGCGGTATTGGACGTGTGGCAGCCCAGCGCTGATAACAAAGTCATATTAAACTTGCCTGCTACTGTCGAAGTCTCCACACCGAATGTTTACGCCGACCAAATTGAATGGTTTGCACGCAATATCAATCATCGTGAGCATGTGATTATCAGTCTGCACACCCACAATGATCGCGGCACTGGCGTCGCGGCCAGTGAGTTGGGCTTATTAGCCGGCGCCGATCGTGTTGAGGGCTGCTTATTTGGCAACGGCGAACGCACGGGTAATGTGGACTTGGTCACTTTGGCCTTAAATATGTACACCCAAGGCGTTAATCCAGAGCTGGATTTTTCCGATATTGATGCGGTACGTAAAGTGGTGGAAGAGTGCAATCAATTACCGGTGCATCCACGTCACCCGTATGCGGGCGACTTAGTGCACACTGCTTTTTCCGGTTCGCACCAAGATGCAATTCGCAAGGGCTTTAGCCAGCATGATAGCCATGGGATTTGGGAGGTGCCTTACTTGCCGATTGATCCGGCCGATATCGGTCGCGACTACGAAGCAGTAATTCGCGTCAACAGCCAGTCAGGCAAAGGTGGCGTAACTTACTTGCTGGAGCAAGAATATGGCATACAGTTGCCGCGCCGTATGCAAATCGAGTTCAGCCAAGTCATCAAAGCAGAAACAGACCGCTCCGGCTTAGAAGTCACAGCAGCACAGATTTATAGCTTGCTTGATGGTGAGTATTTGCAGGCATCAACGCCATACAGGTTACAAAAACACCGCATCCAAGAAGAAGATGGCACCTGTACGCTGACAACTGAAGTGCTAGCCAATGGAACCCTAAACAAATGGAGTGGCTGTGGCAATGGTCCACTTGAGGCACTCGTCGCCAGCTTGCCGGTTGCCGTAGAAATCATGGACTATAATCAACATGCCATCGGCAGCGGCAGTGATGCTCAAGCAGCGGCTTATATTGAATTGCGCTTGCCAGAACAACGCCCTGTATTTGGCGTTGGCATAGACACCAACATCACCACCGCGAGTATTCGTGCACTCTTTAGTGCATTAAATCGCGCTAAAGCCAGCGCCCAACTGCTTAAAGACTCTGCGTAAAGAGGCTGTTGGATCAGCTCAACAAAAAAGCCCCTGTTCATATTTGAACAGGGGCTTTTTTATGTAACGGATTAGCAATCAGCGCTGATTAAGCGTCTGCTTTGGCTGCTACTTTAGCCGCTGCATCTTTAACCATCGTTTGTAACTCACCGCTGTCATGCAGCTCACTGATGATATCGCAACCACCAATCAACTCACCATTGATCCATAGCTGTGGGAATGTTGGCCAGTTGGCATAGGCAGGCAAATTCGCACGAATGTCTGGATTTTGTAAAATATCAACAAAAGCAAACTTCTCACCGCAGGCCATTAGCGCTTGGGTCGCACGTTGTGAAAAGCCACATTGTGGCGCATTTGGTGAACCCTTCATGTACAGCAGAATTGCGTTGTTTTCGATCTGTTCTTTAATTGTTTCGATGATATCCAAAATCCACCTCGACACATATTTTATTCATTACGCCCTCGCATCGCTGGGCACCTGGCGGGTATTCTAGCCTAAAACCTAGCATAGCGCTCTGATTTAGGTTAACTGAAATCAAGCATTTTATTTTACTTGAATATACAGCCTATAACCACGCCTTATAACTGAGCGCAAGACAGTTCAACACCAGCGCATACGCAAGCACTGACAACATTCGCGCGCAGCAGTTTTTCTTTTAGCAGTTTCCAGCTACAACGCTCTGGGTAAAATCTGCTAGGATTCAACCCTGATCGCATTGAGTTTCAGTCTGAGTAGTGTTTGCTTTTAGCTTTTTTGTGCTCTTCTCTCTACAATCATGCATGCCGTAAAATTGGCGTGTTGAGCATCTTCACGCATTGACGGGATCAGCTGGTAAATATATTTATGCGCGCTGTGGGCGCAACATAAAACAATAGCACATCAACCAGCTGCGTATGACAGGCATACAAGGCTTTCTTGGAATTTTTAATCTATCCGGTACCCTATCAGCATGGATAAACAAGGCCCTTTATTAAGCCTGACTGACCTAAGTTGTGGCTATCACAAACAACCCATCGTACAAGACCTCAACCTGCACCTTAATCGTGGCGACATTGGCTGCTTGCTTGGTCCCTCTGGTTGCGGCAAGACCACAACATTGCGTGCGATTGCTGGTTTTGAGCCCATTATCAAAGGCGCAATAAGACTGGCCGGCGAAGTTATTTCCCGACCTAACTTTACCTTGGCTCCAGAAAAACGTCGCATTGGTATGGTTTTCCAAGATTACGCGCTATTTCCACATCTTAACGTGGAGCAAAATGTCGCCTTTGGCATTCGCAAGCACCCTGAGGTTCAACGTATTACCCAAGAGCTACTCGAACTGGTTAAGCTCAACACCTTAGGTAAGCGCTATCCCCATGAACTATCCGGTGGACAGCAGCAGCGTGTGGCTTTAGCCCGCGCCTTAGCACCCGAACCCAATTTGCTCTTGCTCGATGAGCCTTTTTCTAACTTAGATGGCGAGTTACGTCGCAGTTTAAGCCAAGAAGTACGCGAGATCCTCAAGCAACGCGGCACCAGCGCAATTTTGGTGACCCACGACCAAGAAGAAGCCTTTGCTATGAGCGACAGCATTGGCGTTTTCAATAAAGGCCGCTTGGAGCAATGGGATTCACCCTTTAACTTGTATCACGAGCCACTAACCCCGTTTGTCGCCAGCTTTGTTGGTCAGGGTTATTTTATTCGCGGACAAATGCTAACCCATGACAGCGTGCAAACGGAATTGGGCGTGATTCGCGGCAATCGTGCTTACAATTGGCCAGCTGGCAGTGCTGTCGATGTTTTACTGCGTCCTGATGATATTATCGACTCACCCGAGAGCCCGCTCAGAGCCATCATTATTGGCAAAACCTTTTTAGGTGCTGCCACCTTATACCGGCTTGAACTGCCAACCGGCAATCAGTTAGAAGCGATCTTTACCAGCCATATTGACCACTTTCTCGGCGAAAATGTCGGTATTGCTGTGGCTGCTGACCACCTTGTGGCATTTGCCACACCTGGAACTGTCGCGGCGCACAGCAGCTTACCAATGAGCGGCGTGCGTCGTTATAGCGCAGCTGATTGAGCGAAAGCCTGCCTTAGTTTTGCGATGCTCTTGACCTGCAATAATCGTCATTACAGCGCACCTGAAAATCAGCTAAGGCAGGCCCAGCGCGCGTTATGCAGCGTAGCCAAAAAGGTTCGCTACAGCTCAATATCACAGCCTTAAGCAGCTCAAACAAAGGGCAAGTCAACTCGCAAATAAGTAAAAGTCACCTCTCCAGAAGTACCGATTTCACCTCCTCGCAAGCCTTGGCAAAAAACGTTGTTGGCTCGATTAAGAAAACCCCTCCACCCGCTCAGACTTGACCCCGGTCAATTTAAAAGCCGAGCGCTTCGCGTACCTTGCACTACATGTTGTGTCCTGATCGACACAAAAACACCATATAATGTATTCAGAGGTACACTATGCCAATGCTCGCTGCTGTAAAAAATCCACGTCAACTGCGTAAGCGCGACCAGAGTTATGCATCCTTTGATGCAAAAAAAATCCTCAACGCCATCACAGCAGCAGGCCGCGCGACTGGGGAATTTAATCCCGCAACTGCAGCACAGCTCTGCGAGCATGTATTAAAAAATCTGCCTGAGCATGACGCACTCAACGTTGAAGACATTCAAGACTGTGTAGAAACCTCCTTGATGGAAGCCGGACATTTTCGTACCGCGCGCGCTTATATTGTGTACCGCGAACAGCACTCGCGTTTACGCCGCGACAAAAAATCCTTAGTCGATGTTGCTTCGTCAATGAACGAATACTTATCTCGCGAGGATTGGCGCGTGCGTGCCAATGCTAACCAAGGCTATTCCTTGGGCGGTTTAATTCTCAACGTATCCGGCAAAGTCACCGCCAACTACTGGCTCAATGAAGTTTATAGTCCGGAAATTGGTGAAGCACACCGCGAAGGTGATTTGCATATTCATGATTTGGACATGCTCGCAGGCTATTGTGCAGGCTGGTCGTTGCGCACCCTACTCAATGAGGGCTTTAACGGTATTCCAGGCCGTGTTGAAGCCGGCCCACCTAAACATCTCTCCAGCGCTTTAGGGCAAATGGTTAACTTTCTTGGCACCTTGCAAAACGAATGGGCCGGCGCGCAGGCGTTTAGCTCCTTTGACACTTATCTCGCGCCTTTTGTGCGCAAAGACAACCTCAGTTATGAGCAGATTCGCCAAGATATCCAAGAATTTATTTACAACCTCAACGTCCCTTCACGCTGGGGCACGCAAACGCCATTTACCAACCTGACCTTTGACTGGGTTTGCCCTGAAGATTTGCGTGAACAAATTCCATATATCGGTGGCGAAGAAATGCCCTTTGCCTACGGTGATTTACAAGAAGAAATGGAGCTGATCAACCAAGCCTATATCGAAGTGATGCAGGCTGGTGATGGCTTGGGGCGCGTATTCACCTTCCCTATTCCCACCTACAACATCACCCATGATTTCCCTTGGGACAGTGAAAACGCCAACCGCTTATTTGAAATGACTGCGCGCTATGGCTTGCCATATTTCCAAAACTTCCTTAACTCAGAGCTGGAACCCAACCAAGTGCGTTCCATGTGCTGTCGCTTGCAACTGGATGTACGCGAACTGTTAAAACGTGGCGGCGGCTTATTTGGTTCAGCTGAGCAAACCGGCTCGCTAGGTGTGGTTACCATCAACTGCGCACGCTTAGGCTATTTATATAAAAACAACCCGATTGGTTTGTATCGCCGCTTAGATGAATTGCTGGAGATGGCCAAACAAAGCTTAGAGGTCAAACGCAAAGTCATTCAACATCACATGGATGCAGGTTTATACCCGTACAGCAAGCGCTATTTAGGCACCTTGCGCAACCATTTCTCCACTATTGGCGTGAACGGTTTGCATGAAATGCTGCGTAATTACACTAACGATGAAGACGGTATGCACACGGCCAATGGCCGCAACATGGCGATTGAGATGCTCGATCATGTGCGTGAGCGTTTAGTGGCCTTCCAAGAAGAAACTGGCAATCTCTACAATCTGGAAGCCACGCCAGCCGAGGGCACCACCTATCGCTTTGCTAAAGAAGACCAAAAACGCTATGCCGATATTCTCCAAGCCGGCAGCATCGATGCGCCCTACTACACCAATTCTTCGCAACTGCCGGTTGGCTTTACCGATGATGCGTTTGAAGCACTGGAACTGCAGGACGAACTGCAATGCAAATACACCGGCGGCACTGTGCTGCACTTGTATATGTCCGAGCAAATTTCCTCCACGCAAGCCTGTAAAAATCTGGTACGCAATGCTTTGGGCCGTTTCCACCTGCCCTATTTGACCATTACCCCAACGTTCTCGATTTGTCCGGTGCACGGCTATTTATCCGGCGAGCATGAATTTTGCCCCAAGTGCGATGACGCACTGCTGCAAGAGCAGCAACGGGCTCAACACCTCAAGGCAGTCAATTAAGACAGCTTGAGAAAACCAACGCGCCCTTCGTGGCGTATTGATCCGATGCTAAGCATCAACCAATAAGGAAATAACTATGCAAACAAGCAATCAGCTTCCACAAGAACAACGCCAACGCTGTGAAGTCTGGACCCGCGTAATGGGCTACCACCGTCCGGTCAGTGCCTTTAACCCAGGCAAACAGTCCGAGCACCGTGAGCGCTTGCATTACAACGAGCAGCCTACTCAGCGTCAGTCTGCGTAAGCATGGCTGAACAACTCAGAGTCGGGGGCTTCGTGCCCCTGACTACTTTAGACTATCCGGACCATCTGTCTTGCGTGGTGTTTTGCCAAGGCTGTGCCTGGCGTTGCCGTTATTGCCATAACCCTGATTTAATTCCACCCCGTGCACAGCAGTCGCAGAGCTGGGACAGCGTTTTAGAGTTCTTACAGCGCCGTCAAGGTTTGCTTGAAGCCGTGGTATTTAGTGGCGGAGAAGCGACTTTACAGCAGGCACTGAAGCCCGCCATGCAAGATGTGAAAAACCTTGGTTTTAAAGTCGGCTTACATACTGCAGGAATTAACGCCAAAGCACTCGAACGCGTTCTGCCCTATTGCGACTGGGTGGGGTTTGATGTGAAAGCGCTGGTGGAGGAGACCGAACTGATTACCGGTGTATCCGGTAGCGGCCAAGCCAACTGGCAGTGCTTAGAATTACTGCTAGCCAGTGGCATCGACTATGAATGCCGCACTACTGTGCATTGGGATCTGATTGATCCGCAGCGTTTATTACAACTGGCTCAGCGTTTAAGCGCCGCTGGTGTGGCACATTTTGTCGTGCAGCATGTACGCACGCAAAGCATGCTCGATGACCAACTGGCTCACCGCAGTGCAAATCTAGGCACACCTGCGTTGTGGCAAGAAATCAGTACATTATTTAGCAGCTTTGTGCGTCGTAACGACTGACTTCAGGCACAACAATCGTTTTCAAGGCAATAATCTTGCGACAGCCCTAGAGCCGTTAAGCAAACGGCTCTAGCAAGCCGGTAATGCTAGGAATATGAATATTGCGGCCGCGCATTTCTATCAAACCTTCTTGATTTAAGCGCGCCATAATCCGTGACAAGGTTTCCGGCTGCATTGACAAACGTGCAGCAATTAAGCGCTTGGGCAGCGGCAGTTCAATATCGACTGTTTCTAGTGAACGGTCTTCCAACTGCTGAATCAAGTACAGAGCAAAGCGCTGCGTGGCATTTTGTAAAGTGAGTGTTTCTAACTCACCTAAGCGCTGATGCAAGCGTATGCTCATGTGACCTAACAAGTGTAAACAGCACTGTGGATTTTCTTCTAACAACGTCAACATTAAACGATTTGGGAAGCTAATCAGCTGTACAGCTTCTAAGGTTTCTGCGCATACTGGGTACTCAGAACGCTGCATAAACATCACAGCTTCGGCAAAGGTTTGTCCAGCCTGAATAATTTCAACAACCTTTTCTTGGCCGTCGGCAGATATGCGATAGAGCTTAACGCGCCCTTTCAGAACTAAAAAAAACCGCTCCGCTGGTTGACCTTGGCGAATTAATAATTCACCTGCACCGAATTGTTGTTCATTGCTTTGCGCAATCAGGCGCTCCTGATCAGGCAGCTCAAGATTCTTAAAAAAAGGATGCTGCAATATAGTACTCACAATTGGGTGCGTGAATAACATAAGCCACTCCTCAATAAATCAGCATACATAGAGCACCACTCACAAAGTCGGTATATATCTGGATTGATGCCAGTCAAATTATGCTTACCTTAATACCTTACGCACAATGCTTCACTGCTCTTGATCAGACTCAAGGGCTTTTCTTGATTTACAACAAGAAGCAGGGTGCTTGTGAGCAATTTATTCGCTAAAACTGGCAATATCTGCATACTGCCCTCGCGTTAACAGCAACAAATCTTCAGCCGCCAACTCAACCTCTAAGCCACGACGCCCTGCGCTGATATATACAGAGTCAAGCTCTTGTGCGCTGCTGTGTAAAAAAGTACGCAACGCTTTTTTTTGCGCCAAGGCACTGATACCGCCTAAAAGATAACCGGTACTGCGCTGGGCGCGTTGCGGATCAGCCATTTCTATTTTTTTTGCACCTGCACAGGCCGCTAAAGCTTTTAAATTAAGTTGTGCATGAACCGGCAGTACAGCCACCAATAATTCAGTTGTTTCAGTGCTCACCAATAGGGTTTTAAAAACACGTTGCGGCGCGAGTCCTAACTTCTCTGCTGCCTCTAGACCGTAGGATGCAGCGCGAGGATCATGCGTGTAACTGTGCACCCTGTGCACAATATGTTTCTTTTTTAATAAATTAATTGCTGGCGTCATTTTCAGCCTTTGCTGGAAAAATCGGAAAGAATAAACACACTGCACTCTTATGCGTTAAGCCCTGACAACACTGGATAAAATACCCAGGCAATTGCAAGCTAACACGGGCGCGCAGCCAATAACCCCTTACCTACATACACTAATGTATGTATATTACTGCATATATCAGAAACCACTGTAAATACACTGTAAAGCCTCTGTATTAAGCTTTAAAGCAGTGCATAATTATTCACCGCTGTATACGCATATTTGTGCGATTTTTTATACAGCGCTAAAAAGATACACATTAGGAATGATCTTATGACCCGCCTTTCGTCACGCACTACCGCTGCAGCTCTGACGCTCGCCTGTACATTACTGATCAGTGCCTGTGATCAGCCTACTGATGAACCGGTGCAACAACAACGCCCTGCTGCAAAAGTTGGCATCGTCACCTTAGCATCCGAAGCCTATACCTTAACCACTGAGTTACCGGGCCGAACCGCAGCGTACCGTATTGCTGAAGTGCGTCCACAGGTCAATGGCATCATTCAAAAGCGCCTATTTAAAGAAGGCAGTGATGTTAAAGCCAATCAACAGCTGTATCAGATTGATCCTGCTCTTTATGCCGCCAACCTAAAAAGCGCTGAAGCCAGTTTATTGGCGGCACGCTCACTGGCCGAACGCTATAAGGTGCTGGTTGAAGAGCGTGCTGTCAGCCGTCAACAATATGATGATGCGCAAGCCAACCGCTTGCAAGCAGAGGCCGCACTTGAGCGCGCTAAAATCGAGCAACGCTATACTCGCGTCCTAGCCCCTATTTCCGGTCGTATTGGCCGCTCCAGCGCCAGCGAAGGTGCACTGGTAAGTAACGGTCAAGCGCAAGAGCTGGCTGTCATTCAGCAACTTGACCCTATTTACGTTGATGTCACCCAGTCCGCCACTGATTTATTACGTTTACGTCGTGAGCTGGCCAGCGGTCAACTTGAAAAAGCGGGCGATAATGCTGCGCAAGTCACACTCAAGCTGCAAGACGGTAGCGATTACACACACACCGGTACCCTAGAGTTTTCAGAAGTATCGGTCGATGCTGGCACCGGTTCAGTTACCCTGCGTGCCGTATTCCCAAACCCCGATGCGTTGTTATTGCCGGGCATGTTTGTGCATGCCAGCTTAGTCAGCGGCGTACAGAGGCAAGCAATTCTGGCGCCACAGCAAGGGATTACGCGCAATCCTAAAGGTGAGCCAACAGCTATGCTGGTAAATGCCGAAAACATCGTAGAAGCACGTACTATAAAAGCTGAGCGCACTGTCGGTGATCGCTGGTTAGTCACTGAAGGGTTGCAGGCAGGTGAGCGTATTATCACTGAAGGCTTACAATTTGTGCAGCCCGGCGCCAGCGTTGACCCTTACCCGGCCGGTAATGTTAAAGCAACACCAGAGAGCACGGGTTCTTCTGCAAACGCTGCCAGCCAAGCTCAATAAGGGACTATTTAAATGTCGAATTTCTTTATCGACCGCCCCATTTTTGCTTGGGTTCTCGCCCTAGTAATCATGCTGATTGGTGGTCTTGCCATTCTTAAATTGCCAGTCAACCAATACCCCAGCATTGCCCCACCTGCTGTCGGTATTTCGGTGAGATACCCAGGCGCTTCTGCACAAACGGTGCAGGATACTGTGGTGCAAGTGATTGAGCAGCAAATGAACGGTATTGATGGTCTGCGCTATATTTCCTCGGACAGTAACTCCGATGGCAGCATGAGCATTACCATCACCTTTGAGCAAGATGTTGACCCCGATATTGCTCAGGTACAGGTACAAAACAAACTGCAACTGGCCACCCCGTTGTTACCACAAGAGGTGCAACAGCAAGGGATTCGCGTCACCAAATCAGCACGTAACTTTTTAATGATTGTCGCTCTTATTTCTGAAGACGGCAGCATGAACCGTTATGACATAGCCGACTACACCGTCTCTAATATTCAAGACCCAATTTCACGGACCTCAGGTGTCGGTGACTTCCAGATCTTTGGTGCGCAATATGCGATGCGCATTTGGCTTGATCCAGGCAAGCTGACCAACTTTGCCATGACACCACTCGACGTTTCTAACGCGATTCGTGCACAAAACGTACAAGTATCAGCTGGTCAACTGGGTGGCTTACCAGCGCTAGACAATCAACAGCTGACCGCAACCATTATTGGTAAAACTCGCTTTGAAACACCTGAGCAATTTGAAAATATTTTACTCAGGGTCAACCAAGACGGCTCACAAGTGCGGCTCAAAGATGTTGCCCGCGTTGAGTTAGGTGGTGAGAACTACAGTATTAACGCCGAATACAATGGCCGCCCAGCGACCGGAATGGGGATCAAGCTGGCCACCGGTGCCAACGCCCTAGATACCGCTCGTGCAGTGCGCGCAACCTTGGCTGAACTGGAGCCTTTCTTCCCGCCGGGAATGAAAGTTGTTTACCCCTACGACACGACACCGGTCATTTCCGCCTCGATTAAAGGGGTGGTTATAACCTTAGCCGAAGCCATGGTGCTGGTATTCTTGGTGATGTATCTGTTTATGCAGAACTTACGTGCCACGCTTATTCCTGCCTTAGCAGTGCCTGTGGTGATTCTTGGCACCTTTGGCGTATTGGCTGTGTTTGGCTACAGCATCAACACCTTGACGATGTTCGCTATGGTGCTGTCCATCGGACTGCTGGTGGATGATGCCATTGTTGTGGTGGAAAACGTTGAACGGGTAATGGCAGAAGAAGGCTTATCGCCGATTGAAGCAACACGTAAATCTATGGGGCAAATTACCGGTGCATTGGTCGGTATTGGTCTAGTTTTAACTGCAGTATTTATCCCCATGGCTTTCTTTGAAGGGTCCACCGGCGCTATTTACCAACAGTTCTCGGTGACTATTATCTCAGCAATGGTGTTCTCGGTGCTGGTCGCCTTAATTTTCACTCCGGCACTCTGCGCCACCATGCTTAAACCCATTAAAAAGGGTGAAAACCTTGAGAAAAAAGGTTTCTTTGGCTGGTTTAACCGCAGCTTCCAGCGTGGCGTACAGCGCTATGAGAAAGGCGTTACAGCCATGATTCGCCGCAAGGCCCCCTACTTACTCATGTACTTGGTTATTGTGGCAATTATGGGCTGGATGTTTACTCAAATTCCTACCTCATTCTTGCCCGACGAAGACCAAGGTGTGCTCTATGCCCAGGTGCAAACACCAGCGGGTTCAACCGCAGAGCGTACTTATAATGTGGTCAGTCAGATGCGCGATTACTTACTCGAAGAAGAAAGCGACACTGTGCGTTCTGTATTTGCCATCACCGGCTTTAACTTTGCCGGTCGCGGACAGAACTCAGGCATGGCCTTTATTGGCCTTAAACCTTGGGAAGAGCGCACCCTTGAACATCAAAGCGTGTTTTCCTTAGCGCAACGCGCACAAATGCGCTTCTTCTCGCTCCGCGATGCCATGGTGTTTGCCTTTGCACTACCTGCAGTGATGGAGTTGGGTAACGCCACCGGCTTTAATATGTTCTTACAAGACCGCGCAGGCGTGGGCCACGAAGTTTTAAGCAACGCGCGTGATCAGTTTGTACAGATGGCTAACCAAGACCCGCGCTTAATGCAAGTACGGGCTAACGGTTTACGCGATGAGCCACAGTACAAGCTGATTATTGACGACGAAAAAGCCAGCTCTATGGGCTTATCGCTCGCTGATATCAACCAGACTTTGTCAGCCGCTTGGGGCAGTAGCTACGTCAATGATTTTATTGACCGCGGCCGGGTTAAAAAAGTATTTATGCAAGCTGAAGCACAAGCCCGCATGAACCCAGAAGATTTGGAAAAATGGTATGTGCGCAATAATAAGGGCGAAATGATCCCATTTAGCAGTTTTGCCAGCGGCGAATGGACCTATGGTTCGCCCAAACTGTCTCGCTATAACGGTGTGCCAGCCATGGAAATTCTCGGCAGCCCCACCCCCGGCTATAGCTCGGGTGACGCCATGCGAGCAGTCGAAGAGATCGCCAAGCAACTGCCTTCGGGTATTGGTCTGTCATGGACAGGTTTGTCCTACGAGGAGCGTCTCTCAGGCGACCAAGCGCCCGCTTTGTATGCCCTGTCGTTACTGGTGGTGTTCCTATGCTTGGCCGCTATGTATGAGAGCTGGTCAATTCCCTTCTCGGTGATGCTGGTGGTGCCGCTGGGTGTTCTCGGTGCTTTGCTGGCCACCTATGGCCGCGGCTTATCCAATGACGTGTACTTTCAAATTGGCTTGCTAACCACTATTGGCTTGTCTGCGCGTAACGCCATCTTGATTGTTGAATTTGCCAAATCGCTGCACTCACAAGGCATGAGCTTGGCTGAAGCTGCTATTGAAGCCAGTCGTATTCGTTTGCGTCCAATCATTATGACCTCACTGGCATTTGTCCTTGGGGTGACGCCACTAGCAATCGCCACAGGTGCGGGTGCAGGCAGTAAGCATGCGATTGGTACCGGTGTGATTGGTGGGATGCTCACCGCGATGATCTTGGCTATTTTCTTTGTGCCGCTATTTTATGTTCTAGTCAGCGGTTTATTTAAAACAGCCAACGCTAAAAAACAGGAGGACGCACAATGAAGCGCACCGCCTTAGCCGCCGCTCTATTAACAGTATTGAGCGGTTGCTCATTAATTCCAAACTACCAGCAACCCACCGCACCCGTTGCTGGGCAGTGGGATACTGATGCGGCACAACAAAGTGCAGCAACCCTGCCAAACTGGCGCGAGTTTTTCCAAGATCCAGCACTGCAGGAGCTGATTGCTACTGCGTTAGAAAATAACCGTGACATGCGCATTGCAGCGCTTAACGTCGATGCCTTTCGCGCACAGTATCGCATTCAGCGCAGTGCACGCTTCCCGTCGCTTGATGCCAGCGCTGGTGCTAATCGCCAACGTCTACCGGGCAATATGAGCCCTACCGGCAACTCAACCATTAGCAGCCAGTACTCAGCAAACTTGGGGACAACTGCATGGGAAATTGATTTGTTCGGTCGCTTAAGCAGCTTGCGTGATCAAGCCTTGGCCAGCTATTTTGCCAGCGAACAAGCGCAGCGCAGCACCCAGCTCAGTCTGATTGCCAGCGTGGCAACCGCTTGGCTAGCGCTGCAAGCAGACCAAGAAGCTCTACAGTTAGTGCGTGAAACCTTAATCACCTACGAAGACAGCTTACGTCTTGTTGAAAGCAGCTTCGATGCAGGAGTTGCCTCTTCTTTAGAGCTACAACAAGCGCGTACTGCCGCTAACAGTGCACGGATCAGCCTTGCTCAGTTTGAACGACAAAGTGTGCAAAGTCGCAACGCTCTCAACCTGCTTTTGGGTGGTGACACCGCCACTGATCTGACACAACCTGTCGCCTTAGGTCACTTTAAATTTGCAGAGCTACCGGTTGGTCTGCCAGCTGACTTGCTGCAGCGTCGTCCGGATATTTTGCAAGCAGAGTTCGAGCTGAAAGCGGCCAATGCCAATATTGGTGCTGCGCGAGCCGCATTTTTCCCAAGCGTCAGCTTAACCGCTACAGCAGGCAGTTTAAGCCCTGATCTATCAGGTTTATTCGACAGTGGCAGTGGCTCATGGCTATTTAAACCCAGCATCAACATACCAATTTTTAATGCTGGACGCTTACGCGCCAACTTGGATTACAGCGAGATTCAAAAAGACATCAATATCGCTCGCTATGAAAAAACCATTCAAACAGCGTTCCAAGAAGTGGCAGATGGTCTGATTGAACGCATCACCTATAAACAACAGCTGGCAGCACATGATGAACTGGTAAAATCCAGTGCTGAATATTTAAATCTCGCCGACCGCCGTTACCGTGAAGGCATTGATAATCAGCTGACATTATTAGATGCCCAGCGCTTATTATTTAATGCCCAGCAACAGCGCATCAGCACGCAATTTGCGCAATTAGCCAGCGAGATCAATCTGTATAAAGCCTTAGGCGGCGGTTATACAGAGAAAAACCCACAATAACCGTAGCGCGGGCAACGCGTGCCCGCCCGATTTTGCGTGCGCAGTGGTTGCTGCTATGCATAAATGCTGCAATATATCGCGCCCTGGTAGGGCGGGCACTTGTGCCCGCGCATCACAATCCACAAGGCAACAACTACGCACATCACACACCACACACCACGCACCACGCATTTTAAACGCTGAGCTTCATGCATTCGCAACATCGCGGGCAACGCGTGCTCGCCCGACGATTTTGCGTTCGCAGAACATCGCGTAGTTGATACATCTCGGGTATCACGTATTGGTAACAGTGCAGCGATTCTGCTTTCAGAGAGTCTTGTCCGATGCTATTTCTTGAGCGTTGGATCTAGGTTGACTACAATGGCGCACTTTTTATCGAGCTTAGGTTAAACATGAACGACACAACAACACTGCCCACTTTGCCCGACCGCCTCTCAGGTAATCCACGCAGTCCTCATCACGTGGCAGAAATTTTCGAACATAATATTGGCATTCGAATCAACGGCAAAGAGCGAACTGATGTCGAGGAATATTGCATCAGTGAAGGCTGGATTAAAATTGCTTCACCTAAAGCAAAAGACCGCCGCGGCCAGCCCTTAATGGTCACTTTAAAAGGTACTGTTGAAGCTTTTTATAAATAGCTTTAGAACCGTTGATCGTCATTGTGCTAAAAGGGCCGCATATTTTGCGGCCCTTTTTTGACTGCGCCGGTAATCTGTCGTACTTTGTAAGCACCGTAGAGCTGATCATTATTTGCACACCTTTTACTCACCATGTGAAAAAACTAATTTAAGGAAGCACTCAATAATGTTGGCGAGGCAGTCAGGGCTAGGCGCAACGACCAACCTGAGTAACAGCCAAAGGCTGGCCCGAAGGGCGAGCGCCAGCCAGTCAAATCGGTGAAAAAGCGCAGTTTACATGTAGTAAATGAGCATTTTATTCGCTCCGCTCACCCCTTCGGGGCCGTGCTAATGCACGTTCAATCTAAACAGTGTGAGCCTTTTTTTAACACCGTCCTGACAACGCAGGTAATTATTCAGCACGTCCTTAAGTCGAGCCTCATTGCATAAAAAATTCGAATGGGCACGCTTTGGTCTTAAGCTCGATTAGCTGCTAGGTGCATGCCTTAACAGAGTTGTCTCATAACGGCGCAGCGCTGGCCTGAAAAGGCCAAACCTTGCAAAGGGTATACAGCTTAGCCCGTATGGTTGATGATGACTCAAATTAACGAGAGAAATACTAGATGAAACACTAGCTCGAATGCATGAGGGTATCCAATATGACTGATCAAAATAAGCACCGCATGGCCAACTATATGGCCTTGAAAACTGCTGTCATCAATGGTGAAGAAGCACTGGTAAAAAAGTTATTGGCTGATCGACCGATGCTCGATATTGAAAAAAGCTATCTACTGGAATTGGCTCAACTGGGCAATAATCAGACAATTATTACGCTGCTTGAAGATCTTCCAGTAAAAGAAATAGATAAAGATTTTAGAGCTTAGCGTAGTGTCTTGTTTACAGTGGTTATTTTTGGCTGTTAAGCAAAGGGAGCCATGCATAACATAACGCCCACATGGCTGGGCTTTTATTAATGTCGCTGTAATGGCGCTGAGGAGAGTAATCTGATGAGACTTTTACATACCATGCTACGGGTCGGAGACCTTGAGGCTTCGATTGCTTTTTATACTGAAGTGCTGGGCATGCAATTGTTACGCCGCCGCGATTATCCGGATGGCAAATTTACTTTAGCCTTTGTTGGTTATGGCGATGAAGCCAGTAACAGTGTGATTGAACTGACCCATAACTGGGGTGTGGATAAATACGATCTAGGAGACGGTTACGGCCATATCGCTTTAGAAGTCGAAGACGTGTATAAAGCCTGCGAAGATATTCGTGCGCGCGGCGGTAAGATCACGCGCGAGCCGGGCCCAATGATGCATGGTTCAAGTATTTTAGCTTTTGTTGAAGACCCAGACGGCTACAAGATCGAATTGTTATCACCGAGTCGTGCGGATTAACTGCCGCTGTTAGTTGGTGACCTGCGGACGGCATTCATACCCGCGATTGTCGTCTAGCAAACCGCACGATAATGGCGCGCGGGCACAAGTGCCCGCCCTTGGGTGCGATATATTGCAGCGCTTTTGCACAGCATCAACCGCTGCGCACGCAAAAATCGTAGGGCGGGCACTTGTTGCCCGCGATGTTGCTAAAAAACCACCGCGAGGGGTGGTTTTTTAGTGAATGAAAAGGTAGAAACCCACCTCTTACTTTTACAGCAGCTTGCGGCCTTTAGTGGCAGCAATGCGCAAACGTAGCGCATTGAGCTTAATAAAGCCTGCCGCATCCGCCTGATCGTAGGCGCCAGCATCATCTTCAAAGGTAGCAATTGCTGCATCAAACAGAGAATCATCAGATTTGCGGCCGATAACAATCACGTTGCCTTTGTACAGTTTCAAACGCACCACACCGTTTACATTGGCCTGTGACGCATCAATCATCTGCTGCAACATGGCGCGCTCAGGGCTCCACCAGTAACCGTTATAAATCAACGATGCATAGCGAGGCATTAATTCATCTTTTAAATGTGCCACTTCGCGGTCTAGCGTGATTGACTCCATCGCGCGATGGCCTTTAAGCATGATGGTGCCGCCTGGGGTTTCGTAGCAACCACGGGCTTTCATGCCCACATAGCGATTTTCAACGATATCAACACGGCCAATACCATGCTCACCACCAATGCGATTCAGCTCAGCCAGTACTGTAGCTGGCGACATTTCAACACCATCAATGGCGGTGATGTCACCTTTACGATAGGTCAGCTCGATGTACTGTGGAGTAGCACAAGCGTCTTCAAGCGACTTAGTCCAGCGCCACATCTCTTCTTCGTGCTCGGTCCAGGTGTCTTCCAACACGCCGCCTTCATACGAGATGTGCAGTAAGTTGGCATCCATCGAATAGGGTGACTTTTTGTTACCGTGGCGCTCAATTTCAATACCGTGCTTAGCGGCATAGTCCATCAGCTTTTCACGTGACAACAAATCCCACTCACGCCAAGGGGCAATCACCTGTACGCCCGGCTTCAGCGCATAGGCACCCAACTCAAAACGCACTTGGTCATTACCTTTACCGGTGGCGCCGTGCGAAATTGCATCAGCACCGGTTTCATTGGCAATTTCAATTAAGCGCTTGGCAATCAAAGGGCGCGCAATTGAGGTGCCGAGCAAGTACTCACCTTCATAGATGGTATTGGCACGGAACATCGGGAAGACAAAGTCACGAACAAACTCTTCGCGTAGATCGTCAATGTAGATTTCTTTAACACCGAGGGCTTGTGCTTTAGCACGTGCAGGCTCTACTTCTTCACCTTGACCAAGGTCTGCGGTAAAAGTAACAACTTCACAGTTGTACGTATCTTGCAGCCACTTAAGAATGACCGAAGTGTCCAAGCCACCGGAATAGGCGAGAACCACCTTCTTGACGTCTGACATGCCTTCAACTCCATGAGAATTATGCGATAAAGGCGTTATTCTACTGCTGGCAGCCAATAATTTATAGTACCAACAGCGGCTGCAATAGAATATTCACCATGAAAAGAACGCAGATACACAAAAACTGAAAAACAGGCTAGGTGTTAGATCTGCGTTAGCTGCTCAAGTCAGCGCAATAGCGACTTGATGCGGGTAATTTTAAGCTTTTTTCATAAACTCAGACTTGAGCATGATTTTCTGACCATCGACACGGCAGTCAAGGTCATGATCGCCATCAACGATACGAATATTGGTCACCCGGGTACCCATCTTAATCACCGTTGAGCTGCCTTTGACTTTCAGATCTTTGATTAAGACAACGGTATCACCATCAGCTAAGGGCGTGCCGTGCGCATCACGCACCACTTTTACATCGCTTTCTTCAACCTCTGAAGACCCATCCATAGCCCATTCATGGCCACAGGTTGCACAGACATAATTTTCACGGTCTGGGTAGGTGATTTCTTCTTTACACGCCGGGCAAGGTGGGAACTCTGACATGCAATACTATCCTTCTAAATAATTATAGGTGGGCTAAGAATAGCGAACCCAGTCAATTAAGGCCAATCAGTCAGCCTAGCGCTCGCATAAAGCAGCCAATAGCCTGCTTAAGCGAGCGCAACCCAGTCGAAGCGCCGATTTAATCGTCATCCATTTATGGGTGACATTGGTATTCCAATACTTTGACCTGTGAGTGAATTAGACAGAAACCCAGAGTTGTCGCCCTAAAGTATTGATCTACACCACCCTTGTAGGTCGCTCATTTATGAGCGACAAAGCCAAGCTTACAAGACGCCAAGGTCGGCCCTAAAGTGCTGACCTACAAGGCAGCGTGTCGACCTGCAGGGCATTAGAGATTGCTCCTTCCGGTCGACAGCTCACAGCAGCACCCCCTTTAATGGCGCTGTCGGCGCACTTCAATGATATTTGGCAGCTGCGAGATTCGCCCGAGTAAGCGCCCAAGCTCATCCAAGCCTGGAACCTCTGCGGTCAAATTTATAATAGCGATATTGTCTTCTTTCACCACAGTGGTGTTTAGCGCAATAATATTCATTTTCTCATTGAGCAACACCTGAGAAATATCACTGAGCAGACCTGAGCGATCATAAGCACGCACCAAGACATCAACTGGATAGGTTTTCACCGGTTCAGTACCCCAGCCGACCTGAATCATCCGCTCCGGCTCTCGACCGCTAAGCTGCAGGGCCGTCGCACAATCTTGACGGTGAATCGTCACCCCGCGCCCCATGGTGATGTAGCCAACAATGGGTTCGCCCGGTACCGGCTGACAGCAACCGGCCATTTGCGTGAGTAAATTTCCAACACCATGAATGCGTATTTCATCACGTGCGGGCGTGCTGTAATGCGTCGGTTTACGCGGAATCAGATCCAACTGCTGGACACTACGCTCATGCGGCTCAAGCAGCTGTTGCGCCAGCCCTATGGCATGTGGCAAACGCACATCACCAGCACCTAGAGCAGCAAATAGATCTTCACTGCTTTTTAAATTACAGCGCTCAGCCAGACGCTCATAATTAACCGGGCCAATGGCCAAGCGCGCCATTTCACGCTCCAGCATCTGCTTGCCAGCCGCCACGTTCTGATCACGCGCTTGCAGCTTAAACCAGTGCACCACTTTGGCGCGTGCGCGCGTTGTGTTGATATAGCCTAAGTTGGTATTGAGCCAATCACGGCTTGGCGCACCATTTTTACCGGTAATCACCTCAACCTGCTCACCGGTTTTTAGATTGTAGTTGAGCGGCACAATACGGCCATTGACCTTAGCACCACGGCAATTATGGCCAATTTCGGTATGCACACGGTAAGCAAAATCTAGCGGCGTCGAGCCCTTGGGCAAATCAATAGCATGACCGTCAGGGGTAAACACATACACCCGATCTGGCTCAATATCCACGCGAATCTGATCGGCCAAACCACCAATATCACCCAGCTCCTCATGCCACTCGAGCACTTGTCTGAGCCAAGAAATTTTCTCTTCGTAGTGATCAGAGGGGCCGTCAGAGTCCGTACCTTTATAGCGCCAGTGTGCGCACACGCCTAACTCAGCTTCCTCATGCATAGCATGAGTGCGGATCTGCACTTCCAGCACTTTGCCTTCGGGACCGATCACCGCGGTATGCAGCGAGCGGTAACCATTTTCTTTAGGGTTGGCAATGTAATCATCAAATTCATGGGCGATATGGCGCCAGCGCGTGTGCACAATACCCAGCGCGGTATAACAGTCACGCACCTCGGGCACTAAAATGCGAACGGCACGCACATCGTAAATCTCGCTAAATTGCAGGCCTTTTTTCTGCATTTTGCGCCAGATAGAATAAATATGTTTCACTCGGCCGCTGACATCTGCATCAATGCGTGCTTCTTTGAGTTCATCACGCAATTGCTGAACCACATTGCGAATAAACTGCTCGCGGTCCATGCGCCGCTCATGCAGCAAGCCGGCAATATGCATGTACTGATCCGGCTCAAGGTAGCGGAAGGATAAATCTTCAAGCTCCCACTTAATATGACCAATACCTAAGCGGTGCGCCAGCGGCGCGTAGATATCAAACACCTCGCGGGCCACGCGATAACGCTTGTGCTCTGGCGCGTTTTTCACTGCACGAATAGCGCAGGTACGCTCAGCCAGTTTAATCAGCGCCACGCGTACATCATCAACCATCGCCACCAACATGCGGCGTAGGTTTTCAACTTGTGCTTGCGCGTTAAGCACAACACTTTTACGCGGATTGATGGTGGCACTGATCGCTGCCATGCGCAGCACACCATCAATCAATTTACTGACAACAGGGCCAAACTGGCTTTCTATTTCAGTTAGGGGCGCCTTACCTTCACGTACAGTGCGATACAGGATCGCCGCAACCAAGGTTTCTTGATCCAGCTGTAAATCAACTAGTATTTCGGCAATTTCTAAACCTGTTTGCAGACTAGAGGTGCCTTCAGCCCAGATATTATCTGCTGCCTTAGCTTTGCGCTCAGCCTCGCGGGCAAACATGCAGGCATCCAGCAAGCCCTGTGCTTCCAGCGTTGGTGCAACCTCGATAATTTGCGCAACCCAACGAGGCAAATCAATACTGCCGTCTTGGCTCACCGGCTGTTCTGTTCTGACTTGTACCATTACCAATCCTTCGAGTGTAAAACTCAACTGATGACATTAACGAGCAAAGCAAACTGCTTACTTTTTCACACTTATTTTTTTACAAACAATGCCATAGCTTCGGTGTGGCCCGTTTGTGCAAACATATCCAGTACTCCGGCTTTTTCGAGGCGATAGCCACGTGCAGTCAGCAACGCCGCATCACGCGCCAAGGTAGCAGGATTACAAGAGACATAGACTATACGCGGCACTTTCAGTTTCGCTAAATCTGCAACCACTGCCTGTGCACCCTCGCGCGGCGGGTCTAATAACGCAGCAGAAAAGCCTTGCCGTGCCCAATCATTATGACGCAGCGACTCAGACAAATCACAACGGATAAAATCCACATTATCAAGTTGATGTGCGCTGGCATTTTCTCCGGCACGCAGCAGCATCGCCTCCACACCTTCCACCGCAACCACCTGCTTAACCTGCTGCGCCAGCGGTAACGCAAAGTTGCCGAGCCCGCAAAACAGATCTAAAACACGATCATCTGCTTGCGGCGCCAACCAATCCAGCGCTTGCTTAATCATCGCCTCATTCATTTGCGCATTAACTTGCACAAAGTCACCGGGTTGGTAGGCAATATTTAAGTCATATGCTGGCAGTGGATAATTTAATGTCAGCCCCGCTTGATCCGGTTGCGGTGCGCCTGAGCCCTGCAGCCATAGCTGTGCCTGATGCGCAGCACAATAAGCACGTAGCTGTTGCAGATCAGTTGCATCTAAGCCCTGAGTGTGGCGCAGCAACAGCGCATTACTGCTGCCACTAAACAACTCGACATGGCCCAGCGCTTGCGGCTGCTTAAAGCCATTAAATAAAGCACTTAAACCGCTAAACAACGACTGCAGGCCATCAACCAAAACCACACAGGTCTGCACTTCAACAATGTCATTACTGGCCAAACCACGAAAGCCGACCTGCACGTGTTTTTGCTTGACGTCATAACGCACCGCTACACGGCTGCGACGGCGATAGGCAAATGCGGGACCCACTAGCGGCTCGACCCAGTTGCTCGGCGTCACCCCTTCGCGGCTTAATTGCTCAACAAGATTAGCGTGCTTGAGTTCAATTTGTTGCGCATGACTGAGATGTTGCAAGGTGCAGCCACCACACTGCCCTGCCCACTGGCATTGCGGCGTGATGCGCTCAGCACTGCTGGTTTGCACCGCCACCACCTGTGCTTCAACAACTTTACTGCGGGCGGCAAGCACCTGTGCTTGCACCTGCTCACCGGGCAAGGCGCCACTGACAAACCAAGTGCGCCCCTCAAGAAACGCAATGCCACGGCCATCGTGGGATAAACGCTCAATATTGAGCACTTGCTTTTTACCAACGGGCAGCCCTCTACGCTCACCACCTGCTGGCTGAAAACGTAACGACTTTGGCGCTTTGGGACGACTCATACGGACTCCGGCGCATACACACCACTGGATAGATAACGGTCGCCACGATCACAAACAATCGCGACTAACACAGAGTTTTCAACAGTTTTAGACACTTGCAGCATGGCTGCCACAGCACCACCCGAGGAGACACCACAGAATAGCCCCTCTTCACGGGCCAAGCGGCGCATGCAGTTTTCTGCTTCTTGCTGGCCCATATCAACAATCCGATCAACGCGCCTGCCATCAAAAATACTTGGCAAATACGCCTCGGGCCAGCGCCGGATACCTGGAATAGTCGCGCCCTCTATGGGCTGCAAACCTATAATTTGCACAGCAGGGTTCTGCTCTTTTAAATAGCGCGAGACCCCCATAATGGTGCCAGTGGTGCCCATCGAACTAATAAAGTGAGTCACCTGACCTTGGGTTTGCTGCCAAATCTCAGGGCCGGTGCTGCAATAATGCGCGGTCGGATTGTCTTGATTAGAAAACTGATCCAGCACAATGCCTTTGCCTTGTGCTTGCATCTCTAGGGCAAGGTCACGTGCAGCCTCCATGGATTCCACCAAAATTAACTCAGCACCATAGGCCGTCATCGCTGCTTTGCGCTCAGCGGTAGAGTTATCCGGCATAATCAGCAGCATGCGATAGCCTTTGATTGCAGCAACCATGGCTAAAGCAATTCCGGTATTGCCTGATGTTGCTTCAATTAACGCATCACCCGGTTGAATGCGGCCACTGCGCTCAGCACGCTCAATCATCGCCAGCGCTGGACGGTCTTTGACTGATCCGGCAGGATTGTTACCCTCAAGCTTTACCAGCAAGGTATTCGAAGTTTCACCAGCAAGGCGTTGTAAACGGATTAATGGGGTCTTGCCGATGCAGTCGGCCAAAGTTGGATAGTGAACGATCATAATAAGCAGCAGCATCAAAATTTAAAGAGGCCTATGATAGCGCCAAATGCAAAGAGTCCATAACCCACGAATGCATCAACTTATAACCTAAACGCATAAAACAGGGTAAAATTAAAATTTCTTTGTTTATATTCTGTTGGAGAATCACAGCGTGCTAACCCAGCTTGGAATTAAAGGCCGTGTTCTGCTACTCACCTTGTTGCCCTCAGGCATTTTCGCCTTCGTGCTGGGCAGCTGGTTTAGCTATTCGCAATTCACTGACTCACACCAGCAACTCTTACACCGCGGTGAGCTGATTCTCAATCAACTGGCAATGCTTAGCCACGCGCCAATGCACGCAGGCGATAAACAAGAGCTCTCACGCATAGCTCAGGACGCCATTAACCTCAATGATGTCCGCGCGGTTCGTTTTACCACTGCCAATGGCACTGTTTTGGTGCATACCGGCCCGTCGATGTCAGAACATATTTTAACGCAGCCACAGCAACTGAGTATTCATCACAACACCTCCAGCTCCGAGCTGAGTATCCCCATTTACAAAAGCCCGCACGCACCCGTTGAATCTGCATTGCTCAGTCAGCCTGAGCAGCAAGCCATGGGCTGGGTTAGCATTGAGATGTCACATCACGCTGCTTTACTGCAAGGTTATCGAAGCATTTTTTTTAGCTCTATATTTATCGCCTTAGGCTTACTGATCACTGCCGTATTGGCGCTGCGCCTCAGTCGCACCATCAGCATTCCGCTAGACAACATAAAAAAAGGCGTCGCCAGAATCCGTGAAGGCCATTTAGATACGCGCTTAGAGTCTCCGGGCAGCCAAGAACTGGATGAGTTGGTCAGCAGCATTAACCTGATGGCGCACACTTTGCAGCAGGCGCAAGAAGAAATGCAAAGCAGCATCGAACAAGCCCTTGCTGACGCCAGCCATAATTTAGAAACCATTGAAATTCAAAATATTGAGTTGGATTTGGCACGCAAAGAAGCTATTGAAGCCAGCCGTATCAAATCTGAATTTCTAGCCAATATGAGCCATGAAATCCGCACTCCTCTTAACGGTATTCTTGGCTTTACCCAACTCTTGAAAAAAAGCGATTTAACCATTCGCCAGCAGGACTATCTGAGCACCATCATCGGTTCCTCAGAGAGCTTGCTGAATATCATCAACGAAGTATTGGATTTTTCAAAAATCGAAGCCGGCAAACTTGTGCTTGATCATGCGCCTTTTTATTTACGCGATTTAATTCAAGACACCCTGACATTGCTGGCCCCAGCTGCGCATCAAAAACAGCTGGAACTGATCAGTTTGGTATACCGCGATACCCCACGCACGCTAATCGGTGACGCACAACGCCTCAAGCAAATCCTCACGAATCTGATTGGTAATGCGATTAAATTCACTCGCGAAGGCAGTATTGTGGTGCGCACCATGCTCGATGATGAGTATGAGGAGTTTGCGCAGTTACGTATCAGCGTACAAGATACGGGGATTGGCATGCATAACACTGAGCAAAGCGCTCTATTTAATGCCTTTAACCAAGCTGATCATTCGCTGACACGCCAGTCTGGCGGCACCGGTTTGGGTTTGACAATTTCCAAGCGTTTGGTCGAGCACATGGGCGGTGAGATTGGTGTCAATAGCGCGCCTGGGCAAGGCTCTGAGTTCTGGTTCAGCGTCCGTTTAGAAAAAACCTACAGCAGTGACTTTATGACAGTAGAGCCGAGTGCTTTACCCCATAGAGTCATTGTGCACGAACCTCACCCTCTAGCCCAGCAAGCGATTGCTCATCAACTAGAAGACTGCGGTTTACAGGTTGACGTGCCAAACAGCTTGGATGATTTAATTCAAGACGTGCGGGCAGCGGCAACAACAGCCTCACCCTATCAGCTGGCCGTGCTGGGGATAAACACACAGCAGCATCCTATTTATAGCTTACAGCTGCTCCTCAGCGAGTTGCAGCATTTGCAGTGCAAAGTCTTACTGTTATGCAATACCTGTGACTTTGCCATCTTCCAAAATAAACTAGAACGGCCCTTTTGCGAACAACTGCTCAGCAAGCCGGCCTGTCACCGTCGTTTACAGCACGCCATTAACGATTTACTGTCAATTAGCGACAGTCCTCAAGCGCAAGCGGCGCCTGCGCAGCATGCATTGCACGCATTATGCGTGGATGACAACCCCGCAAATTTATTACTGATCAAGACCTTACTCTGCGATATGAACGTACAGGTCAGCACAGCAGATAACGGGCATACAGCCTTAGCTCTGTTTCAACAAGAGCACTTTGATATTGTCTTTATGGACATTCAAATGCCCACCATGAGCGGTCAGCAATGCACTGAAGCCATTCGCACCTGGGAGCGAAATCAAAAACTAAAAGCCACACCTATCATCGCCGTGACAGCCCATGCACTGCCCTACGAAACACAGCAGTTTTTACAATCGGGAATTAACGACTGCTTGAGCAAACCCATTAGCGAACACTCGTTAGCACAGAGCATTGCAAAGTGGACAGGCATTTTTATCAGCAGTGAAAAACAACCTGAACTCGCGCCAATCAATACAACTGAGCATCTGCTGCTGCCGGTCATCGACCGACAAGAGGGCCGCGCGCTTTCCAATGATAAAGACTCACTTGCCAACGAATTACTCAAGCTGTTATTTGAGTCCTTACCGAGCGACCGTCAGTATCTGCAACAAGCCCGCGCGCGCAACGACCGTAATGCCCTGCTGGAACGCATCCACCGTATACATGGCGCAGCACAATACTGTGGTGTTCCGCAATTGCGCGCCATCTGCAAACACTGCGAAACGTTGCTTAAAAACAAGGTAGCGCTGATTGACCCAGCGCTAGACGAACTCGACGCCGCTATTGAACGCTTGCTCTTAGAGCTCACCAAGCAAATAGAGTGACTGTTGTTGCTTTACTAAGCACGCAAAAATCGTAGGGCGCGAGCGCTACACGCGGGCACAAGTGCCCGCGCTACCGTATGGGTGGTGTTTTCTCGTTAATGGTATCTGCTGCACGTGCGATTATCGTAGGGCGGGCACTCGTTGCCCGCGATGTTGCCAATACGCGATGGGCAATGTTGTTGACTTGCGGTTTTGCTGTTTGTGGGAATGCGAATTGCGAGTGGCAGGGCGCGAGCGCTACACGCGGGCACAAGTGCCCGTCCTACGGTTCGGGGAGCTGCCACTGGATTGGTGTTTGCCCGGTGCGTTGCAAGAATTTATTGCACTGACTGAAGTGGCCGTTGCCGATAAAGCCGCGATACGCTGATAAAGGTGACGGGTGTACAGAGCACAGCAGTAGGTGCTTGCTAGCATCAATACGCGCACCTTTACTACGCGCATGCGCGCCCCACAACATAAACACCACTGGATTTGACTGCGCGCTGACGCAATCAATAATACGATCAGTAAAGCGCTGCCAACCAACTTTCGCATGTGACCCCGCCTCGCCCTGCGCAACAGTCAGTGTTGTATTTAGCAACAAAACACCTTGCTCAGCCCAACTTTGCAAACAGCCATGTTGAGCAAGCGGAATATTCAAATCACGCTGCAACTCTTTGTACATATTTAATAATGATGGCGGTATGGTGATACCAGCAGGCACCGAAAAACTCAAACCATGTGCCTGACCTGGGCCGTGATAAGGGTCCTGCCCTAAAATCACAACCTTAACTTGTGGCAGCGGTGTTAAATTAAGCGCATTGAAGATAAGCGCACCTGGCGGGTAAATCACTTTGCCTTGCTGTTTTTCTTGACGCAGAAAATCAGACAACTGCTGCATATAAGGCTGCTCAAACTCTTCAGCTAGCGCTTTTTTCCAACTCTTTTCAAGCTTAATACGGTTATACTGCGTCATGATTTAACCTGCGGTAAAAAAACTCAGCACCCTAGAAAAACCAGGATTACTTGTCAATGACTGGCACCATATCAACATCAAGCTCAGCCCAGCAAAGTCTACACTACTCTTTGCTCAGTGCGTTTCTCAAAGGCACAGCAAAAGTTCCGCAGATGCCAGAAAACTCGCTACGCATCCGTAGCTTATTAAAAGACCCCTATATATCGCTAGAACAGCTCAGCCGTGTCATTAATCGCGATCCACCACTAGCAGCATATTTAATGCAGTTTGCTGACAGCCCATTAATTAAAAGCGCAAGACCTTGTCGCTCACTAACTGATGTACTCGCTCGACTGGGCACCAATCAACTAAGCAATCTAGTGCTTGCCTTTTCAGTTCGCCATATGTTTATCAGTAAAGAATTGCCTTTGCAGAAAGTATTTCGCGCACGTTGGAATGCATCCTCAATACGCGCTGCTTGGTCAGCTTGCTTAGCACCTTTAGTGCGTGGTATTTCAACTGATGATGCGTTATTAGGTGGTTTATTTCAGGATATTGGCAGCCTACCACTGCTCGCCGAACTGGAAAACTGGCCACAAATATCACGCGACAGCGAGACGTTAAACGAGCTCTGCGAACAGATCTCGGCGCCCATCGGCACAATTCTGCTGACGACCTGGAAGCAGCCTAGCAGCATCATTGATTGCGCGCGTTACCGCAGCAACCACACAGAAGCGCCCACCGCGACAACGACACAACTCTATGAAGTGGTGCAAATGGGTGAGGCCCTACAGAACCCAAATAAACATCAAACTCTGGCGCAGTTGCCTCTTGCACAACAGATTTTTACGAACTTAGATGCCAATGAAATACAGCAGCAATTGAAAGAGCAAGTTAACCTATGGTTTTTATTGCTTGGAGTCAAAACTCGCATTCGTTAATATCGATAAAATTGTAAGCGTAATAGTACGACTAATATACAGTAGCCTACTGCTAGTTATAATTGCACAGTCACGCTTTATTTTATTCTTTTATGCTCCAACCTTAAGGAGTTTCTTGTGATTCGTATGTTCTCTGCTTTAGCCCTATGGGTTGCAATGAGCGTTTCAGCGCTGGCCGCTGATCCAATTATTATCGGTCTGAATTACCCCCGCACAGGCCACTATAAAGAAGAAGGCTTAGCGCAAATGCGCGGCGCCTTATTAGCTATTGATGAAATAAACAGTCAAGGCGGCGTACTTGGACGTGATATACACATCATTACTCGCGATACTGCTTCACGACCAGAAAAAGCAGCACGTAATGTTGATAAATTAATTGGAGACGGTGCTGTGATGCTGTTCGGCAGCGTCTCCAGTGCTGTTGCAATTGCTGCCAGCGCACGCGCGCAGCAACTCAATACTTTGTATTTTGCCACCATCGGCTACTCCAATGATGTCACCGGCAAGAACGGCCATCGCTATGTGTTCCGTGAGAGCAGCAGCGCAACCATGACAGGCCGCGCCCTTGGCAAGTACCTGTCAGAAAACATGCCGAATAAAAAGTATTTTTACATAACGGCAGATTACACTTGGGGACACAGCTCCGAGCAAGCCCTACGCGAAAACACCAACAGCCTAGACAGCAGTCAACACAAAGGCGTGCTGTTGCCATTCCCCACAGCTAAGCAGTCTGATTACAACGCTTCTCTACAACAAGCCAAGGACAGCGGAGCAGACATTATCGCGCTGGTGCTGTATGGCCATGATTTAGTGCGCGCGATGCGCACTGCAGAGACTATGGGCCTGACAGATCAAGTCCAATTTATTGCACCCAACCTAACTCAGTCAGTGATTGAGCAAGCAGGGGCAACAGTAATGTCTGGTGTCATCGGCACTGAACATTGGCTATGGCGTGCACCAGAGCTGGAGCAATCAAAAGCCGGCCTAGCTTTCGTTGAGAACTTCAATAAAGCCTATGACCTATACCCACCCAGCGCAGCAGCATCGGCGTACACTGTGGTCAAGCAATGGGCCGACGCAGTCAATCGCAGCCGAAGCTATGAAAGTGAGGCTGTTATCAACGCGCTGGAAAATTATAGCTACACCTTGCTCAAAGATGCGGCGCAATGGCGTGCTTTTGATCACCAAAATGTGCAAACCGTTTACGTTGTGCAAGCTAACGAGCGCAACGCCGTAATGGCGCACCCATCTAAACAAGATTATCTAAAAATTCTTGAGCGCTTTGATGCTGAGCAAACAGCACAAACTCATGAACAGTGGCAAGCTGAGCGTAGCAAAGCGGGCAAACCGACACGACTGCAGTAAAACAGCAGGCAATATCTACTCGACAATAAAAAACCGCAGCGACGCGGTTTTTTGTTGTGTGAATCTTAATCCAAGTTACTGCCGCGCTAAGCGCAGATTATCGACTGTGCAGTGCTGCGTACTGCGATAGGGGTTAATGTCTAAACCGCCGCGCCGTACATAGCGTGCCGAAACCGTTAACAACTCCGGCTTTAAACAACGCTGTAAATCCAAAAAAATACGCTCTACACACTGCTCATGAAAATCCTGATGCTGGCGAAAGCTCACCAGATACGCCAACAAGCTGGCATGCTCCAATGCAGCACCGCGGTAATGCACTTGCAAGGTTCCCCAGTCTGGCTGACCGGTGACAGGACAATTGGATTTCAGTAAGTGACTGTAAAGCTGCTCTTCAGCCTGCTCTGAGCTGCAAGCAAGCTGCTCAACGCCAGGATGCTCATACTGGCTTACATTGATATCTAAATCATCAATACACACACCCTGCGGCTCATGAAGGCCCTCTGCAGCCACTTCGCGCAAGGTTTTCAACTCAACCTGCACAGGCGCTTGCGCAACCTGCGACAAATCTGCCGACAACACGGCTTGCACCTCAGCAAAACTGCTGTAGGTGCTCTGATTAAAAGAGTTTAGATACAATTTAAACGATTTTGACTCAATGATATTTGGCGAGTCAGCCGGCACAATAAACTGTGCAATCGCCACAACGGGTTTACCCGAAGGCAGCAGCCATGACAACTCATAGCAATTCCACACATCAACGCCGACATAGGGCAAAGTGTCCGCGCTAAAACCCAACTCATGCCACTTAGTTGCACGTGCAATGCCGAACAACAAGCTCGGATCATATTGGCTTATATAGGTACTACTTTTGCCTAAAGGCGAATCGTGCGCAGGATGATGCGACATAACTGCAGCTCCATAAAGTAACTCAGGGCCGCATTGTAAAGAAACCTATAAATAGCACCAGTGCTTAGCCAATTTAGACTTACTCTTCTTTACGCCCCATGCCGTATTTACGCATTTTTTCCACCAAGGTGGTGCGACGAATATTCAAGCGTTCAGCGGCACGTGCGACCACGCCATCTTCTTCATTCAAGGCTTGCTGGATTAAATCTTGCTCCAACTCAGCCAAATACTCACGCAGGTCCAAACCTTCCGAAGGCAACTGATTTGCCAGCACAGGCTCTTCCTCAGCCACCGCCAATAAAGCAGCACGCTCACTGAGCTCTTCGCGCAGTTCTTGGATGCCATCATCTTCATCAATATAGCGAAACTTCTTTGGCAGCTCACTGATGCCGATAACACCATGTGGGTACATAATTGCCATGCGCTCAACCAGGTTGGCCAACTCACGTACATTACCTGGCCAGTTGTGCTGGCACAGCGACATGATGGATGCTTCATTGAAACGTACCGAGGCACGCTTCTCATTTTCCATGCGCGACACCAGCTCGTTAATCAAAAGAGGAATATCTTCAGTGCGCTCACGCAGTGCTGGCATTTCTATCGGAAAAACATTAAGTCGATAAAACAAATCTTCACGAAAATCGCCCGTTTCAATCATCTCTTCAAGGTTTTTATGGGTTGCAGCAACAATGCGCACATCAGCATCAATCGATTTATTGCCACCGATGCGCTCAAAAATACGCTCTTGCAAAACCCTTAGTAACTTAACCTGCATGGTCAGCGGCATATCGCCAACTTCATCTAAAAACAGAGTGCCGCCTTTGGCCAACTCAAAACGCCCAGCGCGCGCACTGATGGCTCCGGTAAAGGCACCCTTCTCGTGACCAAACAACTCGCTTTCCAGTAACTCAGCAGGAATAGCACCGCAGTTAATCGGCACAAAAGGCCCATCACGGCGTTTGGAGCTGTAATGCAGATTACGTGCAATCACTTCTTTACCGGTACCTGACTCACCTAAAATCAGCACACTGGCTTCGGTATCTGCCACTTGCTGCATCATTTGCCGCACACTTTGGATACAACGACTGGCACCCACTAAGCTGCGAAACAAATCCGGTCCACGTTGCATGCGGCGCTCAGCTGCCTCATCGTAAACTTCCCGATACACTTGCGCACGATGCAACACACCCAACAATTGACTGTAGCTGGGCGGCATCTCTAAGCGGGTCAGTACGGACAGGCTAGTTTCGCCAAGCAGTTCAACAGGTTCAGCCTCATCCAGCACAATGATCGGCAAGAACTCATCCCACTCGACAAATTCTTTAACCAAAGTCGCTAAGCGTTTTGAGTCAGCGACCCCGCCAAGCAATACACATAAAACACCGCGATTAGAATTCAGCGCTGCTACCGCATCACGCCACTCAGCACTTGCGCAGGCAAGATGGTTTTCATCTAAAAAGGTAAGGATATTAGCAAATTCTTTACGCTGCTCTTCCTGGTCATGAACCAGCAGTATTTTAGTTTCTCGCCACATAAGAACTACTTAAACTCTAGAAATAAAGGACGCTAATCAGGCATGTCAGCAAACCGCCTTCAGTAAAGTCAAAAACGCATCCAATGTCAATTTTATGACGTCAATTTTTAATAAAAAAGCCCCAAGCACATTCAGCGCTTGGGGCTTCTTGATGGAATCTAGCGATCAACCAAACATTTGGTAGACTTTAGCGCTTTTTTTGAACTGATTAATCTGCCGTAGCTCACCAGCAATACGCTGCTGCTCACCCTGACAGACACTGACTAATTCACGGTATAAATCTAACAATTCTTGCATGCGCTCACGCAACTCATCATTTTGCTGCTGGGGGTCAGCCATCGCACTGTCAACGGCCTGTCGACATTGCAAATCTAACTGGCCGACAGCCTGCCAATCTTGTTGCGCTAGAGCATCGCGCAAAGCCGTGCTGGTGTTTTGCAGTTGCTCAACAGTGCTTGATCTCATTGTACTTGCCTCTGGTCAACACAACTTATGCTGCAATAGCATCCCAACCACTTTTTACTTCACGCAACAGGTCAGATACTTCTTCAACAATAGCTGGATCGTTTTTCAGGTTCGCTTCCATTAAACGGGTGGTCATATATTCATACAAGCGGTCTAAATTTTCCGCTAACTCGCCACCTTTCTGTACATCCAAAGCTTGACGTAAACCACCGACAATGCCGATTGCTTTGCTGAGCAGTTCACCTTTAAGTGCGGTCTGGTTACGCTCCATGGCACCACGTGCTTGCGCTAAACGGGTTAAGCCACCTTCCATCAGCATTTGAATTAAACGGTGCGGATCAGCCTCAATCGCTTGCGCCTGATTGTTGACTGACTGGTACTGACGCATAGCGGTCATTGCATTCATAACATCGTGCTCCATAAGTGTTTCTACTATTCCTTATATCGTCAACGACCGCTGTTTCTTTAGCCATTTCTTACAATTCTTTTGGTTCGCTGGCAGGATCAATCTGTGACCAGCCTTCACGCAGCTGTAACACGATGCCTTGGACTTCTTCTAAGCTATGTGGGGTCTTGTCGACAGCCACTCCGGCTAAACGGCGAGTCATATAATCGTATAAGGCATCAAGGTTTTCCGCTAACTCGCCACCCAGTGTTTTATCGAGACTGTCCTGCAGCAAACCAATAATGGTGAGCGTGGTTCCGACCGCCTCACCACGTTGCGCCGCGTTGTTTTCTTGCTGGGCAATCAGTGCTTTGGAAATACACTCTAAGGCGCCATCAAGGAGCAGCTCCACCGCTTGGTAAGGGGTTAGATCTTGACCTGCAGCCACAGAGTTATAGGTTTGCATGGGTTTATTCATCTATTTTTTATCCTTGCGAACGAATCCAGGTAAGTTTTCTAGGGATTGAGCAATGCTGTCGCCGGTTGCGTTTAATTGGCCTACTAGGGCGTCCATTGCGTTAAATTGTTTAAATAAACGCGCTTCAATTTGTCCGGTACGACGAATCAGAGCTTCACGTTGTGTATCAATCGTTGATGTCGTGGTAGTTAAACCTTTAATGCGCTGTTCTAATACGCCCCCGGTTTCAACGTAACCGCTGATACGTTTATCCATTCGCGTCATCAGGCCATTATCACCTGCAACAAACTGCGCAATAGCATCAAAATTACTTTCTAGAGCTTTACCCAACTTTTCGTCGTCAATTTTTAGGGTGCCATCTTTTTGCGTGGTAATGCCCAAATCAACAAGCATCCCCACTCCTTCAACACCCGACGACTTAGTTAACTCATTACGCATGCCACTCAGCAACGTGCGCACTGTTGCGTCACCCACTAAGCCACCCACTACAGGCGGTTTGCCATCACCTACTTTAGTGACACCGGTTAATTCACTGCTTACTTTTATCAATTCATTGTAAGAATCAACAAACTTTTGTAATTGGCTTTTAACACCGCTGTTATCTTGGCCTACGGTAACTGTTAATGGTTTGCTCTGCACATCGCCATTGCTTGAAGTAACTTCAGTGGTGTTTTTTAAAGTAAAAGTGACATCAGGTATGGCGTTATCAATGGTGTTGCTGGCACTCTCAAGCATTAAGCCATCAATGGTAAATTTGGCATTAGCGGCTTGCTCTAAATAGCCAGCAGTCCCGTCGCCGGCCTTACTTGCGCCGTTAATATTGAACGCATCAAGACCGCCATTACTACTGCCCACCACAGAAATATCTTTGCCAAAACCAGTTTCTGTAGAAGTAAATACCAATTGCGAGGTGTTCGTGCTTGGATTATTAACAATATTTGCGCTGATACCTTTATCTTTTAGCTGTTCATTTAAGGCGTCACGAATCTCAACTAAGGATGCGCCGTTTTCAATATCAACAGTGACAGCATTGTCATCATTAGCGCCTAAACTGACTGTCAATGTTCCGGCGCCAGTCGCTGAAAAATTACTGACAGCATCCGTCGCCACTTTACTGCCGCTGGCCAATTGCTGCACAGCAACACTGTAGCTACCGGACAAGGCTGTTTTACTCGCGCTAGCAGTCAGTGCGCTGGTATTTGAAGACACAGCTGTACGATTTTCAAACAAAGACATTTTATTTAAGTCTTTCATGGTGGTTTGAAAATTACTCAGTGCACCTTTTAAGCTGCCTAATGCTGAAATTTTAGTGGTAGTAGCTTTCTCAAGGCGATTTAACTGCGCAGCTTTGGGAGCAGTTTCTGCATCAACCATCGCTTTAACAATGCTGTTAATATCAAGGCCGGAGCCTATACCTGTAATACCTGACATACTCACCACCTTCACCAGTTGTCTGATGTTTAATTATGTTGAGCCAGCCCGTTAGGCTGCTCTAACAACTCAAAGCTTAGCTTTAAGTTTAAATCTAGTTGTGCACTGTCTGCACCTGTCTATTATGCCTGCGCAGTAAATAGCAAGCTACGCATCTCCTCTAAGCTTTCGGCCAAACGTAGCGCTTCTTCAGTCGGTAATTGTCGAATCACATCACCGGTCGCCTTATCAGTGACTTCAACCACGGTGCGCCCCGTGCTTTCATTGATTGAAAAACTTAAACTGCGCTGAATATTTTGGGTGAAATCTTGCATATTTGCGACTGCTTCTTGCAAGGTATCACGCTCAAGTGCTGCCGCCGCAGAATTTAACTCAACCGTACCAGTACGTTCTTCACGTGCTGTCGCCCGCACTGTCTCAGCATTTTTTGCAGGCTGCTCAGCCGTTACCTGCTTTGGCGTTTTTGTATCGCTTGCGGTGATAGCGGGAGGCAAGCGGTAGTCTGTTTTAATATCCATACTTCACCTCATTACAAACCAAAACAGGGAACAGTGTTAAACACTGCCCCTGAGTATGCCACTAACGACCGTTCATTAGCCTAACAAGCTAAGAACTGCTTGCGGCAACTGATTGGCCTGCGCCAAGATCGAGGTACCTGCTTGTTGCAGGATCTGGTTTTTCGCCAGATTTGCAGTTTCTGCAGCAAAGTCAGTGTCTTGGATACGACCGCGAGCGGCCGAGACGTTTTCACTGATGTTTTGCAAGTTAGAGATGGTGTTCTCGAAGCGGTTTTGGGTCGCACCTAAAGAAGCTCGGTTTTTATCGATAGACACCATCGCCGCATCAATCACCGAAACTGCACTCTGAGCACCATCTTGTGAACTGATATCAATATCAGCAACAGAAGTCAGTTTAGAGACAGCTAATGTTCCTGCATCAACCATAGCTGCTGTGTCAGCAGAAACTTGGAATGCGCCTGCAGACTCAATTTGAACTTGGCCTCTTACCGTCGTACTATGTAAAGCATCAGTTAAAGTTACCGTGCTACTAGTATCAATTTTCCCATCGTATTTCATTGTGTCAAGTGCAACAAGATTTCCAGTGGATCCAGCAATCGCAAAATCTTCAATTGTAATATCATCGCCAGCTTCATTGACCAGCTTCATTTTACTATTACTATCGGTTAGCGATGCAGTGATACCCGTTTTACCAGTCTGCTCATTAATTGCGTTCGCAAGGCTGCTCAGATCATTTGGGTTGGTTACGTTTGCACTTATAACAGCTGTTGTTGCAGCCGTACCACTTCCCAAGCTCATACTGACGTTTCCTGCAGCGGCAAGACCAGACAGTTGCACCCCTGTACGGGCATCAGCAGTTACACCTGTAGTTTCAGATCTGTTATTAACTTTAGTTGCAACAGCGCTCGCTGAATCGGTAGCAACTAGAGCATCAACAGCAGTTGCTTTACCATTACTACCTGTAATTGTTAAGGTACCAGCCACAATTGCAGGCGCATTAGTAGTCAAGTCAGCAGCAGCAGCAGTAATGGCTCCAAATCCTGTACCCGTCATACCAAGACGATCAGCACCTACGCTTTTCGCAGAAGCCGCATTCACAGTCACACCAATAGTCTCATTAGCATTGGAACCAACCTGGAAGCTTTTCGTGCCAAAAGTACCATCCAAAAGATTCTGACCACCAAAGGTTGTGGTTTCTGAAATACGATTTAATTCTGATTGCAACTGCTTGACTTCACTGTTCAAAGCTTGACGCTCATTAGCAGAGTTAGAACCGTTAGCAGATTGTAGCGATAGATCACGCATGCGCTGCAAAATATTAGTCGACTGCTGCAATGCACCTTCAGCGGTTTGCGCTAAAGAGATACCGTCGTTGGCGTTACGTACGGCTACACCCAAGCCATTAATTTGGCTGGTTAAACGGTTAGAAATCTGCAGACCCGCCGCATCATCTTTTGCAGAGTTGATGCGTGAACCAGTTGATAAACGCTCTAAAGAGGTCGCCAGCGCATTGGAAGACGAGCTTAGGTTGCGTTGAGTATTAAGAGACGCAATGTTTGTATTTACTGTTAGTGCCATGGTAAATGCCTCCAATGGGCTGATCAAAAAATCTAACTGGGACGAGCGTTGGTTTGTGTGGCTCTAGGTGTTCCAGTTATATCGTATTCATTATATCTATCGCCTGTATCTGTAATAACTTTAGGCGTTTTGTGTTTTTTTTACTTTTTTTAAAACAACTCTATTTGCACTGAGCTAATAAATACAAAAGCACCCACGTAACTGCTAGAGCTACTAGAGGTTTTACCTAGCGTATTTTGTCAAACAAATTCAACTGGCTGATTTTGACAAAACTCTGCTGCGCGGCTTCCAGCACCACGCTCTGAAAGGCCAACTTTGATAAGGCCTCGGGATAATCCACTTCGCGCAACTCAGCCTGCACGGTTTTATTGATCAGACTGACGTCTTCGTTATCGGTTTGCGTGGTTTCAATCATATTCATCCGCGCACCGATATCACCGCGAGTGCTGTCAATATTAACCATAGCATGATCAATATTGGTCAGCGCCGCTGCTACGGCATCGCGGGTGGTGCGGTTACCTTCTGGGCTGTCAGGGCTGCCTTCTAGGGCCATACGTAACTGATGGATAGTATCCAGCACGCCTTGTTTCTCGCGGGTTGGATCAGCCGTAACAGTAATACTTTCACCGCCTGCGGGCACACCATCAAAGTGCACCACAACGCCACGAAAGACCAAGGAGTCTTGACGTTTATCGTCATCATCCATGATCCCTGTTTGCACAGGCGTTGCGCCATCATAAATGGTGTACTCTTTTGGATTGCCCGGTGGGGTCGTCGCCGCTGGATCAGTAAAACGAATTTCAATGCCGCCACTTGGAAAAGCGGGGCTACCGGAAAAAGCCACTTCGTCTTGGACCAAGGGTTTAGAAACAGTCAAGGTCGAGCTGGGCGTTGAGGTCAAATTAGCATCCAAGCGTGCAGCGTTAGTGATGTTCTGGAAAACTTTTTTACCGTTATCACTGATTGCCACATTAAGTGAGCTGCCAATTTGTAATTTGCGCTGACCTTCATCACCTTGATAGGCATAACTGCCATTAGCTTGGCGCTCGAAGGGCTGGGTTTTACCTTGAAAACCGGAAAATAAATACTCGCCACGTGCATTGCGAGTATTCATCAAGCCTAAGAGCTCATCTTCACGCTCGCGCAATTCTGAAGCAATGGATTGGCGATCGTTTTGGTTGAGCGCACCATTACCTGCCTCAGCGGCCAATTCACGCACGCGCTGCATGATGGTATTAACCGAATTAAGAGTCGACTCTTCTTGGACAAGGCTGTTATTGGCAGCGCTCAGATTAGACTTGTATTGGCCGAGCATATTTTGTTGCTGCTCAAGCTGCATCAAGCGCACCGAGGCCACCGGATCATCTGCCGGGGTTAAAATACGATTACCGCTGCTGATTTGTTCATTGGTGCGAATCGCCGCGGCATAGTTACGTTGCAATCCTTGCACGCCATTTTGAAATGCTTGTAGGCTGGAAATACGCATGGCCTGACTCCTAATATCTCTGGCTGCTGATCTGCGCAGCCAAAGTTTTATCTAAATGCATTAAGTAATGTATCGAACACTGAGCGTGCAACTTGAATCACTTGCGCAGAGGCATTGTAATATTGCTCAAATTGGATCAAGTTTGCTGCCTCTTCATCTAAGTTCACCGCAGACAACGAGTTACGGTTATCGGTTGACTGCTTAAGGATTGCGCCGGTGGCGATATCATCCTGCCTCGCTTGGGCAGTTAAGGTGCCAACGCGCTCAACCATATCGCCATAACCATCATTAAAACTGACACCCGTAGCAATGCCGGTGATATTGGCATCCACGCCGACCACTTGTTTATTCTGCAAGTCAGCCAGTTTTAATGCGTTGCGGTTATCTGAAACACCGTTTTGGTTAAAACCAACCGTAAACTGATCATTATTTTGTGGGCGGCCGCTGATGGTTTGATTGATGGTGAAACTTTGCGTAACGCCACCCACATTAACCACAACGGCGTAGCTGAGTTGATTGGCTTGTCCTGGAGTGATAGGTAAACCGCTGATCGCTACGGGCGCTGCTGCTGTCATACCCTCTGTAGGAACCGTAGTGATACTGACAACACCCGGCGGTAATGGCGTGTTAAACACCATCGAGCTTGTGGCTTCATCGTAACGCAAGCCCATGTTGTTAACGGCTTTGAGGTTATCCAGTCTTAAATCATCCGCAACAAAATTCGCCTGCGGCAAAGTTGCCGGATCAAGCACCATCTCCACCGATGGCTGCCCAATCGTGCCATTGCCTTTATTCTGCAATTCAGCTTCGGCTTTAAAAGGTGCGGCAAACGCCAACTGATCAGGTTGATCCAGTACCACGGCAATATCGGTGGCGCCACGACGGGTTGGTTCTAGAATAAAACGATCACCTGCAGTGGGCAGGCTGTTTATTTCTAGAGTGAAACCTTGATCGCGGCCAGCGCTGTCGGCAAAGCTGAGCTGCACTGGATGGGGTATAGGACTCGCTGGCTGACCAACGGTCATTATCGCGCCATCACTTAAGCGCCGCGCACTGTAATTAGTTCCATCAAAATCCAGTTGATAATCACTGGTGGTCAACAACTTGGTATTAGTGATATTCATTGCGCCGCTGGCACTACCAACATTGTTAGCCATCGGGCGGACACGCAAAGCAGCGAGCTTTGGGTCGTTGATATCATTAAACAGAGCGGTTCCCACCTGCCCTTTCAGGTCCAAGCCTTGGCCCAGTTGACTATTGATCTCAGAGTTAATGCTCAGCGCTAAGCGTCCTAAAGCATTCACTGTTGGGTCTAATACTTCATTGCGATAACGCAGTAAACCACCGACTTCACCGCCGTTAATGCTGCTGGTAATATTTTGCCGTGAACCGCCGCTGACAAAATCAATGTCAAACCTATTTGGATCACCGCGCCCGGGCACTGCTTGCAGTTGGTTGACGGTGCCGCCGACCACTAAAGGCTGGCCGCTGCCAATTGATAAGTTAAAGGTGTTGTTGTCTTGCACCACAACATTCACACCAATATAGGTGGACAGTTCACGTACCGCTTCATCGCGCGCATCTAATAAGTCATTGGGTTGCTGACCATTACTACCGGCACCGGCAATCGCGACATTGAGACTGCCCACGGTTTGCGCTAAGCGGTTAATTTGATCGGTGGTGGTGACCAACTGCTTATTAATAAAGCTGCTTTGCGAGTTGATATTGTCGTAAATATTATTAAAACGGCGGCTTAAGCCCTCGGCTTCTGCCAATACCAGCTGCCGTGCTGGAATATTAGCCGGGTCTTCTGCGGCAGTTTGCGTCGCGGAGAAAAATGCTTGCAGCGATGGTGTCACTCCAGTATTGCTGCCCGCCAGCAAACCATCGAGCTGCTCAATTTGGCTTTTATAAGCAATCACATCGCTATTGAGTGCGGTACTGGAGCGTAATTGTGTGGTTAAAAACTCATTATAGGTGCGGCGAATATCAGTCAGCGTAGTACCTGAGCCAATATAGCCAGCGCCACTAAACTGCGGCGTACGCGCGGCCTGCACGGTATCTTGACGTGTGTAGCCCGGCGTATTGATGTTGGTGATATTGTGGCCAGTGACCGACAGTTTAGTTTTTGCTGCACTTAATCCAGACAATCCAATATTTAATAAATCAGCCATAATTCACCTCACGCCCGCACATTGGTACGTGGCAGTTCAACGCTAGCCACCTGCTGATAGGTTTGCATTTTCTGCGCGATTTGAGAGATCTTGCGCGCGTACTGTGGATCTGTTGCATAACCTGCTTGCTGTAATTCAGTCACAAAACGTTCAGGATTAGCGGTGGCTTGCAAGGCTTGGCTGTAGCGACCATTACTTTGCAAGAAGCTCACATAATCGTTGAAGCTTTGTTCAAAAGAATCGTAGCTACGAAAATCTGCTTTCTCTTTAACTTTGACACCTTGCACAAACTCAGTAGTAGTGACATTTGCTGATGCACCACCCCAGCCATGCGCTTTAATGCCAAACAAGTTGTGGCTGCTAGTGCCTGCACCACTACGAATAATTGACTTGCCCCAACCGGTTTCTAAAGCCGCCTGCGCCACTAAGTAACGCGGATCAACACCGAGTTTTTTCGCTGCTTGCTCAGCCATTGGCATCATGGTGGCGACAAACTCTTCTGGCGAAGCAAACTGCTTACGGTTTAAGTCTGCAGCCGTGGCTGTGGCTGCTTGCCCTGCCACTTCTATGGCCGGCTGACGCGGTGCTGGGTAGCTGCGCGCGGCCTGCCAATCTTGCTGTACTTGATTGGATTGCTGAGCCAAGCCTGCGCTTAAGGTTTCTTGTGCAGCGGCTCCAATTCCTGCTAATGAACGCCCTGCCGCGGTCACCGGTAAGGCTAAACGGCGTTGATTGAGTAATGCTGTGTCGTCACGCTGACTATTAAGGGAAACATTATTCACTTTAGGCTGCAGTGCGTTTATTACTGGCGCTGCTGCCGGTTGCTCTGCTGCGGTCAATGGCGCTACAGCTTCTTGAGTAAACGGATTAGCAGTGCTGGGTTTTGGTGCTTGTGACAGCTGGCGGGTCAAGACATCAGCCATACCCATGCCTTTACCTTGCGACAAGGTGATCGACAATTGCTGATCGTACATGTCGCGGTAGGTTTTGCTTTCGTTGGTGTTCATAAAGTTGTCATCAGCCAACACATCACCCGCCGCGCGCATGGCTTTCATCATTTCGCCGAGAAACAATGATTCAAATTCTTGCGCGACTTTACGAATATTGGCTTCACTGTCACGCCCTTCACCGACCTTAAGCTGGTGCAGGCGGTTTAAGTCAGTATAAGCGCCACTATCGGCTACGATGGTGCTGTGCAAGTTCATAACACTATCCTCAAATCACAATCAGATCGGCTTGCAGCGCGCCTGCCTGCTTGAGGGCTTCAAGAATTGCCATCAAGTCAGAGGGGGCTGCACCCACCTGATTTACCGCACGGACAATCTCATCCAGTGTGGTACCTGGGCCAAACTTAAACATCGGCTTGGCTTCTTCTACTGCATTGACTCTAGAGCGTGGCACAACCGCTGTTTGTCCTTCAGAAAAGGCTTCTGGCTGGCTCACTATAGGGTCTTCAGTGATCACCACAGTTAAGCTACCGTGCGTCACCGCTGCGGGCTGTACGCGCACGTTTTGACCAATCACAATGGTGCCGGTGCGTGCATTAATAATCACTTTAGCCACGGCCTGTCCGGCTTCAATCTCTAAGTTTTCAATAACTGATAAATAGCTCACTCGCTGTGTAGGGTCTGCCGGTGCTGCCACTCGGATTGAGCCGGCATCCATGGCTTGTGCAACCTGCGGGCCAAGCATGTCATTTAAGGCATCAACAATGTTTTTCGCCGTGGTGAAGTCAGGGCGGTTTAAATTCAGGGTCAAATACTCGCCTTGGTTAAAACCGCTGGGTACAGCACGCTCAACGGTGGCGCCAGAAGGAATGCGTCCGGCTGACGGAACATTGACAGTAATGCGCGAGCCATCAGCACCACCGGCGTCAAAACCACCGACCACTAAGTTACCTTGGGCAATGGCATAGACGTTGCCATCAATCCCTTTTAAGGGTGTCATCAGCAAGCTGCCGCCGCGTAGGCTTTTTGCGTTACCAATCGACGAGACGGTGATGTCAATGGTTTGACCCGGACGCGCAAACGCTGGCAACTCTGCATGAATGGAGACTGCAGCAACGTTTTTCAGCTGCACGTTGCCACCCGGCGGCACTTTAATACCGAATTGCGCCAACATGTTGTTAAAGGTTTGCACGGTAAACGGCGTTTGTGTGGTTTGGTCACCACTGCCATTAAGACCCACCACCAATCCATAACCAATCAATTGGTTACTGCGCACGCCCTGGATACTGGCGAGGTCTTTCAAGCGCTCTGCTTGCGCCAAGCCACTGATCAGTAGCGTTGCAAGGCAGGCAATCCAATACTTATGCATACTCAGTCCTACCTTTAAAACGGAAATAATGGGCTAAGAAAGAAACGATCCAACCAGCCCGGCTTACTGGCATTAGCAAATGCACCGGTACCCGAATAAGTGATGCGTGCATCAGCAATGCGGGTTGAAGAAACCACGTTATCGGTGCTGATATCATCGGCGCGAACAATGCCAGAAATGCGCACCAGTTCATCACCAGTATTTAATGTCAGCCATTTTTCACCGCGCACTGCCAGTACGCCATTGGGATACACTTCAGCAATGGTCACAGTAATCGAACCCGACAGGCTGTTGCTCTGCCCTGTTTGCCCTGAGCCCTGAGTTGCGCGTTCAGCGCCATAACCGGCCTCTAAACTTAATTTATCATTAGTCATACCCAGCGCACTTAATCCTGACAGTGGGTTTTTGGGTGTAATGGCCATACCAAGGATATTGGGCACGCCGATATCCACATCACTGTTTTTTTGGATTTGTGAGCTGGCATTTTTACTGGCTTGGGTGCGCTCGTTTAAGCTGATGGTAATAATATCGCCAACGCGAAATGCTTTGCGATCAGTAAAGTAGTTGTTGTCAAAATCCGCCTGATAAATAGCACCATTGGTTTGCGTGGCAGGTAATGGGGTACGCGGTAAAACGGGCGCATAATAAGGATCATCAGGCTTAGGTGGCAGCGGCATGCAACCCACCATTACCACCGATGTAACAAGGCTGACCAGAATTAATGAACGTTTCATCACACGACTCCACTTAAGTCTATTAAAGCTGCTGAGTAATAAACGACAGCATTTGATCCGCCGTGGAAATGACTTTTGAGTTCATTTCATAGGCACGCTGCGTGGTGATCATATTGACCAATTCTTCCACCACACTGACGTTTGAGTTTTCTAAGGTGTTTTGCAATACCGTACCCAGACCATTGAGACCTGGCGTGCCGTCTTGCGGCGCACCGCTGGCTGCGGTTTCTAAGAACAAGTTATTACCAATGGCTTCTAAGCCAGCAGGATTCACAAAGTCTGTGATTTGAATATTGCCGACGATTTGTGGCTGTGGGTTACCGGCGGTGGTCACCGTGGCGGTACCGTCTTCACCAACGGTAAAGGTGCGCACTTCTGGCGGCAGCATAATCGCTGGCTCTAAGGCAAAACCATTGGAGGTCACCACTTGGCCGTCAGAGCTCAGATGAAAACTACCGTCACGGGTGTATGAGACGGTGCCATCAGGCATCAAGACTTGGAAAAAACCACGGCCGTTAATCGCCATATCTAGCGGCTGCTCTGTGGTTTGCAGGCTACCAGCGGTGAATATTTTTTGCGTGCCGACAATGCGCACACCGGTACCCAGCTGTAAACCACTGGGTAGCTCGCTGTCTTGACTGGACTGCCCGCCGGGTTGGCGACGAATCTGGTAGAGCAAGTCTTCAAACTCGGCCCGATCACGCTTAAAGCCCGTGGTTGAGACGTTGGCTAAGTTATTCGAAATCGTTGTGAGGTTCATATCCTGTGCGGATAAACCTGTTTTAGCGACCCAAAGTGCTGGAAGCATGTTCGTTCTCCTCGAGCGTCGACTTTATGACGCTGCAATACCTAATTGGCTTTATAACTAACTTAACTGCATAACCCGTGCCACAGCTGAGGAATTATCCTCGGCTGTGCGCATCATCTTCACATGCAGTTCAAATTGGCGTGATAGCGACAGCATCGCTGTCATCTCTTCAACCGCGTTGACGTTACTGGCTTCAGTAAAACCGGAGGTCACGCGCGCATTGGCATCGGCCTCAAACGGCTGACCGTCACGCGCACGCACTAAACCATCAGCACTTTTTATTAATTGCTTAGGATCAGGTATAACCAGCTTTAAGCGATCCACTTCTGCCATGACGCTGGGCGCTTCGCCCAATGCGCGAATACTGATGGTGCCGTCTTGGCCGATTTCGACTTTCTGCTCTGGCGGCACGGCAATCGGTCCGGCATTACCCATTACTGGTAAACCGGCAGCGGTACGTAACATGCCCAGCGCATCAATTTGCAAGCTGCCAGTGCGCACGTAGGCTTCGCTGCCATCTGCAGACTGTACGGCCAGCCAAGCATCGCCAATGGCGGCAACATCGAGGTCGCGCCCTGTTTCTTGTAATGTGCCTGCAGTAAAATCTGTGCCTGGGCGCTCACTCAGCGCATAGGCACGCGCCGGTAGGCCATCTCCGAATACAGGCATGGAACGCGCTTGTTCAAAGTCGCGTTTAAAGCCGCTGGTCGAGACGTTGGCCAAGTTATTGGCATGCGACTGCAAGGCTTTTGTATTGTGGCTTGCGCCGGTCATGGAGATATAGAGCATCTTGTCCATGGTAAATCCTCCGCGATGGGCAATTGACGCCCGTAGCTATGTGTGAGGATTAATGCAAAGACCGTGCCACTATAAAATTATGCGGGGACTATGATTTGATAGCCATGAACACAAAAGCGGCAAGGGCTTGCCGCTTTTGTTGAATTAAACTGTGGTTGTGTATGCCGTTATGATGACTAATACCTGCTACCGAGATATTAAAACCTCCAGAAATAGACGAGCCTTATATCAATCTTAATAACAACGCCTTTGATCAACGAGTGCTTCGGGGTTGGTGTGATGAGCGAGCCAAGGACGGCGAGCGCCGGAGTTGAACCCAGGATGGGTTCATCGACGGAAAAACACCTACCCCGAAGTACGCTATGCCACGCAATTGTTAATGGCCATTACACCTCAAATAAAAAAACCTTCAGGAACAATTTGCGCATGTTGCAGCGTGCAAGTGTTGTTCTTCCCTTAACACGCCCTCCTGGCGTGATGCGGGCGCTACGCCATCCTTGGCTTCGCTCGCCACAACACCCGCACACTGCGATTGATCATTGATGTTGTTTACGATTCTGTAGCACGGCTCTTTTAAAGCAAGAGCATTGATCAGCGCTAGGGTTTGCACGCCCTCTAAAAACTCAAGCCAGCAAAAATTAGAAATATGGAGAGCCAAGGATGGTGCAGGAAAGGGGCTGCGGGCGGACGCCCGCGCCCCAAACAAAAAACAAAATTACAATTGCATCGCCACGATACCAGCAACAATACAAGCCACGCCAATCATACCCTGCTTACCTAAACGCGAGTTAAACAGCAGACGATCCAGCAGCACTGTACCCAGCACACCCATACCACCCCAAATTGAATAGGCAATACCCAGCGGAATATGGCGCACAACAAAACTCAAGAGAACAAAGGCACTAATAATCGCCAACAAACCTGCCAAACCCCAAACGACTTTCTGAAAGCCCTTCGAGCGCTTTACGCAATAACAAGCTAATAAATCCAGCGACACCGAACCGATCAATAACGAGACAGGGACTATCATAGCGTCACCTCGCCTAAGGTACCGATACGCACCGGCTTAACCTGCGGGCGCACAACTCGTACAGGTTTAGCCTTTAGCAACTCAACCACTGCCGCATCATCCGCCTCAGCAGCCTGACCCTTATCAAAGGTTACCAGCAGCAAACCAAACAGCATTAAAGCAATCGCAAACATCTCACCTAGGGTTAAATACTCACCAAAGAGCACCACACCGGCAACGCCAATTAAGAATAAGCCTAAACCTTCCCAAATCGCATAAGAAACAGCCAGTGGAATATGGACCACGGCGCGCGAAAAAGCGTAAAACGACAGCGAAATCATCAGCGCCATCACAATATAACCGGTGATTGGTGAGCTGGTTGCAGCGTATTTCATACCTACAGTGCTTAATACCTCAGCAACCACGGCTAGAGCTAACATAAACCAGTAATACATTTTGAAACCCCTTAGGGATTCTCTGAAAAAGCGCTTAAGCCATTTAAGTGTTTGGCTTATAACAGCAGCTCTTTTAGAGCGTCCTTAATTTCTAGATACAGTTGTCCGTCTAAGCTTTAAATGAGCTTAAGAGACATTTTATAAAGCGAATTAAACTATCGTGCGATGTGAGAAGTAAACCAGCTACAGGCCGCCGCGCCAGCATTTCTCAAAGAGGTGGAGCATCAAGAAGGGGGTGAAACCAGATCTCAGGCTAAACATTAAACCACTTTTGGGTGACTTCGATCTGCATAGTCTACCACAAAGGCCCTACCCGACCTAATTTAAAAGCCTACAAAGCGCGTTTAGCAGCCCTATGAAAGCCGCCAAACCCTTGTTAAGCCTGGCTAGAAGTTACGTTTATAAAACACATCCAACGAGTTGGCTAAACCACTGGCCGCCTCTAAATAGATGCGTTTGGTCAGTTCGTAGCGCAGTGCTAGGGTACTGGCTGGCTCAAATACACCCACACCATAACGCAAACTGATGCGTTCACTGATGCGCCCACTGGCCACCACACTCGAAGTTAAGCCACTGCCCTCACTTTCTAACAAAAAGTCTTGTACACCAATGACTTCTGCCAGCTTATTGGTAATTGGTGCGGTCCCCATCAAGCCTAAAGCAAGAGCGGCTTGCGCCATGACATTGCCATCTTCACCGCCACCTTGCAGCGGTCGACCCAGCAGCAACCACGATAAGGCTTGCTCTTGACTCATGGCTGGATTGGAAAATATCTCGCTGCGTGGTTGCGTCGCAGGTCCTGTTAAACGTAGCCCAGCGGTCACATCACCGGTCACCCGCACTGCTTCAATATCTAAAAATGGCTGGCTTAAAGGCCCAGCAAACAATAAGCGCGCACGACGTAATTGCAGGCGCTGACCATAGGCACGGTAACGGCCATTAAGCAATTCCAGCATGCCGCGACCGGCCAAGTTGTCACCCACTTGTAAGTTGCCGCGTATATCCGCAGTCAAGCCAAAGCCAGAAAAACGCAAGCGCTCTGCGCCCGCATTCAAGGTGATGTCCATTGCCACCTGTAAGCCCGCTTCCGGCTCAGCCTGACCAATCACCCGCGCATCAGACGACACCCGCACCGCCTGTTCAGGCAACTGCGGAATGGTGATTAAGCCTTTTGGTACTGCCACTTCACCACTGACAAACAAGCGCTGCTGTTTGAGACTGATGTGTAAATCGGGGGCAATTTCAATATTGGCATAGGGCTCAGCATGCAGCGGTAGTTGCTCGCCTTTAACATCAATATCAACCAACAACTGCTGTGCCCACTGCACACGGCCTTGAATACTGCCGCTGCCGTTTTCGCCACTGCGCCAGCCGCCACTGAGCTGCAACTGCTCGCCTTTAATGTCAGCACGTAGCTGCAACTGCTCAAAGGGCACCGGCAACTCACCACCACTGAGTTGGGCATCACGTATTTGTACAAACCCCGTAATAGAAGGCGCCAGCAGCGTGCCGGCTAAGGTACCGCGCCCTTCAAGCACACCGTCTATGGTGCTGACTTGGTCGATAAATGGCCGCAATACAGACAAATCCACATTTTCAATCAAGAAATGACCACGCAATTTTTTCTGTTCAGAAAGCGGGTCAATGTCTGCCACCAGCTCTAAATGACCGCTATCGGCACCTGTTAGCTGCAGAACTGACTTAATCGCCTGCTCGGTCAGATCGCTGTTGAGCTTTAATGTTTGCCAAGCAAAGGTTTCCCACTCGTCATTATTCTTAACCCGCAGCTGACCTTTGCCCGCGTCCAATTGCACCTTGCCCAGCGGTCCTTTATCGAGCAATTCAACGTTAAACGCGCCATTGACCTGCCCTGCAATCTGCGCATCAGCCGGCAGCCAAGGCTGCAGCGTCGCTAGCGGGAAGTTCCGCAGCTGGTAATCAATTTTAGTTTGCGGTAATAAACGCTGCTCGCCGGCACAGAGGCTCGACTGTCCATCTTTTAGGCAATGCGCTGCAACGGTCAGCTCACCCGTTTTTCGATAGACAATTGCCGTGGCTTTTTCTAAGGCCCAGTTTTGTTGATGGCTGCTTAACAGCAATTGCTGCAGCTGCCCTAACCAATCACCGTCTTGCATCGCACCACTGAGCTTAAGCTGGGTGTCCAATAACGGCCCCTTCAGTGACAACGAGCCACTGTGCGTCTCCAGTGAACCCTGCCCATCAATATGCAAGACACCAAACTCAGTCTCACCGCTCCAAATGCGTTCAGCATCCAGCGTTATGTGTGCCTGCTGCGCAGCCAGCAACTGGCCCTGCAAAGTTAGTTTGCCGACCCTATTGCCTTGATAGGCAATACCGCGCCCCTCTAGCTGCGCCACACCGAGCGGCTCAGCTAAACTACCTGATACTTTAATCGTACCTTGCGCTTTACCGGCCAAACCCGGCCACAGTTGCACTAAGCGGGGTAAATCAAGCTGCAACTCGGCAGCCAGCGCCTGATCAATCTGCGCCGTGGCCGTTATGCGGTTATCACCAAAACGAATATCAGCTTTATTGAGCTGCCATAATGGCGTTTCTTGCCCATGTTGCGTGCCGTGTAAATCAACATCTAATTGCGTTAAAGAGCCACGCAACGTGCCTTTTAGGTCTGCCGTGGCATCGACTTGCAGCTGACCATCACGCAGAAATCCTTGGCTGTGGATTGCACCGGCCAACTCGCCCGGTAACTCTGCTAACCAGTACGCCGGATTCAGTTTGCTGGCTTGAATATCCGCTAACCACTGCACGCCATCGGCAAAACCGACGTTTGCTGTGCCTTGTAAACGCCCTTGCCCTGCCTCGATCAACAGCTCATGCAACTGCACCTGTTCAAGATCACCGTCAAAGGCGGTGGTTAGGCTAAAGGGACCGGCTGGCCCGCTTAAATCGCCGTCGATCTGTCCTTGATAAGCGCCTGCGTTATAGCTGATCTGACCATTTAAGGTTTTCAGTTGCACTGGAATATCATCCTGCGCCAGCAGGTTATGCCAAGGAAAATGCTGCCATTGCAACTGCGCATCGGCTTGCAAATCATTTTGCCAATCGACAACGCCCTCAAGCGCAACATAGGCTTCTGCGCTGGCACTTAAACGCAACGCTTGCAATTGTGCGCCGCTGGTTTTTAGCAGCGCCGCCACACTGAGCTGCATCTGTTCTGCGGTATTGGGCAGCTGCGCAAGACCGGCAAGGTGATAGCCTTTTTGCATATCGCCCTGTAAATCAATAATCACGTCAGCCAGTTGCAGTGTCTCGGGCAAGTCGGGTGTGACTTGCAACGATGCCAGCTTAATTTCAAGCTGTGCGGGTAAATCAGCATCCAGTGCTTGCACCTGCCCTTTGATATCAGCGGCAAGGTAGCCTTGAGTTTGCGCATTAAGGGTTAAATTTTGCACGCTGCCAGTCAGTTGCGCTTCGATATCCAGCCTCGGCGCATCAGGCATCGGCAGCTGCGCACTGAGCTGTACGTCCAGCGGCCAGCCTGCGCTAGGGGTAATCTTACCTTTGCCTTGCAGCGCATAGTCTTGGTAGCTCAGGGCAATCTCGCCGATATGAATGCCATCATCCAGCCAGCGTGCACGCAAGCCAGCATCACTGAGCAACGATTCGCCATTAAGGATCAATTCACCGAGCTGCACGCGCTTGACTTCAATGCTCAGCGGCAGCTTTAAGTCAGGCAGGGTGATGCTCTGCTCAGGCTCGGTCGGCGTCTCTGCTTCTGGCAGATTCAACTCAAGACGCGTCACCTCTAGGGTGTCTAGGCACAGCGCACTGCGCAACAAACAGCTCGGCCGCAACTGCATATGCACAGTATTTAACTGCACAGACAGATCATCTTGCTGCCAATGCACGCGCTCAGCGCGCCAATCCGTCAGCAGCACACCCTGATAACCCTCAACCGTTAAGCCAGGCACCTGATCAAGTAACCAACGGCTGCCTGTTTGCGTCAGCAGCAGGCTCAACGTCACAGCCAGCAGCATGACAACCAGCAACACGACACTCAACACAATGCGGACACTGATGCGCTTCATAGCTCAGGTCCCATTGAGAAGTGAATGCGCCAGCCTTTGTCTTCGTGCAAGGCATGGGCTAAATCAAGGCGTAAAGGCCCGACCGGCGACACCCAGCGCAGGCCAAAACCGACCCCAGTATTCATCGTATCGGTCAGTGAATTAAAGGCATTACCCTGATCAACAAAGGTCGCCACACGCCAGCGTTCGGCAATGCTGTATTGGTACTCAAGACTACCGGCAAACATATAGCGGCCACCTTCGCGATTACCTTGCGCATCACGCGGTGACAATGTTTGATAATCATAACCACGCACACTTTGATCACCACCAGCAAAAAAGCGCAGCGATGGCGGCACTTTAGAGTAGCTATTGGTGCCAATTGCACCGATTTGTGCACGCCCAAGCAGGCGGTGCTTATCAGCGAAGGTCACTAAGCCACGCGCTAACGCAGTGACATGCAACACATCTGCATCGGCAATAAAATCTTGCTTAGCACCACGCACATCCCACTGCAGGCGATAACCTTGATTGGGGTCTAAAGGCGAATCGCTACGCAACACCGAGTAGCCAATGCCAGGCATTAAAAAGCTGCTGCGGCCATCTTTGGAACCACTGCCAAAATCATAGTCTTCTTGCTCCCAGCGCAGCGATATAACCCTCAGCCATTCGCTGGGCAAACGTGCATGCCACTGCACACCGAGATTGATCAAACGGCTGTCAGCATCGACCAACTCTTCGCGCTGATAGCCGGTAGAGAAACGCACATAATCGGTGAGCGGTGCTGCCAAAGGTATTTGGTACCAAGTGGAAATATTTTGCCGAGGCTTGGATATTTCGCTGTCAAAACCAAGCTTATGCCCGCTTTGATTAACCCGATGCCGCTCCCAGCCTAAACGTCCACGTGGGCCCACATCAGTAGAAAAGCCAAGGCCGAGACTGAGCGTGCGCGGTTTAATCGGTTCTAAAACAACATCCACCGGAATATCTAAAGGGCCCTCGGCAGTGCCCACCGCATCCACCCGAACCTGTTGAAAATAGCCTGTGGACTGCAGGTTTTGACTCAGCCGAGCCACCAGTGCAGAGCTGTAGGGCGTGCCTGGAGTAAACGGCAGTAAGCGCTGCAGCAGCTCTGGATCAATTTTTGCGTGCTCAGAAAAATGCACCTCGCCCAAGCGATAACGTGGACCACTGTCAAATACCAAATTGATATCTGCTGCACCAATTTGCGGATCAATTAATATTTCACTTTGTTTAAATTCTGCGGCAAAAAAACCAAAACGTAGTGCTTGATTCTGCAACATGCTTTTCACGTCGTCATAGGCACTGTGATCAAGACGTGCGCCAACTTCTAAGCGTTTATCATCCGCTACAGTAAATGCCGGCAACTCAGCTGCTTCACCTCTGACCTGAATATTGACTGTGCGCAAACGTACCGGATCACCACGTTCAACCTCAACATGCAAGACTGGCTCGTCCCCTTCGCTAATGCGCACCACAATCTGCGCTTGATAATAACCCAGTGCTTGACTGGCCAAACGAGCTTGCTTCTGCACAGCACGTTTGGCGGCCTGCAAAGTACGTCGATCACCTTCGGCAAGTTCACCAATATAGGCCTCAATATTTTTCTTTAACTCACTACTTTTCGGCGTCACCGTCACCTGCACACGGTCAGCAGCGATCGCTGGCATAGCCAACAGCATCAGTAGCGCGCAGAGCACCAGCCTGCGAACCAAATATAAGGTATTAATAGACATAGCAACTCATTGTGGTCACCTTAGTTACAGCCAACGCAAGCACAGCTTGTTTTAACAGGCGGCTTAACCATTACACACGCGGTTGCGCCCTGCATTTTTTGCAACATACAATGCCTGATCAGCATTTTTCATTGCCTGTGCAATACTGCTTTGTTCAGGCGACCAACTGGACACGCCAAACGAGAGGGTAACCGGCCTTCCAACACACGGGCAGGCATCACTCTCGATTCGAGCCCGTAAGCGCTCAGCCGCTTTATAAGCAATGCCTTGATCCGCTTCTGGCAGTAACAGCACAAACTCTTCACCGCCGACACGGCAGATCACATCATCAGGGCGCGATGATTCTTGCATATGTTTGGCTATAAACTTCAAAATCTTATCGCCCGTATCATGACCAAACTCATCATTGATACGCTTAAAATAATCAATATCAGTCATGATAATAGAAAATGGTTGCTGAGCCTGCTGCCACTCATCCAGCGCGACTTGCATACCGCGGCGATTAAGCAAACCTGTCAGTGGGTCGGTCATATTTTCTAAACTTAACTGTCCAATTTTCCTATTCAGGCCAGCCAAGCCGCGTAACATCGCACGCTTAAGCTGCGTCGCCTCAAAGTACCATACTGAAACACCAGAAATATCTGCTTTAACCTCAGATCTATCTAAATACTCAGCACTGTGTGCAAGTTGCCAAAGCGGTCTAGAAATCCAGCGCGAAACGACCCACACCACCCACATAATCAGCACAAACATTGGAAAACTGTACTTTGCCACAGCCAACATTTGCTGATTCATAGCCATCAGCGTGGCCGCTAAAGAGCGCTGGGTAACCACTCCCCAACCGGAGCTTGGCACTGGCGCATAACCAGCAAGCATTGCAATACCCTTAGAGTTGATTAACTGCTGACTGCCAGTCTGTTGGGCATTGATATTCGCCACCACAGGGTTACTCGACACATTCTCACCGACACGCGAGGAATCCTGATGATAGATTAAATGCGCATGCCGATCAACAACATAAATATAGGATTCATCCGCGTGATAATGCTCGCCTAAAAGTGAATACAAAATGCTTTTTTCATTCAAATAAATCGAGCCACCAACAAAGCCTAAATAGCTGCCTTGCGCATCAAACACAGGGTGAGAAATAAAAATAATAGAACGGCTGGCTTTGGCATTAGAGTTATACGGCTCACTGATTAATGGCTTACGCTCTTTGAGTGCTTGCAGAGAACCCGTACTTTGCAGTTTTTTACCTAATAAATTTTGTGCAGTCTCTGAAACAGAAATTACTTCGCCCTGTGCGTTAACAATCAAAACCGAGTTAAAACTGTCCGTTTGTTTTATCAATCGCTCAACAATATGATCTAAATTCTCAACTTTATGATCACTCAAAATGACATCTTGCGCAGCAAAGGCCAATTGCTGCTGCGCTGCCACTAAAAAATCCTCAATATTACTCGCCAATTTAGAGGCATAGGCCTGATTGGTTTCCAGGGTTTGCTCAATCAACAAAGTACGCTGAGTTTTATAGCTGGTATAAAACGTATTGCCTAATATCAGCAGCGCAGTGGATACCGTTAATAACAAAATCAGTTGTCGTAGCGTTAACTTGCGCATGCAGTGCCGGTATCCGTGATTATTTTGTAGCGATCAAAAGGTTTCAAAAACGTAATAAAGCCATGCAATTGCAGCGACAAGGCTTTGCCTCTGTCGCTTATACGTCGTGTTTATCCGCACATACTTTACCGCCAACCTATATGCATTACCATGAAACACTGGCTTTGCAGCTGCAACACTTCAGCTGCAAGTATTATCAGCATGTTTATTGGTTGTGATGAACTTGATTACGTCCAGCTTCTTTTGCTGCATACAATGCTTGGTCAGCATTTTTCATCACCTCTGCAACCGTCGCTCCAGCGCAAGGCCAGCTGGCAACCCCAAACGACATAGTGACCGTCTGACCAGTGCTTGGACATAGTTCACTGGCAACACGCTGACGCAAGCGTTCTGCTGCTTTAAGGGCAACACTGGCATCGGTTTTTGGCAGCAAGAGGATAAACTCCTCACCGCCAGAACGGCACACCAAGTCATCTGGTCGTGAGGATTCTTGCATGTGCTTAGCAAGAGTGATCAGAACCTCATCACCCGCATCGTGACCAAACTCATCATTGATACGCTTAAAGTGATCAATATCACCCATGATAATAGAGAACGGTTGCCCAGCCACTTCCCACTCATCCAACATCGCTTGCATGCCACGGCGATTGAGCAGGCCAGTCAGTGGGTCGGTAATGTTTTCTAAACTCAACTGTCCTATTTTTCTATTCAGGCCAGCCAAGCCACGTAACATCGCACGTTTCAGTTGTGCTGCCTCAAAGTACCACGCTGAAACAGCAGAAATATTTGCTTTAACATCGGGTCGATCTAAATATCCAGCACTCTGCGCAAGTTGCCAAAGCGGTTTAGAAATCCAGCGTGACACCACCCACACCACCCACAAAACCAAGACAAAGAATGGAAAACTATACTTTGCAACAGCCAACATCTGCTGGTTCATGCTCAACAAGGTCGCATCTAAAGAACGCTGGGTAACCACACCCCAACCCGCACTTGGCACATGCGCGTAGCCAGCGAGCATTTCAACGCCCAGTGTGTTGGCCAACTGTTGACTTCCTGCCTGACCCGCAATCACTTTAACCACCACCGGGTTGTCATCGACTAACTCGCCAACTCGGTATGCGTCCTGATGATAAATTAAACGAGCCTCCTGACTTACTGCATAAACAACCGAGCGATCAGTTTGATAATGCTCGCCTAAAAGCGTTTGCAAAACACTTTCGTCATTCAAATAAATAGACCCGCCGACAAAACCTAAATAGTTGCCTTGCGCGTCAAACACAGGCTGAGAAATAAAAACAATTAAGCGGTTGATTTTAGCAACAGAGTTAAAGGGTTGGCTGATGAGCGGCTTGCGCTCTTTAAGTGCTTGCAAAGAGCCTGTACTGCGCAATTTTTCACCCAATAAAGCGCGCATGGTCTCTGATGCAGCGGTAACGGTTCCTTTCGAGTCAACAATCAATACTGAGTTAAAATTATTCGACTGCTTTATTAATCGCTCAACAATATGTTCTAGCGCCTGCGGACTATGATCAGTCAAGAGGATATCTTGCGCAGCAAACGCCAGCTGCTGCTGCACTGCCACTAAAAAATCCTCAATTTTGCCTGCTAATTTAGCGGCATAGGCTTGATTGGTTTCAAGGGTTTGCTCAATCAATAGAGTCCGCTGAGTTTTATAACTGGTATAAAATGTATTGCCTAGTATCAGCAGTGCCGTGGATACCGTTAATAGCAAAATCAGTTGTCGTAAATTTAATCTCCGCATGCAGCGTCAGCGCCTATCTTTTTCTGTGACGATCAATAAAAGTATCAATAACGCAATAAAAGCAATGCGGCACAAGCCAAACAATCGCAGAGGCTGCATCATTTAGCTATCCTTGGCTAAACAGAGTACTTATTTTTCACGCATTTTACCGTCAACCTATAAGGTTTACCATGAGACTTATTTCTTTCAATATAAATGGCCTACGCGCCCGCCCACACCAGCTAGCCGAACTTATTACCACGCATCAACCTGATGTGATCGGCTTACAAGAAACTAAAGTGGCTGATGAGCAGTTTCCAGAGCAAATGATCCGAGACTTGGGCTATGAGGTGCACTATCACGGACAAAAAGGCCATTACGGCGTGGCGTTGCTATCGCGCTTACCCGCCTTAGAGATTCATAAGGGCTTCCCTGGCGATGAAGACGATGCTCAGCGCCGTTTTATTTGGGGCGTGTTTGCCGACAGCAATGGCACACCTATTACGGTTATGAATGGTTATTTTCCGCAGGGTGAAAACATGAGTCATCCGACCAAGTTTCCTGCCAAAGAAAAATTCTATGCAGATTTACAGCAGTTATTACAAAGCCGTTTTAGCCCAGAGGATGCCTTAGTGGTAATGGGCGACTTTAATATTGCACCCAGAGATTCTGATATTGGCATTGGTGAGCACAATGCCAAGCGCTGGTTGCGCACCGGTAAATGCTGTTTTTTACCGCAAGAACGCCAATGGATGCAAACACTTAAAGGTTGGGGGCTGGAAGACAGCTTTCGCGTTCTGCATCCACAGGTTGATGATCAATTTAGCTGGTTTGATTACCGCAGTCGCGGCTTTGAAGATCAGCCCAAGCGTGGCCTGCGTATCGACTTAATTATGACCAGCCCTGCCCTTAGGCCGCGTTTGCTTAATGCAGGAATTGATTATGAATTGCGTGCGATGGAGAAACCTTCAGACCATGCACCGATCTGGCTCGAATTAAAAGCGTAACTGGATTTATACGTTAAACCGATAATGCATCAACATTTAAACTTATAACACTAGCATAGCGCTTGAGGATCGATCCGCTGGCCATTAGATTATGCCAGGTACCTCTACCCAATCATTTATAAACATAAGGGCTAGATATGTCACTGGCTGATCAAACCATTCAAGCGCGTGAAGGGGAAGAACTGGACGCCGCGGTGATTGCGCGTTACCTCAAGCCGCACTTAGCGCACCTAACTGGCGAGCCTACGATTCGCCAGTTTCCGGGTGGCGCTTCTAATCTGAACTATTTATTGTCGTACCCTGAGCAAGACTTAGTCTTACGTCGTCCACCACTGGGTAAAAAAGCCAAATCGGCGCACGACATGGGCCGTGAGTTTTTAATTCTTAACCGTCTCAACCAAGGCTTTCCATACTGTCCCAAAGCCTATGTGCATTGCACCGACATGTCAGTGATTGGCGATGAGTTTTATGTGATGCAGCGCGTTGAAGGCCTTATTTTGCGCTCTGACATCCCTGCTGAACTGAACTTCACTGCAGATAAAACTCAAGCGCTGTGTGAAAGCTTTATCGATAAGCTGGTGGATTTACACCAAGTCGACTATCAGGCCTGCGGCTTGGCCGAGCTGGGTAAACCAGATGGCTATGTTGAGCGACAAATTAAAGGCTGGAGTGATCGCTATGAAAAAGCCCTGACCCCAGACGCACCGCTATGGACTGAAGTAAAAGCCTGGCTCAATGCAAAGATGCCAGCTGACCACCCCAAGCCTGCGATTATCCACAACGATTACCGTTTTGATAATGTGATTCTTGATCCTGATAACCCCATGCAGATTATTGGCGTGCTGGATTGGGAAATGGCCACCATTGGCGACCCACTGATGGACTTAGGCAACAGCCTTGCTTACTGGATTGAAGCAGGCGACCCGCCGCCCGTACAAATGATGCGCCGCCAGCCCAGCAACGCACCGGGCATGCTCACTCGCCAAGAAATCGTTGACTATTACGCGAAAAAAGCTGGTATTGAGATCACCAATTTTGATTTTTATTACACCTACGGCATCTTTCGCTTGGCCGGAATCGTGCAGCAGATTTACTACCGTTTTTATCACGGGCAAACCAAAGACAAACGCTTTGCACCCTTTGTCCAACTCAATGCTTTGTTAGAACAGATGGCGCTTAACGTCATAAAAAAATCAACGCTGTAACGCCATCTCTAAGGGGAATCGTATGTCTAAAACCAATTTGTTTGATCTAGACGGTAAAATTGCTTTTGTTTCCGGCGCCAGCCGTGGTATTGGTGCCGCCATTGCACAGTTGCTCGCCCAACAAGGCGCGCATGTGATTGTTTCCAGCCGCCGCATTGAGAGCTGTGAAGCCGTGGTGGAAAAGATTACTGCAGCCGGTGGTAAAGCCACGGCGATGGCCTGCCATATTGGTGAAATGGAGCAAATCAGCGCAGTTTTTGCGCAGATCCGCGAGCAATTTGGCCGCCTTGATATTTTGGTCAATAATGCTGCAGCCAACCCGTATTTCGGCAATATTTTAGATACAGACTTAGGCGCGTTCCAAAAAACCGTCGATGTGAATATTCGTGGTTACTTCTTTATGTCGGTAGAAGCTGGCAAGTTGATGCGCGAACACGGCGGCGGTAGCATTATCAATGTCGCCTCGGTTAACGGTATGACACCGGCTCTAATGCAAGGTATTTACTCAATCACCAAAGCTGCTGTAATCAGCATGACCAAAGCGTTCGCCAAAGATTGCGCCAGCTTTGGCATTCGTTGTAATGCGCTGTTACCCGGCTTAACCGATACCAAGTTTGCCTCAGCGCTGACCTCTAACGAGGCTATCTTGAAACACGCGCTGCAAATCATTCCCCTTAAGCGCGTTGCCGACCCCAGCGAAATGGCTGGTGCAGTGCTGTATCTGGCCAGCGACGCCTCCAGCTACACCACGGGCACGACCCTGACTGTGGATGGTGGGATGCTAGCCTAAACCCACCCGCAGCATGGATGACGAATTGATAGCTTGAACCCCCTGCGCGGGCACAAGTGCCCGCCCTACAAACCGTACAATTTCTCGATAAACGGTAGGGTGGGCATTTATGCCCACGGCTTCTAATCGCGGGCCCACGATTGCGCTATCAAACCCTGCACAGATCCGACTGCAAACCGCATTGCGCGGGCACAAGTGCCCGCCCACAACCTGTTCACAAGCGCTCGCCGACAATTCTGCAGGCCTAGGCCAGGTGGCCGATGACGATATCCATCAACTCATTGGTAATCTCATCTTGGCGCACGTTGCTCAGCTCTTGCTTGACCACATCCAACTGCTCATCCACCGACTCCTCGGCCTGTTGCATCAAGGCTAAGCGCGTGGCGTTTTCCGTGACCATCGCTTCGGCAGAGGCGCGAAATACACTGGCAAACACATGATTGCGCACCAACGAAGACAGTAAAGCCCCACCGGCCATGCTGTAATCTGGTAATGCGCGTGACTGCCAGCGCTGCGCAGGCTGCAACAGGCTGTCATCTAACGGCAATAAAGCACGTGTAACAGTTTCCTGATAGCCGTGTTCGGCACGCTGAGTAAACACCAAAGTCACCGCCAAATTAGCCAACGGCTCCCCTCGTCCCAAGCCATCAATACGTGTGACGATATCACCCGCTAACCGCCCGACACCATCCACCGAAGCGGGCGGCATCAATACTACATCCGGCGTTAAATCCTGCTCCAGCAAAGCATTGCCCATGCGCGAACCAATACACAGAATGTGCTGCTGCGCTATAGGATGAGCCGCGCTGTAATCAGTCACGGCATTGGCTAGCAGCTCATTGTAGTTGCCGCATAAGCCGTGATCAGAGCCAAACACCACCAATAAACGCTTATTAGGCTGAATATTTTGTGAGAGCACACTCACACCGCCAGTACGATAAACAAACGCAGCTAACCCATGTAAAACCGTGTGGTGATAAGCCTCAATTGACTCAGCAGCTTGCTCATAGGGCGAGGCGTTAATTGCCGATAGCGTTTTCATAGTACGCACAATGCCTCTGATGCTGGTCAGAGTGTCATTTTTGCGTGACAGATGCTCTAGGGTTTGTGCCATTTATACCCTCACTTGCCTGCAGCCGCCGCGAGCGGAGCAAAACTGCTTAAAGCAGCCTGCGCACATTCAACAATCAACGCTTGGTCTTCATCTGTTAACGCTTTATCCTCAGCAATGCGCTGCTCAATCACGGCTAAATGTTGCTGTGCAGCATCACGTACTAAACGCATGGCAGCACTCACATCATGCTCTTTGAGCTGATCAAACAAACCTTCCATGGCCGCAACCAACACCGCCAGCTGCTCAAGTGCTGGCATCGGGTCTCGCTCGGCTTGGCGCAACGCGGTACGCACTGCTGAGCCGCGCGCCAGCCGCGCACGAGTCACATCATCGAGTCGCGTACCGAAACGGGCAAAGTCTTCTAGCTCTTCAAACTGTGAGAGTGTCACGCGCAAGTTACCGGAAACGCCACGCAAGGTGCGATTCTGTGCTGTGCTGCCCACACGCGAAACTGACAAACCTAAATCCACTGCCGGAAACTGGTTTCTACGCACCAACTGCGGTGATAAATAAATTTGTCCATCGGTAATCGAAATCAAGTTGGTTGGAATATAAGCCGAGAGGTTCCCAGCTTGGGTTTCCACCACTGGCAAAGTAGTAATTGAGCCGCCACCAATTTCAGGGCCAAACTGACCTGCTCGCTCTAAAAGACGCGCATGCACATAGAAAACATCGCCTGGAAAAGCCTCACGGCCCGGCGGGCGACGTAATAATAATGACAGTTCACGGTAAGAGCGTGCATGGTGGGTCATGTCATCAAAGATGATCAGTACATCCTGCCCTTGTGCTGAAAAATACTCTGCCATAGTCATCGCAGCATAAGGGGCAATATAGGACAGCCCTGGCGCTTCTTCATCACCGGCACTGATGACAATACTGCGCTGTAACATTTCTCCCTCATTAAGCGCACGGATCACCCGTGCCACGGCATCACCGCGCTGGCCAATGGCGCAATAAATACAGACCACATCAGAACGCGCCTGATTAAGCATGGTATCAATGGCAATCGAAGTTTTACCGGTTTGCCGGTCACCAATGATCAACTCGCGCTGGCCTAAGCCCACCGGGATCGCCGCATCAATGGCCTTAATTCCCGTCGCTAAAGGTCTAAAAACTTGGGTGCGATTAAGGATACTCGGCGCTTCGGCTTCAATCGGATGTTCGGCCACCGCATCAATCGGCCCTAAAGTATCGCGCGGACGCCCCATGGCATCAACCACACGCCCCAATAACGCTGAACCCACCGGCACACTGACCACCTTTCGTGTGCGGTAGACTGTCTCGCCAAGGCGTATGTGCTCGGATGGCCCCAGCAAAATAACACCTAAACGCCCTGGCTCTAAGTCAAGCACAATACCCTGGATGCCGCTGGCAAACACCACCAACTCATCAGCTAAAGCGCGTGCCAAACCCGAAACAATCGCCACACCATCAGCCACCTCAGTCACAGTGCCGGTTTCAATTAACAAGGGTGCAGGCGTTGGGCTATTAACGAGACTATCGATCCAAGCCGAAAAATCATGTTCCGGTTGCTGCTCAATCACATCATCCAACTCGCTCACATGACTCTCCTTAGCGGCCATCACTGGTTAAGCGCACAGCAGCAGCGCTGGATGCATGCTGGGTTAACAGCTGCGCCAGCTCATCCATATAGCTGTCCGTGGTCCAGGCAACCTGAGCACCGCCCACTTGCATAATTAAGCCAGGCGACTGTTGCTCATCTGTGGCAAAACTCAAGTTCACCTCAGGCAACCACTGCTGCACTTCTTTCTCCAGCAATGTTTGCGTGGCGGCTGGCAATGCATTACGGGTGGTCACTTGCGCCTGTTGACTGCCCGCTGCAGCCTGTACCAATTCAGCGGCAATCGGCTGTAATTGCTTACCTAGATGGCGCACAATCGCATCTTCAAGGCGCTCGTCAGCCAGATCATGCAGTGCTTTGCGCGTCAGTTTTAACAGCGCATCAGTGCCAGTTTCTTGTAAGCGTTTATTAAATGCTTGGCGTTCATTATCAAGGTGTTTACGCCAGTCTTGATGCTCTTCTTGCAACTTGCTGCGCGCATCAGCCAGTAAGCCATCACGCTTTTCTTCAGTTGCTTGCATGGCCTTTTCCAGCAAGGCATCTTGCTCCGAGACCAGTTGCGCGCGTTGTTTAATGTACTGGCTTTCTGCAGCCTTCGCTTCTTGCTGCGCTTTTTCAGCATCAGCAATACGTTTGCTGATTTCTGCTTCACGCGCATCGATACCATCTAAAATCGGACGGTACAGAAAACGCTTGAGCAGCCATAGCAACACTAAAAAGTTGGCAATTTGCGCCAGTACTGTTACCCAATCAATCGACATAAAGCATTAAGCTCCTGCTGCTGCTTGCATGGCATCCCAAAACGGATTGGCAAAAATAAGAATCATCGCCACCACAAAGCAATAAATTGCGGTTGATTCAATCATCGCCAAGCTGACAAATAGCGTACGCGATAACGTTGGCGCAGCATCTGGCTGTTGCGCAATCGCTGCAATCGCTGCTGCAGCGGCACGCCCTTCACCTAAAGCCGGACCAAGCGAACCAATGGCAATGGTTAGACCTGCAGTAAAAATAGAAATAGCTGCAATAAGTGCGAGTTCAGTCATGGTTGTTTATCCTTTTCAGAAGTGTTTGAGGGAGGATCTGCCATCGCAGATGAAATATACACAGTGGCCAAAATTGCAAAAATATAGGCTTGGATAAAACCGGTTAACAAACCCAGCATATCCATGACCACAGGGAAAAAGAACGGCGCGATACTCAACAAAATCGCGGCAATCACCGCGCCACTCATCACGTTGCCATACAGACGAATCGATAAGGACACGCCGCGCGAAAACTCACCAATAATATTAAACGGCAACATAATCATTGATGGTTCAATAAAGGTGCGCAGGTAATTACGCACACCGCCATTGGCGATACCAAAAAGAGGAATCGCCACCAGCACAGACAAGGTTAGTGCCACCGTAGTCGACAACGATGAAGTCGGTGGTGCAAAGCCTGGAATCACCGTCAGTATGTTAGACAGTGCAATAAATAGAAAAAGCGTACCGGAAAAGTACAAGACATGGCGCGCGCCTGTGCGTGTGACTTCTTCAATTTGCGCTTGAATAGTGGTAACAATTAATTCAAGAGCACTGCCTAAACGCCCCGGTGCCTTGTCAGCACTCAGGTTGCGCGTGACCCAGACAGAGACACCGACCAGCAACGCCATCACAATCCAAGTATTGAAAATGGTAGCATTCACGGCCCAACTACCAATGTTGAAGACAATTGTTTGATCAGGTGTGAGCTGCATTTAGGTACCCTCCTGTTTTGTATTAACCACTTTTTGCTGCAGTTGCGCACGCATCACTGCCACTATTCTGACTAGCAAAAATGCCAACATATAACCAGCCAGCGACCACAACGTATCGGTTAAATTAACAATAGCGAAACCCACCGCTAACAACACGGCAAGGCGAATAAAGAAGCTCAACATCAACAAAAAACCTGGGCTCTGTGATGCTAAAGCCAAACGCATGCCGAAATTGAGCCCCAAAAAAAATACAACAGCCATCGGTAAACCCACGGCAAAACCAAGTAATGTTGCGTTTGTGTCTATATCCAGCACTGTTACTCTCCTTTTTTACTCAATTGAGTACGCTTACAGTAACTCAATGCGCTGCCCTGCTACTTATCACGATTTTTATCAATCCAACTCCAAGCAACCATTGCACCCACCACCACTCCACCGAGAATTAAAGCAATGGGCCAAGAAAAATCTTGTGGCGCTACTTTATTAAGCCACACGCCTAAAAAAGCACCGCCTACAGTAGGGATCGCAACTGACCAGCCAATCACACCAAATACACCTAGGCCGCTCAGCGGGCTGTAGCTAGGTTCATCGCGGGACTCTTGCATGCGCTGGGCTCGACGGCGAATCGCCGCAGCTGAGTCATTTTCTTTATCTTTGCTCATGTCAAAGGCTTCCGTAACTCACTGAAACGCCGCACAATTCCGGCCTCCAGTCGCGATAAAGCGGTACGTGCGACCCGCTCATCCTCATCCACTTCAATAAAGGTGGCTTGGATGGTTTCATTTAAACTGGCCAAGTCATCACCTTGCACCCCGCGGCGCACGGCTATATCCACTTGATGGCCATGCTTAACCAGCACACCTTGATCAATGCCAAAAAACTGCTCATCGCCGGCTGCATCGGTAATCACTAGCACCGACGGCAACAACGCCGTAACAAAATCGGTGTGATTGGGCAGCATGGCAAAAGCACCGTTTTCAGCCTCAGCAAAGACTTTTTTGGCTTCGCAGCTAAACAACAAGCGCGTAGGTAAGCGCAAGTTAACGTGCATCACCTCGGCCCAGCTCATGATGGCGTCTCTTTCTTAGGCAATGCACCAATCATGTAATAGTCCATTTCGTTGTCATCAAATTCAGTTTGCTGCAGGATCTGCTCACATCCGGCCAAGGTGTCCTCAACCGAAACACGCTGACCCGCCTGACCACTAAAAGATTCTGCAGAAAAGAACGGCTGAGTTAAAAAGCGCTCAAGACGGCGCGCGCGCGCCACCACAGCGCGGTCGGCACTGGATAACTCTTCCAGCCCCAGCATAGCAATGATATCGCGCAGCTCTTCATATTCAGCCAAGGTGCGGCGCACAGCGCGGGCAATATCGTAATGACGCTGACCAACTACCGCTGGGGTGAGCATCACCGAGGTCGAACCCAGCGGATCAACCGCCGGATACAGCCCTTCACTGGCGCGCTTACGTGACAACACCACCGACGCGGATAAGTGCGAGAAAATATGCGCCGCCGCTGGGTCAGTAAAGTCATCGGCAGGGACATACACCGCCTGAATCGAGGTGATTGCACCTTTACGGGTTGAAGTAATGCGCTCTTGTAGCGAAGCCAGTTCAGTGGCTAAGGTCGGTTGATAACCGACGCGTGATGGCATGCGCCCGAGCAAACCCGACACTTCCGAACCTGCTTGCACAAAGCGAAAGACGTTATCAATCAATAACAAAACGTCTTGTTCTAGGTCGTCACGGAAATACTCGGCCATGGTCAGCGCAGTTTTACCGATTAAGAAACGTACACCCGGCGCTTCGTTCATCTGTCCAAACAGCAATACTGTGTTATCACGCACACCGGCTTCACCCATTTCCCGATACAACTCTTCTGCTTCACGGGAGCGCTCACCAATCCCACAAAATAGACTCACGCCTTTGTAATGTTGCGCCGTATTGTTAATCAGCTCGGTAATTAGAACGGTTTTACCCACCCCTGCACCACCAAAGAGCCCCGTTTTACCACCACGCTCAATCGGTGAGAGTAAATCAATGGCTTTAATACCGGTTTCCAAAATGGTGCTGTGCACCACGCGGTCTTCCAGTACCGGTGGCGCTCGGTGAATAGCGCGTGAAATATCAGTTTTCAGGGCAGGTTTGCCATCCATCGGCTCACCAAAGACATTGAGCATACGGCCCAACACGGCTTCACCGACTGGAACTCGAATGGGTGCGCCAGTTGCGCGCACTGACATACCTAGGCCTAAACCGCGCACGGGGGCCAGAGCAATACAACGTACCGTGCCTTCATCAAGCAGCGCAGCCACTTCCATGGGCAAGTCGCCGGCATACACTAAATCTTGAATGCGGGGCACTGGATCACTAAAGAGCACGTCAACCACACCACCGCGAATTTTAGTCACCACACCTTCACCCACAGGCTCAGCACTCAACGGATGCGCTTGATCTTGAGTCTCAAGCGGTGCTAAGGCACTGACTGACTCTGATATTCGCTCTATTTTTTCACTCATGCCGCACCCGTCTCCCTATGTTTAGTGCTAATGAACCTATACGTACCCTAGGCTTATTCAAAATCCTCTGCTGTGAGCACGCGCACATCGTTCCACTCAATGGCTCGACTGCGCCAGTGCTCTTCAATCGATTGGGCGAAGTCGGCACGCACGAGCTTTGCCCGTGCTTCACACCACTGCTCTGAATCATGGCGCATCACAATACCCTCTAATGTACCCTGACGGTATTGGCTGCCCACGGTATCCAGCAGTGCTTTTAACTCATCCAGCGTGGTGTGGCCCTGATACAAAGTGGGCACAACAGCCAAACCCATTTTGGCAGCCAGCGCATTGCGCCGCTCGCAACTCCAAAACTTTTGCTCAGTCCGATCGTACACGTCAAACACAACAAACCAATCCGGTAAGTTGTCGTAATCAAGCGAGTGCCGCGCAGCGCACCACTCTCCAAATACGATCCAATCTGTCTTTAAGTTATCACATAAAGCATATTGATGCTGTCCAAGCCAAGAATTCAAGCGCGAAAACTGCCCTGCATAGGGTTCTAAAAGGTATTGACCACGATTTTGTGCACGCAATTCACCATTTTCACGCATCGAGATACCCAAGTTGGCACCGTCAAGCTTTTCTTCGATACGCAGGGGTTGCGCTAAAATGGCTTCGACTTCAGCCTCGCTCAGCACTTTATCATCACGCGGCATCCCCTCACCGAGCCAATCAATATGCGGGGTATGCGGGAAACGGAAAAAATCAGACATTATTTACTCTCCGGCATGGCAGGGGCTGGAACATGACGCTGCCTTGGAAACTTAATCTTATAAAAACGCTGCGCATCAGCAGCACACAAAAATTCAACTTTAATAGCGTGTTCAGCTAGAGTTGGCCACCAATCAATCCACTTACAATCTGCTGCTTGCCAAATGATTGGCTTATCAGGATGCGCATTGGCGACGGCTGGGAAAATACGGTCTGGCGGATCAAATTCAGCCTGTAATGCTTGATCAGGAAATTCGGCATAACAATCAATCGCCGTTTGCGTCACACTGACCATCTCCACCCGCTGCGCATTACCCATATTACGCAGCAACCACTTTAGAAAGACATCGCCAACGCCGCGCGGTGGATTGATGCGGGTTTTGTTTTGATACTCAGCCAAAATAATAAAACCATCATCAATCACTACGACACCTGTGCTTTGTAGCGCCTGCAAACGCTCAATGCAGTGAGCCACGCACTCAGCCGAAACATCGGAATGCTGTTGGTTGGCTACGAGCAAGACATTGGTATCAATCACCACTTTCAGCATATTCAGAATCCTATTTATGCTGCTGGCGTTTGCGCTGCACCGCCGCCAGCGCCCGGGCGGCAATATCAGTCATTTCATCACCAAATAAATTCTCCGGCCAGTTGGCTATTTCACCGTAGGTATCAATGTGCAAGGCTTCAATCTGTGCCTCGCTGCCCTTACGACTGCAAAAATACAGAGCAACCTCGTCATGGCTGATCACCCCTTCAGCTATACGTCTTTGTAACCTATTTAGAAAGTGTTCGGAGTGACTCTCGACAATGATTTGTACATTACGTGCACAACCTGCCTCTTTAGCTTGGGTTGCAGCAATTAACATGTCGGCTAAACCTGCTTGCACTTGCGAATGCAGATGTATTTCCGGTTGCTCCAGCCAAACCGTTGAGTTCGGCTGCGCATAAAATGCCTGCACAATCACCGGTAACAACTGCGAGACACCAAAACCCAGATCGGCCACATTAACCTCTTGCGCTTGGGCATGGTTTTTTAGCAGCGCTTGATACTGCCCAGAACCCGCCCCACTTGGACGGATAGAAAAATCACTGGCCACACCCATCTGCTGCAACCAATAAGCAATGCCTTGAGCAAAGGGCTGCTCAAGTTGATCAGCGGCAAACTGCAACTGGCGTTGCTCAGCACTGGCGGCCAAGACTGCGGCAACCACAGACTCACCGGCACGGCCCACTCCTTGCGGCGATTCACCCGTCCAAACATAGTGTCGTTTTGGCGCGGCGCGTAACGCAGCTAAGACCTGAAAATCAGCTAAGGCGCTTTGTGTTTGTAACGCCAGCGCAGCGAGAAACGGCGCATCAAGCTGCAATGCTGCGGGGAATTGGTAAAACCGTTCTGGACTGGCAGCTTCGGCGACAGCAATGCTGTAATTTTGTACTTGTGGATGATAAATCTGCACCTGCACTTCAGCGGCTTGAGCACGGCAGTAACTGACGCTTAACAGCTCTTGTTGGTGCTGAAAAGCGCTGTAACAGATGGTTTGAATGCTGGGTTGCTGCGCGGCATCAGCCAGCACACTGACCTGTAAACGCAGGGCATCCACCAGCAGCTGCTCATGCTGGCCAACACCCTGCAAGGCTAAGGGTTGCGGCAAACGCCACTGCAGCTCAAATTGCAATGGCTCACTGAGCTGCCCTTGGTGCAGGTTCTGCGCAAAGGCGCCTAAATCAATCAAACTCTGGGCATCACCAAAATCCAGTGGCAACTTCATCACACCAGGCCCTGCACTTTGTTTAAGCGCCAGCAATAACTGACCTAAGCTGCTTTTACCGGTGCTATTTTCACCAAAAAAAACAGTCAGCGGCGCGAGCTTAATCGGCCCAGTATCCTGCCATGCCTTAAAATTCTTGATTCGCCAAGAGGTCAACATATGCGCAGTACTCCTTTAACTGCTTGCCCAGCAACCGAATCACAATAGCATCGCAGCAGCCCAACCAAAGGCCAATAAGGGCAAGTTATAGTGAATAAACGTCGGTACTACAGTATCCCAAATATGGCTGTGCTGACCGTCCATATTCAAACCCGCTGTAGGGCCTAAGGTTGAATCTGAAGCAGGTGAACCCGCATCACCTAACGCGCCAGCGGTACCGACAAGACAAACAATAGCTAGCGGACTAAAGCCCAGCTGCAGCGCCAATGGCACAAAAATCGCTGCAATAATAGGTACAGTAGAAAAGGATGAACCAATACCCAAGGTAATCAACAAGCCAATCAAGAGCATCAAGATGGCGCCCATGGCCTTATTGTTGCCAATGATATCGACAGATGAATCAACCAAGGTTTGGATTTGCCCTGTTTCACGCATCACTTCGGCAAAGCCCGAAGCGGCAATCATGATAAAACCAATCATGGCCATCATCTTCATGCCATCGGTAAACAAACCATCGGTTTCTTTCCAACGCACTACACCAGAGATGGAAAACACCACAAAACCCAGCAATGCACCCATAATCATCGAGTTGAGCCACAACTGCACAACAAAGGCAGCAATTACCGCAGCAGCGGCGGCAATCAAACTTCTTGGGTTGTAATCACTACTGGCTGAGCCCACCTGACCTTCTGCAACGGTTTGGTAGACACGTTTTTTACGATAGCTAAATAAAATCGCAACCAATAAACCAGTCAGCATACCCGCCGCTGGAATCATCATCGCTTGCATGACGCTAAGACCGGTAATATCGACACCGCCTTTAGCCACGTTAGCCAATAAGATTTCCCGCAGGTAAATACCACCAAAACCCACCGGCAAAAACATATACGGGGTAATCAAACCGAAGGTCAGTACGCAGGCGATTAAGCGGCGATCCAACTGCATACGGCCCATCACGTACAACAGCGGTGGCACCAGCAGCGGAATAAAGGCAATGTGAATCGGTAGAATATTTTGCGAAGAAACGGCAGCGACTAACAGCACCATGATCAACATCCACTTGACCGCCTCGGTGCCCTTACCTTTCTGCTGGCCAATCATCCTGAGGATTTTCTCAGCCAATGCGTTGGCTACACCCGACTTACTGATAGCAACTGCAAACGCGCCCAGCAATGCGTAAGAAAGCGCAACCGTGGCACCGCCACCCAGTCCTTTATTGAACGCAGCTAGCGTACTTTCAATACCCAACCCAGCAAGTAATCCACCCGTCACAGCACCGATAATTAACGACACCACCACATGCACACGAAGCAAACTCAGCACTAGCATCAAGGCTACTGCGATAACAACCGCATTCATTACAACCCCCACTCACTTTAAAATAATTTCAGTACGCTGATCTGCGCGCTCGTCTAAAGGTGCGCAGTTTACACCGCCCAAAGCAAGAATGAACCGCAGATTGCCCTTATCAGCTGACTAATCATTGCATCACCTGTGTTTTTCTACTTATTCAAACAAACAGCCTGCTACTATGCGCACTTTTATACATGGCAAAAACGGAACCTAGCATGCTCTCTATGACCTGGATTGAGCTGATCGCCGCCAGTTTAGGCGCGCTCTCTGTGTACTTAATGACCCAACAAAAGCCGGCCGCTTGGCCCATTGGTTTATTGATGGTGCTGCTGTATATCTGGATTTTTTACGATGCGCGGCTGTACTCAGAAATGCTGCTGCAGGTTATCTATGTGGCGCTGCAAATCTATGGCTGGCGCCAGTGGTTGCGTGGCGGCAGCAAGCAACAGGGGCGCGAGGTCAGCAGTTTGTCAATGTTTGGTATCAGTCAAGGTTTAATGATTGGCACCAGTATCACCCTGGCGCTGGGTTTTGCCATGAGCCAATACACCAATGCCAACTTGCCTTGGCTGGATGCGGCGTTGACGGGGTTTAGTTTGGTCGCGCAGTACTGGATGGCGCACAAACGCCTGCAGTGTTGGTTGCTGTGGATTGTCCTCGACATTGTTTATGTGGGTATGTTTATCACTGCCCAGCTGTACCTGACTGCAGTGCTCTACATGATTTTCACTGCGCTGGCGGTGTATGGCTGGCTCGAATGGCGCCACAGTTTAAGGCAAACAGCATGAAAGTTGTGGTATTGACCGGGCCTGAATCAGCCGGTAAAAGCACGCTTAGCCAAGCGCTGGCAGAGCGTTTTAATGCGCCTTTAGTCAGCGAATATGTGCGTGAGTTTATTGAGCGTGAACAGCGCGAAACCTGCTATGCGGATGTCAGTACGATTGCCGAGCAACAACTGCGACTCGAGCTGGCAGCACGGGCGCAAAAACCACCGCTACTGCTGCTCGATACGCATTTGCTGAGCAATAAACTTTGGAGTAAAACTTTATTTAATAACAGCCCAGTTTGGATTGAGAGCGCACTGCGAGTGCAACATTACGATTTAATTGGCTTACTCAGCCCAGTCGGTATGCCGTGGCAAGCGGATGGCCAACGTTGTCAGCCTGATTTGCGTGAGCGTCAAGCCTTTCATCAGCACTTAGCTGCTTGGCTGCACAGACACCAACAACCTGTTTTACATTTAGAAGGCTCATGGCAAGCCCGTTACCAAGCGCTAGAACAGGCGATTGAGCAGTTGTTGTGCGGTACATTAAAATTATCAGCCAACCTTGTAGGCCACCATTTAGAGGATTAAGTCATGACCAGTACCCACGCCCATGACCCATTACATGGCATTACCTTAGCGGTGATTCTCAACCGCTTGGTTGCTCATTATGGCTGGGAGGAATTGGCCGAACTGATACCGGTGAACTGCTTTAAAAGCGATCCGTCAGAGAAGTCGTCACTGAAGTTTTTGCGTAAAACCCAATGGGCGCGGGATCAGGTTGAGGCCTTGTATGTTTCGACATTTGCTTAGCAACTGGGGTTCTGACAGCTCATCTGCATGACTTAGCGGCAAACTCTTCGTGTATTTGTGTATTTGTGTATTTGTGTATTTGTGTATTTGTGTATTTGTGTATTTGTGTATTTGTGTATTTGTGTATGAGAAAGATTGTACCTATGGCTGGCTGTGCTAAGTCTGTTTTTCCCTCAACGAGCCATCCTGGCTCGATTCGGGCGCTGCGCCATCCATGGCTTCGCTTGCCACAGACCCAGCACAGCCCGCCTTGAATATCTATAAATATAGAAAGATCTGCGTGGGTCTCTTTTTGGTTTGCCTTGGGCATATGCACGTGTCGTGTCGCATGGGTTCAGCCAATACCTAGGCTCAATGCGTGCTTCGGTGTTGCTGTGACGAGCGAGCTAAGGATGGCGAAGCGCCGGAGTTGAACCCTGGATGGGTTCATCGACGGACAAACAGCAATAGCGAAGCATAGCCAGCGCACAATTTTCAACCAATCGAAGAAAAAGCATTAAACACAATAGGCGCGTGCCGTGCCGCATTAGTGTCGCTTTCCCTCAATGCGCCTTCCTGGCGCAATTCGGGCGCTACGCCATCCCTGGCTGCGCTTGCCACGTCACTAACACGGCACTCGTTGATCATTGATGCTGCTGGCAGTTTTTATGTGCGGCTCTTTAAAAGCCACATCACCCACACACCATACGGTAAGCATTGGTATGGGGTGCGAGCCTAATATATCTCGCTCTAAAACGAGTCACGCTACATAACCCCAGACAATGTATAGGCTCAATGCGTGCTTCGGTGTTGCTGTGACGAGCGAGCCAGGGATGGCGAAGCGCCGGAGTTGAACCCTGGATGGGTTCATCGACGGACAAACAGCAATAGCGAAGCATAGCCAGCGCACAATTTTCAACCAATCGAAGAAAAAACATTAAGTAGGCTATGCGCGAATATCTAAAGTCTCGCGACTGAAGCGACAGTGTTCCAGGCGCTGCCTAACTGAGCTGTATCAGCCACAATATGCGTCCCAGCCTGCCCTGACAGCAATGCTAATGCATCGGCTAAACGGCCAATGGCACTAAAACCACCCGACTGGGCAAAACTGCAAGCCGCATTGATTTTTGGCCCCATCGAACCCGCCGGCAAATTCATCTCATCACACTGCGCTACCGTTAAAGTATCGAATGGTTTTGCCTCTGGCGTAGCAAAGTCCTGATACACCGCATCAACATCAGTCAGCAGCAAGAGCACATCTGCACCGAGCTTATTGGCTAAAAACGCACTGGACAGATCTTTATCAATCACCGCCTCAATGCCTTGCAAGCTGTTATCCGCAGCACGCACAACAGGAATACCACCGCCACCGTTGCACACCACCACAACATTTTTCTCAATCAGCAGTTTAAGCACCTGCAAATCAGGAATATCTACGGGCTTTGGCGAGGCGACCACGCGCCGCCATTTATCCCCATCTTGAGCCACCTGCCAGCCCGCTTGAATCGCACGCGACTGCGCTTCTGCTTGGCTATACACAGGGCCTATATATTTAGTCGGCTTAGCAAAGGCTGGGTCATTAAGGTCAACGATGACTTGGGTCAGCAAAGTGACAACCGGCTGCCTATGCTGCAGTTCATTTTCCAACTCTTGCTCAATCAAATAGCCAATCATGCCGGCCGTTTGCGCACCGAGCACATCCAACGGATAGCTTTCCTCAGGTTTGTAAGCATCGTTCTGTAACGCCAACAAACCCACTTGCGGGCCATTACCATGGGTAATCACCAACTGATGTCCGGCGCGGACAATGTCAGCCAAAGCACGTGCGGCTACTTTGACATTCTGACGCTGCACCTGTGCGGTCAGCGGTTGACCGCGCTGCAATAAAGCATTGCCACCCAATGCTGCTACAACCAACATAATTAATGCCCTAAAGTCGCAACTAACACTGCTTTAATCGTATGCATACGGTTTTCTGCCTGATCAAATACGATCGAGGCAGGGCTCTCAAATACTTCATCCGTGACTTCCATGGCATCAATGCCGTGGGCCTCCTGAATCTCTTTACCAATCGCCGTGTCGGTATTGTGAAACGCAGGCAGGCAGTGCATAAATTTCACCCGCGGATTGCGCGCTCTTGCCATCAACTGCGCATTGACTTGATAGGGCATCAGCAACTTAATGCGCTCGGCCCATATCTCCTGCGGCTCGCCCATCGACACCCAGACATCGGTATAAACAAAGTCCACACCCTGCACCGCTGCATCAATATCATCGGTAATGGTAATGCGTGCACCGGTTTTAGCGGCAATGGCGCGCGCTTCATCTTGGATTTTTTGCTCAGGCTGGCAGGCTTTTGGCGCACACAAGCGCACATCCATGCCCATTTTTGCACCGCCAATCAACAAGCTATTGCCCATATTGTTGGCGGTATCACCAATAAATACATAGGCCACATCATGCAACGGCTTTTCACTGTGCTCGGCCATGGTCAGAAAATCTGCCAAGATTTGCGTTGGGTGAAAATCATCGGTTAAACCATTGTAAACCGGCACGCCAGCATACTGAGCCAGCTCGTTGACAATCTCTTGACCAAAGCCGCGATACTCAATGGCATCATAAACACGACCCAAGACCCGCGCCGTGTCTTTAACCGACTCTTTATGTCCAATATGCGTGCCATTTGGACCCAGATAAGTGACGCGTGCGCCTTGATCTAAAGCCGCCACTTCAAAACTGATACGCGTACGCGTTGAATCTTTCTCGAAAATCAGGGCAATATTTTTACCTTGCAGTCGTGGTTGCTCGGTGCCGGCATACTTAGCTGCTTTCAGATCAGCAGACAACTTCAGCAAAAAACTGATTTCTTGCGGGGTAAAATCGCGCAACGTTAACAAGTCACGATCTTTAAGGTTAAAAGGCATACATCTGCTCCTTGGATAGCAGCTGGGTAAATAATTTACAGTTAAAAAGATAAATATTACACCGGGTCACGCACTGTTGGACAACTCATGCAGCGCCCGCCGCCACGACCACGGCCCAACTCAGCGCCCGGAATCGCCAATACTTCAATACCAGCAGCAGTTAACGCGGCATTGGTGTCATCATTACGGTCATAACCAATCACCACGCCTGGGCTCAGCGCCAAAACGTTATTACCATCATTCCACTGTTCGCGCTCACGCTCAGCAGGGTGATCACCGCCGGTGGCCACCACTTCTAAAGACGGATAACCCAACACCTCAGCCAGCACAGCAAACATATGCCGCGGCTCACGGCTGAAGACGTGCGACCTGCCACTTACATCGGGGCGCAGATCATAGCAAATCATTTGCTCGGCGACCTCAGTAAATGCGGTGACAATATTGTCACCGCAGAAGGTAAACACCGTGTCCAGATGCATCGCCGCACGCGACTTAGGCATTTGACAAGCGATCACACGATCGACACTACCCTGAGCAAACAGCGCTCGCGCCAATTGACCCACAGCTTGCGCTGAACTGCGCTCACCCATCCCTACCAACACTGCACGCTTGCCGATCGGCATAATATCACCACCTTCTAAGGTGGCCAGAGCAAAGTCTTGCAAAGGATCACCCCAGAGCACATCAACTTTACCGGCAAATCTAGGGTGGAATTTATACACTCCTGCAATCAGCAAGGTTTCCGCTTTACGCGCCAGCCAACGCATGGGGTTGAGCGTGACCCCGCCATAAATCCAGGTACTGTTGTCGCGGGTGAATAAAAAATTCGGTAGCGGCGGTAAAATAAAACCATATTCACCCAAATGATTACCAAACAAACTCGTCGGTTTAAAAGGCAAATCAGCCACTTCCAAACCACCAATCAAATACTCAGCCAGCTGCGCTGCGGGCAGCTCATCCATCCATGCACGCAGATCTGACACCATCCCTACGCCAATCTCATTCCAAGTAATACGCTGATCCAGAATCCATTTGCGCGCCTCTGCTAGCTCTAGCGTTTGCGTGAGTAAATCATGAACTTCCAAAACCTCAACACCACGCGCCTGCATCACATGAACAAAAACATCATGATCTTTTTGCGCTTGCTTGACCCAAAACACATCGTCAAACAACAACGCATCGCAGTTTGACGGAGTTAAGCGGCGATGCGCCAATCCCGGCCGGCAGACAATCACCTGCCGCAAAGTTCCAGTTTCCGAATGCACACCTAAGGTTAATTCAGACATTGTATTACTCCCTTAGCGCTCTTGGGTAACTGCAAGGCTGAGGCAGCGCGCTATCCAGCCAGTCAACTCATCCAACGTTTAGCTACGCGCACGGCTCGTCTAAATAATTATCCGCCATTGTAAGCACCTGCAGCTTAACACTGCTGCATACTTCATTTGTCAGCTAACCGGGCACCTAGAGCGGGCATACTGCACAGACCGAATCAGTTTAACGGTACTCCAGCAGCACGAGCCAAGCTTTTGTAAGCTCGCTCAAACTCTTCGGGCAACCGAACCCTTAAAATGTATATTTAACTCATACAAAGATTTATTTCTAGACGACTCTCTTTCACTCATATACAACTAACCATTGGGCAAAATCTTAGAACTTAAAGCTTGTTTAATTAAAGCTCTAAGTTGCAATAAATTAGCACACACCACGAGACGTTCGTCTCCGCCCTTCACAGTATTCAAACTGCATTAGCATCAATTGCAGCACTTACAACAAGCTTAGCTTGCAAACTGATCATCGACTGCGGCTTACAAGCCGATTGAGTCAATTTGATCGCTCCCAAGCATATAGACTCTCAAGGTCACTCTGCTATTCTCAACGTACATTTCTGCATGACAGAAAAAACAGTTGATTGATCCAGTAGAGATTGCCGTGCTGGGCTTATATAAGGTGTTCGATGGCATGACTTCTCTATCTTTGATGTCCGTACAGCAACGGGCAACCGCAGATTCTGGGCATCATTTTGATGCTGGGCGGCACTGGGCGGCCTCTTTAACACTGGGGTTTGATACCCGCACAGACGGCGACAGCAGCATCACCCGCATGATCAAAGCCCAGCATTACGGGCCACTGCGCGTACAAAGACCCTTTTACCCCGAAGGCCGTGACGGCTGCTGCCATGTATATATACTGCACCCGCCCGGCGGCGTTGCCAGTGGCGATGCGCTCAACATTGATGTGACAGTGGCGACAAACGCTCACACATTGTTAACCACACCCTCGGCCAATAAACTCTACAAAGCCGACAGCAACGGTGTGGCTTGGAGTCAGCGCACTCACCTTAAAGTCGCTGACGATGCCACGCTGGAATGGCTGCCGCAAGAAACCTTGGCCTTCGACGGCTCACGTGGCGAGCAAACTATCATCATCGACCTGCAAGACAAGGCCAAATGTTTGGGCTAGGAAATTCTCGGTCTTGGCCGTCCTGCTAGCGAGCTGCCCTTTGCCAGTGGCTACCTTGAACAACGTTTTCAGCTCAACCGCAACGGCCGTCCTCTGTGGCTGGAGCGCCAGCGCATTGACCCCAATCACCCTCGTTTTAGTGGTAAATGGGGACAAGGTGGCGCCACCGTCCACGCCACCTTATGGGCGGTGGGCTTAAGCGATCCAATAGAAGCCATCAGCGCATTACGCGAACGCATTGAGGCTGCTCAGCACTGGGCAGTGACTTACCGCCGTGGCGTACTGTTACTGCGGTACTTAGGCTCTGAGCGCAATCAAGCTTGGGAATTATTGCAGCAGGCGCGCGAGATTCTTCGTCCGCGTCTGACCGGACATGAAACCAACATACCGAGAATCTGGCTGACCTAACTATTTTTTCACGCCCAGCATTCGCCTGGGCGACGACCAGTGCTTGTGCCGATCAACGGCATAAGCGATCAACACAGTGACATCGACATCAACGGAGTTATTAATGGAATTAACACCTAGAGATAAAGACAAGTTGCTATTGTTTACTGCCGGCCTACTGGCTGAGCGGCGTAAGGCTAAAGGCCTCAAACTCAATTACCCTGAATCAGTCGCACTGATCAGCTGCGTCATCATGGAAGGCGCTCGCGAAGGGCGCACCGTGGCAGAGATGATGAGCGCTGGCCGTGAAATCCTGACCCGAGACGACGTGATGGACGGCATTGCCGAGATGGTTCAGTCGGTACAGGTCGAAGCCACCTTCCCCGACGGTACCAAATTGGTCACCGTTCACAACCCCATTGTCTGAGGAGGCGCGTTATGATTCCTGGTGAATATCAGCTGAAAAGCGGTGACATTGAACTCTGCGTTGATCGCGTCAGCATCGCTGTCACTGTTGCCAACACCGGCGACCGCCCTATTCAGGTCGGCTCCCACTACCACTTTGCCGAAACTAATCCGGCTTTGCAGTTTGATCGCAAACAAGCCTATGGCCACCGTTTAGGAATTGCCGCAGGCACCTCAATTCGCTTTGAGCCTGGGCAAAAACGCGACGTACCCTTAATTCCGTTTTCTGGCCTGCGCCACATTTACGGTTTCCGTGGTGAAGTCATGGGGCCATTGGATCAGAACTAAGACAAGGGAGTGACCTCATGAAGATTTCTCGCAGAGCCTATGCCGATATGTACGGCCCGACCACGGGCGATCGCATTCGCCTCGGTGATACCGAACTGTGGATCGAAATCGAAAAAGACCACACCCATTACGGCGAAGAGGTCATGTTCGGCGGCGGTAAAGTGATCCGTGATGGCATGGGCCAGAGCCAACGCTGCGACGATGCAGTGATGGATACCGTGATCACCAATGCCATTATCATCGACTGGTGGGGCATCATTAAAGCCGATATTGGCCTGAAGAACGGCCGCATCGCTGCCATTGGTAAAGCCGGCAACCCTGACACCCAGCCCGATATCGACATTATTGTTGGCCCTGGCACTGAAATTATTGCCGGTGAAAACCAGATCGTCACTGCCGGTGCTGTGGATACCCACGTGCACTACATTTGCCCGCAGCAGGTCGATGAAGCACTGATGAGCGGCCTGACCACCATGATCGGCGGCGGTACAGGCCCAGCCACCGGCTCAATCGCCACCACGCACACACCTGGCCCTTGGCATCTGGGTAAAATGATGCAAGCGGTGGACGATATACCAATCAATATCGGCTTTCTCGGCAAAGGCAGCGCCAGCACCCCAGAAGCACTGGAGCAGCAAATTAAAGCCGGCGCCATGAGTCTGAAAATCCACGAAGACTGGGGCGCAGCGCCGGCAACGATTAAAAACGCTTTGGATGTGGCCGATCGCTACGATATTCAGATCGCTATTCATACCGACAGCCTTAACGAGTCGGGCTTTGTGATCGACACATTGGAAGCCTTAGGTGATCGCTGTATTCATACCTACCACACCGAAGGTGCCGGTGGTGGCCACGCACCGGATATTCTGGTGGCTTGTAGCCTGCCTAACGTCTTGCCGTCATCAACCAATCCAACGCGACCGTACACCATCAACACCATTGACGAGCATCTGGATATGTTGATGGAATGCCACAACCTCGACCCCAACATCCCAGAAGACGTGGCCTTTGCTGATTCGCGCATTCGCCGTGAAACCATTGCCGCTGAAGACATCCTGCATGACATGGGAGTGATCTCGATGATTTCCTCTGACTCGCAAGCGATGGGACGCATTGGTGAACTGGTCTGCCGCACCTGGCAAACTGCGCACAAAATGCGTATTCAGCGCGGCCTCTTGCCAGAAGACCAAGAGCGCGGCACCGATAACTTCCGCGTCAAGCGTTACATCGCTAAATACACCATCAACCCGGCGATTACGCACGGTGTCGGCCATGAAGTGGGCTCCGTTGAGGTCGGTAAACTGGCCGATCTAGTGCTATGGAAACCAGCCTTCTTTGGCGTTAAACCCTCCATCATCCTCAAAGGCGGCATGATCGCTGGCGCGGCCATGGGTGACCCCAACGCAGCCATTTCCACCCCGCAACCGGTGCACTACCGCCGCATGTGGGCTGCCTATGGCCGTGCTGCTGCGGCAACGCGGATGACCTTTGTCAGCCAAGCCTCGATGAACACGGGGCTGGAAGAAAAGCTCGGTCTAAAAAGCCCTTTAGTGCCCGTTAAAAACGTGCGCAATATGCGTAAAAGTGACATGAAACTGAACGACGCTTGCCCAGTGCTGACGGTTGATCCAGAGACCTATGAAGTTCACGCAGATGGCGTGCTACTGACCTGTGAACCGCTGTCTGAGGTGCCATTAGCCCAGCGTTATCACTTGTTCTAAACCGTTTGCGAGGACATTTACATGCTTGAATTAACCCAAAGAATCGATGCCAACCCAAACGCCGAGGTGCATGACAGCCTGAGCCTGCCTTATGAGTTGCGTATCCGTGGTCGCCTTAAAGCGGTAACGGATAACGGCCACGACGTTGGCTTGTTCCTTGATCGTGGACCGGTACTGCGCGATGGCGATTTACTGCAGGCCAGCACCGGTGAAGTGATCCGTATTTGCGCCGCTGATGAGCCGGTCACCACAGCATTCATCGATGGCGGCTTGCCGCTAGGCCGGCTGTGCTACCACCTCGGTAACCGTCATGTATCGCTGGCCTTGGGTGCTGATGAGGATGGTCGTCATTGGGTACGCTTCCCACCGGATCATGTGCTGGAAGAGCTGGCGGTTTTGTTGGGGGCCACTATAAGTCACCACCAAGCCCCGTTTGATCCCGAATCCGGTGCCTATGCGCAGGCCGGCCGTGAGCACTCTCATGCTCATGGCCACGCCCACAGCCACTCGCATAGTCACGGGCATTCACACAGTCACGGCCATGATCACTCACACACCCATGACGACGATCATGCGCACTGATCATTCGCCAGCCGAGAGCAGTGATTTGGCACTGCTGGGGTTGCTGCAACTGATCAGCCCTGCCTTACCGATTGGTGCATTCGCTTGGTCACAAGGCTTGGAGAGTGCCTTCGAGCTGGGCTGGGTTAACAACGAGCACGAGCTCGGTGAGTGGCTGCAAGGCGTGCTCGATGATGGCTTGACCCGTTGCGAACTACCAGTACTGGCACGCTTACAGAGTTGCTGGGCTAAAGCTGATAGCAATGGCCTCACCCAGTGGAACGATTGGCTGCACGCCAACCGCGAAACCGCTGAATTGAGCGATGAAGACACACGCTTAGGCCAAGCATTGATGCGTTTACTCAGCGACTTGGAGTTACAACCGCAAGCCGAGCTGGGCCATGCCCTACTGCCGCAAGAGCCTGGCTACGTGACGGTGTTTGCTTGGGTCGCACACCAGCGTCAGATACCAGTGCGCCAGAGCTTGCTTGGCTTTGCTTGGAGCTGGCTGGAAAACCAACTGGCGGTAGCCTGTAAAGCTCTACCCTTAGGCCATACCGCCGCGCAGCGTCTCAACGAACAACTGCGACCACAATTGGTCACAGCGGTGGACAACGCGCTGGCGTTAACTGATGAAGAGCTGGGTCCGATTTTGGCGGGTTTAGCGCTCGGCAGTGCCCAGCATGAAACCCAATACTCAAGATTATTCCGAAGCTGATTGCTTCGACTTAACCAAAGGAACAGTAGCAATGAAACATTGTTTACGTATAGGCGTCGGTGGCCCAGTAGGCTCCGGCAAAACTGCTTTGTTGCGCCAGTTGTGCAGCGCCTTAAAAGATCACTATGACATCGCTGTGGTCACCAACGACATCTACACCCGTGAAGATGCCGACTTTCTGCTTAAGCACGATGCACTGCCTGCCGACCGCATTATCGGTGTGGAAACCGGTGGCTGCCCGCACACCGCTATCCGCGAAGATGCCTCAATGAACCTGGCGGCGATTGACGATCTACAAGCGCGCCACCCCAATCTGGAATTGGTCCTGATCGAATCCGGCGGGGACAACCTCGCAGCCACCTTTAGCCCAGAGCTGTCTGACCTAACCCTGTACGTGATTGATGTTGCCGCGGGTGACAAAATCCCCCGCAAAGGCGGCCCTGGCATTACCAAGTCGGACTTGCTGATCATTAATAAGATCGACATTGCCAAATACGTGCATGCCTCGCTGGATGTGATGGCACGCGACTCGAAGCTCATGCGCGGCGAACGTCCGTTTATCTTCGCCAATCTGTACGACGGTGTCGGCGTGGAAGAAATTATCAGCTTCATCTTGGAGCAAGGCATGCTGCCTGAGCGTCGGCCGGAAAAGCTGGCCGCATCCACCTAAGTACGCGCGCTGAATACAACACCAAGCAAGACAAGCCGTACTCACTAAAATCAACAGAAAAGAAAGAAAAATCGGAGAACACCATGAATAGAGTAACCAAATTACTGATGACCGTTGGCCTGATGCTGACTGCCAGCGTAGCCGTCGCCCACCCCGGCCATGGCGAACACACAGGCGGTTTCCTGAGCGGTTTGCTGCACCCAATGATGGGCCTTGACCATCTATTGGCCATGGCCGCTATTGGTTTTTGGAGCATGCGTCAGAGCGCTGGGATGAAGCGCAGCGCGCCCTTGTTTGTCGTCGGCGGCATGGTTGGTGGCGCCGCCATCGCTTGGGCCGGCGTAAGCTTGGCTGGCATTGAAACCGGCATTGCTATGTCAGTGCTACTGGCCGGCGTACTGATTGCCACCATGGCAAAACTGCCCACTGCTATTGGCGGCAGTCTGGTTGCCCTGTTTATGCTCACCCACGGCTACGCACACGGTGCAGAAATGAGCGCAGGTACAAGCCTGATCAGCTATATGCTCGGCTTTGTCATCGCCACACTGGCCATCACCTTTGTTGGCCGTGGTCTAGGCGCTGCAATGATGAAAGCTGACAACCGCATTAGCCGCGCAATGGGCGGTGTTATTGCAGTGATTGGTGGTGTTTTAGCAGCTGGTTAATACCATTAAAAATGTAAACGATTTTATATAGCAAGCTTCCAAAAAGCCGTGCGAATTCGCACGGCTTTTTGGGTTTAGGTGATTTGACCTAACCCCCTACAAGGACTGTATCAACTCAGAAAGAGGTGGAGCCAGATACAACTGAATTCCACGTAAAAACTATATTAGGTAGGAGTTATATCGATATGAGTGACACTATTATAAAACTTTCAAGAAACACTGAGAGTGCGCCACAAAGCTCTGTATCAACACAGACTGTCGCTTTTTCTCATTACAATAATATTTCAGCGCAATTACCTGTAGATCCTAAAACAGGTGCCCTTGTAGCGGGCGATATCAAAGATCAAGCCAAGCAATGCTTAACTAATATTAAAGCCATTGTAGAAAGCACCAATCATGCGATGGACGATGTGATTAAAATAAACATCTTCTTAAAAGACATCGCAGACATTGATGCTGTCAATGCGGTATATACCACCTTCTTCCAAGATTATCTGCCGACACGCACCACCCTTGCAGTGGCTGCCCTGCCTCTGGCTGATGCGTTAGTGCAAATGGATGCGCTGATTTCTAATGGTGTAGGTACAGCACCGCAAGAGCCGTGCGATCTGGTTAAAGTTGCTAACAACACAGAAAATGCACCCATCAGTGCTATATCAACACAGACTGTGGCTTTCTCTCATTACAACAACCTGTCTGCGCAATTACCCATCGATCCTAAAACAGGAAAACTGGTCGCTGGCGGTGTACAAGAGCAAGCACAGCAGTGCCTAAAGAATATCAAAGCTGTTTTAGAAGGTATCGACGTTCCCTTTGACGATATTGTGAAAGTAAACATCTTCGTTAAAAACCTAGCAGACATTGCAGCGGTAAACGAAGTCTATACAACATTCTTCCCAGACTCGGCTATCGCTCGCACTGTAGCCTATGTGCCGGCACGCTCAGTCGTTGTTGCTTGTGCTTTACCCATGGATGCGCTGGTACAAATTGATGCCGTCATCTCCCACGGCGACGGTACCCCACCGCAAGCAGTGGAGGATCGCCACGGCATCGTCATTCGCGCAAACAACGCAGACAATGCACCCAAGAGCGTACTATCGACACAAACTGTTGCCTTTTCTCACTACAACCACATTTCAGCGCAATTACCCATCGACGCTAAAACAGGCACAGTGGTAGCCGGCGATGTAGCAGCGCAGGCCAAACAATGCCTTAATAACATCAAGGCCATTATCGAAAGTATCAACCACGTGATGGACGATATTGTTAAGGTCAATATTCAGCTTAAAAACATCGCAGATGTTGATGCGGTAAATGACGTCTATAAAACATTCTTCAACAGCGACCTACCTGCGAACACCACAATTGGTGTAGCCGCTATTGCGCTGGACGCTTTAGTGCAGATTGATGCAGTGATGTCTAACGCTGAAGGCACCCCGCCCGACGCTTAAGCAATTCGCGCCGTCCCCGCCTTCTCATAGGCGGGGATTTCTTATGCTAGCGGTATTATTCCAATCTAGATGTATAGCCTAGCGCATGCACCTTGATCACTCGTATCAAGAGCACATGCGACGCGCCCTACTGCACCTGAAATCAGCGCACTGGGCATGACCGTCACACACTGCGTACTTGATCAGAACTCCAGCACAATTTTGCCAAAGTGCTGATTGGTTTCTTGGTAACGGAACGCATCAGCCAGTTGCTCCAAGGCAAAGCTGCGATCAATCACTGGGCGCAAACCATTGGCATCAATGGCGCGGATCATCGCTTGCTGGTGAGCGCGACTGCCGACTAATACGCCTTGTAAGCGCAACTGACGCGACAGCGCCTGCACCAGCGCAAACTCACCCGAAACACCGGTAAGAATACCAATCACAGAAATATGCCCACCAACACGTGCAGCGGTCATCGATTGTTGCAAAGTGGCAGGCCCGCCCACTTCAACCACATGATCCACACCTCGACCAGCGGTGATGCTGCGCACCGTCTCACCCCAGTTACTGTCTTTACGGTAGTTGATTAAGTGATCAGCACCCAACGCTTCAAGGCGTGCTAACTTTTCATCGCAGGACGACGTAGCAATCACTGTAGCACCGGCCAACTTGGCAAACTGCAGGGCAAACACCGATACCCCACCGCTGCCTTGCACCAACACAGTATCGCCAGGCTTGAGTGCATCATCAGCAAACAACGCTCGCCAAGCCGTTACCGCAGCAGTGGTTAATGTCGCTGCTTCTGCGTGGCTGTAGCCTTTGGGTGCATGGGTAAAGGATGTTGCTGGCGCAGTCACTTGCTCACGTGCATAGCCATCTACACCATCACCGGGTACCGCGCCAAAGCCTTCTTCCTGCGCCTCGCCATCCAACCAGTTGGGGAAAAACGTACTAACCACATGATCGCCAACCGCGAACTCGCTAACGCCCTCACCGACAGCAACGACTTCACCCGCTCCGTCTGCCATAGGTATGCGGTCTTCGGTTGGTCCCCACATACCACTGACCACGGCAAAATCATGATAGTTCAGCGAGCTGGCATGCAAGCGCACCTTGATCTCGCCTGCGCTAGGCGCGGCCGCCGCATCACTGCTACTGATGATGACACGCTCATAGCCGCCACCCTTTTGTACGATAATAGTTTTATTGCTCATAGTGTCTCCATACGATAAAGAGTTTATCGTGTTGCGAAATAGCGAGGTGTACAGATAAAAATTACAGCTCTGCTTGCAACCGCCGGATACATTCAGCAATAGCTGACTCGTCACGACGGTAATAAGTCCACTTTCCGATTCGATGTACTTGCACCAATCCAGCGCGTTGCAAAATCGCCAAATGCGCAGATGCGGTTGAGGGCGCAAGATTTACTTTCTGTTGGATGTGGGTGACACAGACACCAAATAACTCTGGTGCCCCATGTTCTTGGGCTGGGTAGTTGGCTTGGGGCGCTTTTAATGATTGTATGATCAACATGCGCGTATCGTTCGCCAACGCTTTTATCTGTTCGAGTAGCATTGGTTCATATTACGCTTTTTTACGAAATGTTCAAGTTTTGACCAGATTACTGGCTTACCCCAAGGGTATTGCTTCAATAAAAAGCAAACAGTGGTCAGCTCATTCGGCAGAGTGGCTGTGCTGTTAATCTGCAATAGGCTATTTATATGCGCTAGCAAACAAACAACGTGCAAATTTGTGCCCAATCAAAAAACAAACAACCAACACAATCATGACAACGAAGGCGGCGACCAAGTAGCTGATGCTTTCCGGCAGCCCTAATACCCAAGCTAAAGTGAAGACTAAACCTTGAAATGCCTCATATGGCCACTGAATAACTGGTGCTTGTGAGCCCGAGGCCAACAGATATATCAAACCAACTAAGGCAAGCAGCGACGTTAAAACAGCAAAACCTCTTACTTTATTCATATCATTTAAGCCTGCACTTAACGTTGATTTATGCTGATCAAGTTGGCGCCAACCATCACCGGTAGCAATGTTCAATACGCCACAAAGTTTACAGCAACCGGCTTTGTTGATGGGTATTGTGCTACAAATTGATGGCGCTATGCCGCTAAACCTGAAGTAACCAGCAACATTATAAGCGTGGCTCAATTTCTGTCACGATATGTATTTGCAGCATAACTTCACTTAATTTAAGACGTAAACTGGCTTTGCATCAAAAAAGGCAAGGTACTAATCCCATTAGGATTATTACCTTGCCTCATTAAACTGCTGTTCAACGTTGCTCAGCATTCTATTAAGCAAGCAGCGCAGATCCTGTGCGAAAAAAATCATGCGAGCTGATTGCTGCCACTGCGATAAATTGCCTAGCTAGCACTCATTTCGCAACGCATTACGCGGTGTTCAAAATAAACGAAGCACCATCAAGACCGACTAGCGCACGTTTATCGCAGCTATAAAACGCCCCATCACCTTCTCTTTAGGGCAACGACGATTAGGCGAAAACCATTTCAGGGACATGCTCAGGCACAATTAATTTACCCTGCGTTTTAGCAATAATCTCTTCCACCGAGACGCCTGGAGCCCTCTCTTTAAGTACAAAAGCGCCATTTTCAATCTCGATCCAGGCTAAATCCGTTAACACCTTTTTAATGCAGCCTTTGCCTGTAAGCGGCAAGCTGCACTCTGCCAACAGCTTTGATTCACCTGATTTGGACGCATGGGTCATAGTCACAATAATATTATCGGCGCCTGCCACTAAATCCATGGCGCCGCCCATGCCTTTGACTAGCTTATTTGGAATCATCCAGGAAGCGATGTTGCCGTTGACATCCACTTCAAACGCACCTAAAACGGTGAGGTCAACATGACCGCCACGAATCATGGCAAAAGATTCTGCAGAGGAGAAAATTGATGCGCCCTTTACTGCTGTTACGGTTTGTTTGCCCGCATTAATCATATCGGCATCGATGGTTTCTTCAGTTGGAAACTCACCCATACCCAATAAGCCATTTTCAGACTGCAGCATGACTTCAATATTGTCTGGAACGTAATTGGCGACCAAGGTCGGAATGCCAATACCTAAGTTAACGTAAAAACCATCTTGCAGCTCTTGGGCGACACGTTGCGCCATTTGCTCTCTTGTAAGTGCCATCTAAAATCTCCTTATTATTGCGCTAACTTTACAGTTCTTTTTTCAATACGCTTTTCAAACGTACCGAGCACAACGCGATTTACATAAATGCCTGGGGTATGGATATGCGCTGGATCTAGCTCACCCACTTCAACAATTTCCTCAACCTCAACCACAGTAATTTTTCCAGCAGTGGCTGCAAGAGGGTTAAAATTTTGCGCGGTATGACGGTAAATCACATTGCCGTAACGGTCTGCTTTCCAGCCTTTAACAATAGCGAAATCACCCACGATGGCTTCTTCCAGCAAGTATTCACGACCATTAAATTCTTTGGTTTCTTTACCTTCTGCAACCGGCGTACCCACACCTGTGGCTGTGTAAAAAGCCGGAATACCGGCACCGCCGGCACGCATTTTTTCAGCCAGTGTGCCTTGCGGAGTCAGTTCGACTTCCAGCTCACCGTTGAGCAACTGCTTTTCAAATAACGCATTTTCACCCACATAAGATGAAACCATTTTCTTAATTTGTTTTTTTTCTAATAACAGACCTAAACCAAAACCATCTACGCCACAGTTATTAGAAACCACGGTTAAGCCGCTGGTGCCTTTGCGCTGAATTTCAGCGATTAAGTTTTCTGGAATACCACACAAGCCAAACCCACCGGCCAGCACGGTCATACCATCTTCTAGTCCTGCCATCGCTTCTTCATACGAAGCAACAACTTTGTCAAATCCAGCCATTCTTGTTCTCCTAGTTTTGTTCTGCTTGTTGATCAGTTTGCTTCAAACCAATCAATAAATTAAATTTGTTTTCTCTATTTATTAATAAGTTTTTCAAATCAATCAATTTACGTTTATGCACTTGATCGGCAGTCTTGATTGCGCGGCTGCGCCAGTGTCCGTGCCCGCAACGCGTTATGAAAACTCGCGTCTCAGATCAAGCGTGGACTCCTTACCTAAACTGTCATAGTGCTCATCAAGAAAGGCCCGTGCTGATTCACGACCAATGTCACGTAAATGCGTTAGAAATTTCCACTCAGAATTGACTTTACTCGACGCTGACAACGGATTTATTTGTTCTGTGGCTTCAATGCGGTGCACTAATATTTCAGAATAACGACTTCTATCCAGTTTGTTTTCACGCAACTGCCGCGTGACAAAATCAATACCGCGCAACTCTCTGAGCAAGGATGAATTAAATGAAATTTCATTGACGCGATTCTGTATTTCCTGCGCAGTTTTAGGCGTTTCATTGCGCTCAATCGGGTTAATTTGAACGATTAAGATATCTTTAGACTGAGTGGTATGAAACAAAGGATACATAGGCGGGTTGCCAACATAACCACCGTCCCAATAGGGCACACCATCAATTTCAACAGCTTGAAAGTAAGAAGGTAAACAGGCAGACGCTAAGACCATATCCGCCGTCAACTCTTCACGCTCGAATACTTTTATCTTGCCCGTATGCACGTTGGTTGCCGCAACAAATAGCTTTAATACGCTGCACGCCCGGACCTTTTCAAAGTCAATAGTTGACTCAACCAATTCGCGTAGCGGATTAATATTCAGCGGATTGGTATCATAAGGTGAAGCGACCCGACTGAATAAATCGAGCATCACATAGGCTGGAGAGTCATCCAAATCCCAACGGCCTGTGAGAATACTTAAAGGGCTTCGTTTAATTGGACTAAACCTGCCCATGTGTGACACGTGGCGCCAAAATGTCTCAAGCGATTCGCGCGCGCCATCTGCCCCACCTTCCATATAGCCTTGTGCTAATACAGCTGCATTCATTGCGCCAGCGCTCGTCCCTGAAATACCTTCGACACTGACGCGGCCATCTTCCATTAAATAGTCCAGTACGCCCCACGTGAAGGCACCATGCGAGCCACCACCCTGCAGTGCTAGATTGATCGATTTTTTAACCATGCCAATTGTTACTCCTATGCCCACTCCAACTCACTGCTGAGCAGCAGCTTGTCAAACATCCTACTTCCTAGTTTTATCTGATTGCAGATCAGCTTGGCCCAGCTAATAAATAAAGTCTTCCTTTCCTATTGATTGATAGCTTTTGCAAATCAATGCGCTTGCACTTATTCACTCAAAAACATACCGTTAAACAAATACTTTACAAACACTCGCTTTAACTAACCAAAGCATTTTGGAATCCATCAGCATACATGAACATCAAACAGGTTCGCGCTTTTCTTGCAGTTGCTCAGTCCATGAACTTTACGCATGCCGCGAGTCAATTGCATCTGTCTCAGCCTGCTTTGAGTCTTTCAATAAAAGGCTTGGAAGATAATTTAGGCGGCAAGTTACTTATTCGCACCACCCGTCATATATCTTTGACGCCAGAGGGTGAGGCTTTGGTACCTATCGCAAAGCGACTGTTGGCCCAATGGGAAAATGCTGAAGATGAGATGAGGCAACGCTTTGCACTCCAACTAGGCAAGATTACCATTGCCTCCATGCCGTCTTTTGCAGCCTCATTACTCCCCAAAGCCATTCAAATCTACCACGCCTCCTACCCTAATATTCAAGTCGCTATTGACGATGTGCTATCAGATAAAGTGATCGAGATGGTGCGCAACAATCAGGTAGAGCTGGGCATTTCCTTTGAATCAAGCAGTCTATACGACTTGTCTTTTTACCCGCTGTATGAAGACACATTTATTGCCATCCTGCCGAAAAACCATGCGCTAGAACAACACGAAAGCATCACTTGGCAAGCATTGTTAAAATACAACTTCATCACATTGCAGCGCCCATCCAGCGTTCGCGCCATGATAGAAAGCACTCTGAATGAAGCCGGCATCGAACTTAACGTCGCTTTTGATGCGCACCAGCTGACCACAGTAGGGCGCATGGTTAGCGAAGGCATGGGCGTCGCTGTGGTGCCTGAGCTGTGCCGCCAGCAAGCCCTAGAGCAAGGCGCTGTTTGTCGTCCAATCATACAGCCGGAAATCCGCCGCCGTGTAGGCGTGATCTGCCAACCACGATCGCACTTATCTATCGCTGCGGCAGCCATGCTCGATGTACTTATGGATACCTATGCCTCAAAAGCCTATGCTGAATAAAAGCATGCTTAAGTCGAGCTCTAAATAGCCGTTGCTGCTAGTAAATGTACACCTAAGCTTCAGGCTCAATAATTTCTTGTGCCGCACGAAAAGCTTCACTTGCAGCAGGTACACCCGCGTATACAGCACAGTGCAGAATTGCTTCGCGGATTTCCTCTACTGTACAGCCATTGTTTAGCGCACCACGTACATGACCCTTCAGCTCTTGCGATGCTTTTAATGCCGTCAGCGCTGCAATTGTAATCAGGCTGCGCTCTTTACGACTAAGCCCCTCACGCTCCCAAACAGAGCCCCAAGCATGCTGATTAATAAAGTCCTGCAAAGGCTGAGTAAACTCAGTGGTGTTGCTCATCGCACGCTCAACGAACGCATCACCCATCACTTGTTGGCGTACTTGGTTGGCTGGAACCTTACTCATATAGCCTCCTCCTTTAGTTTATTTCATAGTCTTTTATGCTGCTCACTCACGTTTTTCTATAGTATCGGGTTCAAGCTGTATTGCCCAATGGGTGACTAAAGTTTGTCAGGTTAGCCACCCACATTTATCAACTGCTGCAATAGCATTTAACCAATTGCTAAGGTGACATTATAAGTACACACAACACTGCCTGCATTTGCACATGCCCGCCCAATAAGATATTTAACGAGGTAGCATCGTGCATATCGCTAGAATACAAAAAGTCTTTAATCTTACTAAACCACCCAACTCAGTACTGCACCGCTAAAAGTGCTAGTGTGCGCTTGGCTAGAAAACCTCTGTATGATTCGGCAAAATCAGTCAATCAGTGAGCAGCGGTCAGGCAGTGTCTGACTCACCACACTAAAACATAGTGTTTGTGGTGCGGTCGCTGCATATTAAATTTTTATAGGAAGTAAATAATGTTAACAGGTAAAAATGCGGTGATTACCGGCTCTACTTCAGGTATCGGTTTAGCAATAGCGCGTGGCCTCGCGGCACAAGGTGCTAATGTAATGATTAATGGTCTAGGCAGCGCAGAAGACAATGAAGCCACTAGGCAATCGATCGAATCTGATTTTTCAACAAAAGTGCTCTTTTCACCTGCAAACATGCTGAAACCAGAGCAAATTGTCGCGATGATCGAGGAAGCAGAACAGACGTTTGGCTCTGTTGATATTCTGGTGAATAACGCTGGCATCCAGTTTGTCTCGCCGATCGAGGATTTTCCAAACGAAAAGTGGGATGCAATTATTGCGATTAATCTGACCTCGGCTTTCCATACCATTAAAGCTGCTACACCAGGTATGAAAAAGCGCGGATGGGGACGCATCATCAACACTGCTTCGGCGCATGCATTGGTCGCCTCTCCTTATAAATCAGCCTATGTTGCAGCTAAGCACGCCATTGCTGGCCTGACCAAGACAGTTGCATTGGAGCTGGCTGAGTTCGGCACCACAGTAAATGCGATTGCGCCGGGTTATGTTTGGACCCCTCTCGTTGAGCAACAAGTGGCTGATACTGCCAAGGCGCGCGGCATTAGCGAAGAGCAAGTGATGCAGGATGTGTTGCTCAAAGCACAACCAACGAAAAAGTTTGTCACCGTCGATGAAGTCGCTGCTGTTGCAGTATTTCTCTGTAGTGATAGCGCGGCATCAATTACTGGGTCTACGCTTCCTGTCGATGGCGGCTGGACTGCGCAATAAAAACACTAAAGCACTCAGTTTCAAGAATTTATAATTAAAAAATTATGCATGTAAGTTCTACGAAAGATAGCAGGAGTAACCTACGGATGGCTAAAAAATCAATCAATCTAGCACTACAGGGTGGCGGCTCGCATGGCGCCTTCACGTGGGGCGTGCTGGACTATTTAATGGAAGATGGCCGCGTCAACGTGCAGGGTATTTCAGGCACGAGCGCGGGCGCAATGAACGCGGTCGTATTTACACAAGGCTTTATGAGCGGTGGCGCAGATGGCGCGCGCGAGTCGCTTGAGAAATTTTGGCGCAAAGTCTCAAACTTAGCGATGTTCAGCCCCTTCAAGCGCAACCCTATGAGTGTCTTGACTGGCAACTGGGATATGAGTGGCTCACCAGCTTACATCATGACAGATCTGTTAAGCCGAATTGCTTCGCCTTATGATACGAATCCGTTCAAGTTTAATCCGTTGCGTAAGTTGATTGAGTCGACTATTGACTTTGAAAAAGTCAGAGCCTGCAAGGATATAGAATTATTTATTGCAGCCACCAACGTACATTCAGGCAAAATCAAGATATTCGAGCGCGAGCAGCTCACAGCAGATATGATTTTGGCCTCTGCCTGTTTGCCCTCCATTTACCAAGCCGTTGAAGTTGATGGTGTACCCTATTGGGACGGTGGTTATAGTGGGAATCCGCCTTTGTTTCCTTTGTTCCAGACAACAGAATCCAAAGATATTTTGATTGTTCAGGTTAACCCGATTGAGCGTAACGAAACCCCAACAAGCGCACAGGATATACAAAATCGCATCAACGAAATTTCGTTCAATTCATCGCTACTCAGAGAGCTGCGCAGCATTGAGTTTGTGCATCGTTTGATCGAGGAAAATAAACTGGATAGAGACCACTATGCTTATATTTTAGTGCATCGTATCGAAGCCACTGAGCAAATGAACCCACTGTCAGCATCCAGTAAAATGAACTCTGAATGGAGTTTTTTAACGCATTTACGTGACATTGGTCGTGAATCTGCACGGGCTTTTCTTGATGAGCACTATGACAGTTTAGGCAAAGAATCTACACTGGATCTCGAGCGCGAGATTCACTGGTCATGAATTTGCCCCAGCTTTTCTAATCAACAGCAAGCGATCTAAGCTCGCTCTTGAGCCTCAACAATGAACTGACAGCTCACCTAGAAGGTCAAGAGTATCCTGAATACTTGGAAGTCTGACAAAGGAGGTCGCCCAGACTGGGCGGAGTCACCATGTACTTCATCAATGCGAGCTGTACCAATCTTTTAGTAACAACGTTAGCGGCAGAAGGGCTCAACATAGAGCAGCTCTGCCGCCAAGTCGGACTTGAAGCTCACCTCTTGCAAAATGAAGACAGCCTCTTCGAGCGCCGTGTGATATATCGTCTGTTAGAGCTGGCTGCAGCGGCTGCTAACAACCCCGATATAGGCTTGAAGACCTATACACACTCAACGCTCGGTGATTTTCACTTAGTGGGCTATACAATGATGTCCAGCGCTAACTTAAAGCAAGCGCTGGAGCATTTTGTTCACTTTATACCGCTACTCAGCAATGGCTTTACAGCCACCTTCAACAAAGAAAAACATGGCTGCATGAGCTTATCTTGGCTGTCTCATCCTGAAACTGGCAGTATTGAGCCGCGCCAGTTTGTCGATGCGACTACTGCGGCGCTACTCGGTTTTTGCCGATGCTTGCTCGGTAACAACGTATCCCGTCCGCAAATGATTGAATTTGATTACCCAGAGCCAGAAAACATTAACACGCATCGCGACGTATTCGACTGCTCTCTGCGTTTCGGTTCTGAACGCAATAGAATCTTTTTCTCGATGAAAGATTTACTCTTACCGCTCAGTACTGCTAACGAAACACTGGCTGTAATGCATAGGCACGCTGCTGAGAAAAAAATGAAGCGTTTGTTTGGTCATTCACTCAGCAGCCGAGTGCAGTCGCTATTAGTCAAACGCCTCAGCCAAGGCGGCGCCAACCTTGAGTCAATAGCTGCAATCTTGTGTATGAGCAAACGGACTCTTCAGCGCGGCCTAACAGAAGAAGGTGAGCAATTCACGATCCTTCTCAAAAATACGCGTATCCAGCTGGCCGATCATTATCTACGCCGCACTCAACACAAACTGGCAGAAGTCGCACGCTTACTTGGTTTTAATGATCAAAGCGCCTTGCACAAGGCCTGTTTGCGCTGGTTTGGTATGACGCCTGGCCGCTATAGGACAGCATACAATCGGCAACAGTCAGCAAAGATGCTGGAGAATACGCTCATCAAGCCAGACACTACTCTGCCACCTTAAGGTTTTGTACCTGCATCTTGCTGCAGAAGGTCTCGCACCTCTTCACCCAAGCTTTGTCCCTGCTGATAGAGCCTTACTCACCATCAGGTCGTTGCGCACCAGTCAACGTACTGAGACCACCATAGATAGCATGGAAACTCATCACCTGCGAGGCATCACGCACATCACGGTAGGCATTGAGTTGTGCCTCAATTAAATTAGAGAAGGTCTGCTGCCAAGCCAGTAGCGGGTTGTCAGTGGAAACCGGCTGACGGTATGTACGCAGTAAAGAAGCGCCACCTGTCAGCCAGCTTACAATTGGGTTCAAACTACTATAAGCGTACTGCTGCATGCGTAATGGGTGCGCATTACGTATCAGCTCAGCGGTAGTCTCATTGATTGCCCGGCGCAGCCAAGGGCGTACACAGCACTCATACATTGCGCTGTTGATCTGAGAGGCTTGATCAACCACAGTAAACGCATACTCATCATCCCACTCCTGCCTATGTTCATCATCAAGCAAAATATCTGCGATTTGTCTAGGCTCGAAATACACTTCATGGCTTGGCTCAGATTCACTTGCAGCCGCTACGTCCTCAATAATCATCTCGTACAATCCTGGTGCCAATAGCTTAATCGCTTCGCTAGCATTGAGAAGCTTGCGGTGTTCGCGGCGAGCAACAGCAGCAGAGATAAAGATGTCCAAATGATCAATGGAGGTATGTTTCAGGTAAACGATAGTGCGACCCGCACTACACAGAGCTAGATCGTTAGGATAAGTATCAGCAATCCAATTTAACGCCTGCTGCGGCGGAGCGATAACGTCACCAGAAGAGCAGAATACGACGACCGGCGCTTTGATCTTCTTTAGATCAACCTTACTGCTTTGCAGCCCCAAACCTGTCGTTAGACGATTGCCAATAAATAAATCATCAACAATTGCTTCTATTTCCTCGCTATTGAATAGGACTGGATTACCCCACCAGCGCTCAAAGTCAAGAAAGTGTGGAACTTCGCTGTCAACCTTACTAAAAAGATTGTAATGCTTGCTCCAGTACGCATTGGCAGGGTTCAGACTTTCAAAGTAGCTGATCAACCAGGCTCCATCAAAACGGTCACGGCCCAGATCACTCGCTAAACGAGTCAACCACGCACCACCAAGTAAGCCACCGACATAGCGCATGGGATTATGTCCGTCGCCATCCTCCCTAGATGACAGTGGTGCAGCGTTAATAATCAATAAACTCGGCAATTCTGGACGTGCAGCTGCTAACCTCATTAGCGCCCAGCCGGCCTGACAATTACCAATAATTATCGGCTTCTCTGCATCTGGGTGACGATCAATCACATGCTCAATAAAATGCGCTTGAGCGACGTTGACGTCATGCAAGGTTTGCCCAAGCTCGGGAAAATAATTAAAGGCAACAAAGTATGTTGGGTGTCCGGCACGCAAACTTTCACCAACCGTTGAGTCTTGCTGGAAAGCGCCAATGCCCGCACCCGGTCCGGCCCGAGGGTCTATAATAATGACCGGCGTAGGTTTCTCATCGATAGCCTGCCCAGACTCAGGCAGGATTTTTAATAACGAATAATTAACTGGGCGGGGCAAATCACGCCCATCGATGAGTGTTTCATAAGGGAACTTAAGCAGCAGCGGGTGCCCTGCGCGCTCATAAGCTAGGGTATTATCGCCACGCTGGCGCAAGGCATCCAAATACAGCAGGCTACGTTGGCCAAAGTCGACCCAATACTCCAAAAAATCAGCAAGGTTAGGTTGGCGCAAATGACCTTCAAGTATGGGTGCCAGAACAGCTTTGTGGCGCAGAGCTGACGCCTTAGAAACAGTGTCAAATTGCAGGCGTTGCAGCTGTCCTAAATGTTGAAACAGCGCCAACGCAGAGGTAAAGCGCTCTTCTGGCTTGTCAAAAAAACTCTTACTCGTCATACATACCTCACATTAGGTTGGAATCATTGTTTTGAATCCACCCTGCCCTTCTACAGAAATAGATTATTTCTGATACCTCCATGTATAGCGGATCAAGCGAAGCGAAGCAGCATTACCTTGCAGTGCAAAATAATAATCAGCGCGGTTTTTTGGTGTTATTTTAAGCCGCAGCAGGCTTCATTTATGTTGAGGGCAATACAATTAAGACTTCATTTAAGTAAAAAAGTTTAGATAGTATTCAGAAAGCTCAATTCGAACAGTAACAACAATTATCTAAAAGGCCGGTGCGGACACCGATAAACTCTCTTATCTGCACTATAAAAGAATGCTTATAAGCAGTGCTGATCAGTTTGCTTAGGTTGTTACTGGTGACAGATGCGCGTGCGTCTACTGGCGCCGCTAAACTGAGAATCGCCTACACAGTTTTTCTTGATCTAGAGCAACGTACAGTATTTCTGAGCACACGGGCACCGCTCAGCTCAGTAGCGTCGAGCGGTGCTGGCAGGGGTAACTAAAGCTTTGCAAATGCTCTCAGGTTACTTCTCCTTATTTTCTTTGCTCGCCTGAGGTGCTGCGGCTGGCAGTTCCTCTTGCTTGGCTGCAATTGTCTGCTCTTTAGGTTTTGCTGATTTATTCGCAGCAGCACTAACTGGCGTGGTTTTTTCGTCAGCTGAAGCCGAAGAATCTGCTTTTGATTTTGCTAATGGCAGCTCTTCTTGCTTGGCTGCCACTGCAGGTACTTTGGGCTTTTCTGGCTGTGCTGATTTATTCATAGCAGGGTTAACTGGTGTGCTCTTTTTGGCAGCTGAAACTGGCGCATCAGTCTTGATTGCTGCGGCCGGCAACTCCTCTTGCTTGGCTGCTGCCGCTGTGGGTGCTTTAGGTTTTGCTGGCTTTGCTGGCTTTTTCACAGCGGTTTTAATGGGCTTGCTCTTTTCGGCAGCTGAAGCTGGCGCATCAGTCTTGATTGCTGCGGCCGGCAGCTCCTCTTGCTTGGCTGCCGCCGCTGTGGGTGCTTTAGGTTTTGCCGTCTTAGCTGGCTTTTTCACAGCGGTTTTAATGGGCTTGCTCTTTTCGGCAGCTAAAGCTGGCGCATCAGTCTTGATTGCTGCGGCCGGCAGCTCCTCTTGCTTGGCTGCTGCCGCTGTGGGTGCTTTAGGTTTTGCCGTCTTAGCTGGCTTTTTCACAGCGGCTTTAACTGCAGTTGTTTTTTCCTCGCCTACAATCTGAGACTCAAGGCGCTTTGTGTCATGCGCTCTAGCCGACGAAGCCGACGACTTAGGCTGAATGAAGGCAGGCATAGGCTGATCAAACAATTGGTGCAGCTGACGCCAAAGCTCGCCTACCGCCCCCTCTGCAGTCAACAGCTCTGGCACTAGGCGTACCACACTATCAAGCAGGGTTTTGCGTGACTCATTGTCGACAAGCAGCTGCGGTAACGTTTCTAAACTTTCTGCAGGAAGTGCAAAGACCAGCAGACCTTGCTGATCAATAATTGCACGAATAGTTTCTAAATCTATATCAAACTCTTTAATCAGGGTGCGGCTTTTCTCGGCAAGTTGCTCGACACGATCCTTACTGAATTTACCACTCTGGTGGCCAAGCAGTAGCAAGATCCGCGACAAGGCTTCCACTCCACCACCTTGCGTCAGTGAGCTACGCAAGTGTTCAGTGACATCCTGATCCTGCTGTTCAATAAAACCCTGCTGAGTTTCAGGTGCTTGCGCGCCAGTCAAAGTACTAAGGCCACCATAGACTGCATGAAACTGCATCTCCTGCGAGGCATCTTGTACATCGTTATAGCCATTCAGTAGCGCTTCGACGAAATTGGAGGTTGTCTCCTGCCAAGCTAGCAATGGATTATTAGGGGAAACCTCCTGTCGGTTTTCCCGTAGCAAAGGCGCATAGCCAGCCAACCAACTTAATGCTGGGTTCAAGCTACTGTAAGCATACTGTTGCATGCGAAATGGGTGCATTTTGCGTATCATTTCAGCAACGGGCTCATTGATCGTGTGACGCAGCCAAGGACGTACATACCATTCATATAGTGTGTTGTTGAGCTGTGAAGCTTGATCAACCAAAGCGAACTCACGCTCGTCATCACGATCGCGCTCATCTTCACCATCACTAAGAATATTGGCGATACGCCTAGGCTCAAAGTACACCTCATAACCTTGCTCAGATCCGCTTGCCGTTGGCACATCTTCGATCATCATTTCATAGAGCCCAGGTGCCAATAGCGCTATAGCTTCGCTGGCATCCAAAAGCCCGCGGTGTTCGCGACGCGCCACTGCACCAGAGACAAAGATGCCAAAATGATCAATCGTGGCATGCTTTAAGTAAATAATAGTCCGGCCTGCACTGCGCAGCGCTAAATCGCTGGGGTAAATATCAGCGATCCAGTTTAACGCCTGCTGCGGCGGTGTAATGTCGTCACCATAGGAGCAAAACACGACGACTGGCGCCTCGATCTTCTTTAGGTCCACTTCGCTGCTCTGCTGCCCTAAGCCACCCGTGAGACGATTACCAATGAATAAATCATCGACAATCACCTCTATCTCTTCACTATTGAGCAGGGTTGGGCTGCTCCACCAGCGTTCAAAATCAAGAAAGTCCGGGACTTCGCTGTCGATCTTGCTAAATAAGTTGTAATACTTGTTCCAGTGGCTTTCAGCTGGATTCAAGCTTTCATAGCCGCTGACCAACCAAGCACCGTCAAAACGGCCATTGCCCAGATCGCTCGCCAGTCGAGTTGTCCAAGCACCGCCAAGCAGACCGCCTGTGTAGCGCATAGGATTACGCCCATCAGCACCCGCCCAATAAGATAGCGGCGCACCATTGATGATCACCAGCCCTGGTAATTCTGGTCGCGCTGCCGCCAGCCCCATCAATGCCCAACCTGCCTGACAATTACCAATAACTATCGGCTTATCTGAATTGGGATGGCGCTTAGCCACATCTTCAAGAAAGCGCGCTTGCGCCACACCAATATCATGTAAGGTTTGACCAGGCTCGGGGGAGTGGCTAAAGGCAATAAAATATGTTGGATGCCCTGCTCGCAAGCTTTCACCCACCGCTGAGTCTTGCTTGAAACCACCAATACCAGCGCCCTGTCCGCTACGCGGATCAATAACGATGACCGGAGCACGTTCACTATTACTCGGCTGCTCGGATTCAGGAATAATTCTTAATAGTGAATAGTTAACTGGACGAGGCAGGTCGCGCCCATCGATCAATGTTTCGTAAGGAAACTTAAGCAGCAAAGGGAAACCAGCACGCTCATGGGCTAGGGTATTATCGCCACGCTGACGCAATGCATCCAAATACAATAGGCTGCGTTGGCCGAAATCGATCCAATACTCCCAATAATCTGCGGGGCTGGCTTGGCGTAGTTGCCCGTTTTGCGCGGGTGTTAGTATCGTTTTATGGCGCTTTGCAGTTGCTTCGCTGATCTGGTCAAACTGCAGGCGTTGCAACTGCCCTAGGTGTTGGAACAGTGCTTGAGCAGAGGAAAAACGCTCTTCTCGCTTGGCAAAAAAACTCTTATTACTCATACATACCTCAAAATAAACCATAATCTGCGATTTGAGCCCCCTGCAACAGGCATAGGTTACTCCTTATACATTCATTTATAGCGGATCAATCACAGCGAAGCAAAGCTTTTTGTGCAGCGCAAAATAAAAGTTGCAAAACTATTTTTTGCAGTGCATCATAGTAATACACACAAGAGCTGCATGGCTCTCGCACCAGTCGCCGGATTAGGCCTCAATTTATTTAGGAACACTTTAATCATGTCTTTATTTAATCCAGAAAAAATACAAAATGCTCAGAAAGCTCAACTCGAGTTGCTACAACAAATCAGCAGCAAGATGTTTGAAAGTGTTGAGCAGCTCACTCAATTACAATTTAAAAACCTGCGTGCAAGCAGTGGCGATCAATTCGACAGCTTACATTCGTTGTTTTCAATCACTGATCCGCAGGACTTTGCTAAATTGCAGACATCATTTACTCAGCCAGTCGCCCAAGCTGAGCGCTTAATGGAATTTAATCGCGAAGTATATGAGCTGATTTCCAGCACTCAGTCAGATATTGCAAAAATTGCTGAAAGCCAAATCGACGCCACAAGCAAGCAAACTCAGGAGATGATCGAGTTGCTTAGCAAAAATGCGCCAACAGGTGCTGAGCCGGCAGTTGCGATGTTTAAAACAGCGTTAGAAAGTGTTGGTAGCACCTATGAAAGCGTGCAAAAAGCAACCAAGCAAGCTACCAAACTGGCTGAAGAAGGTATCACTGCTGCCGCATCAGCAGCCAACCAAGCAACTCGTGATGCTGCTAAACCTAAAGCTGCTGCAAACAAGTAAGAGTAAATCTGCGAGATAGTTAAAGTCTCGCTGGTTACACAAGAAAGGGAATATCTGTAAAAGGTATTCCCTTTTTTTATACTTAGCCTCGTAACTGCTAGCGTCATGACACGCACTGCCAGGAAAGATTTATTACGCTCTGGGCCCTGAATAGCTTAGTGCGCGTTAAATCTGCGCAGCTCTTACAACAAATCAGTCGACAATGAAGTACTATTTTTTTGCAGCGCAAAATAATACTTGCATAAATACTTTTTGCAGTGCATCATAATAGCATACATGAGCATTATTACTCTCGTACATCAGCCTTGATTGGCCATATTTCAGTTAGGAGAAATACAATTATGACTTTATTTAATCCAGAAAGCTTACAAAAAGCCCAACAAGCTCAAATTGAATTGCTACAACAAATCAGCAGCAAAATTTTTGAGAGCGTTGAACAACTCACTCAGCTACAGCTCAAAAGCCTACGTGCTGCCAGTAGCGACCAATTCGACAATTTGCGTACACAATTATCAGTAACTGATCCGCAAGATTTTGCTAAATTGCAGACATCTTTAACTCAGCCAACCGCTCAAGCCGAGCGTTTAATGGAGTTTAATCGCGAAGTATACGAGCTGATCTCCAGCACTCACGCTGACATCGCTAAACTTGCAGAAAGCCAAGCAAATGCAACAGCTCAGCAGACGCAAGACATGCTTGAGACGCTAACTAAAAACGCTCCAGCAGGCGCTGAGCCGGCAGTTGCTATGCTTAAGTCAGCTCTAGAAAGTGCTGGTAGCACCTATGAAAGCGTGCAAAAAGCAGCCAAGCAAGCAAGCAAAATGGCTGAAGAAGGTATTGCTGCCGCATCAAAAGCCAGCCAAGCTACTGTTGATGCCGCGAAGCCAAAAGCTGCTGCAAAAAAATAACAGCACACCAGCCAGACACTTAAAGTCTCGCGAGGTTGTTGAGTAAAAGAAAATGCCTGCTGATCAGCAGGCATTTTTTATTATCAAGCTGGTGCTGACTGGATATGATTCACACAAGAGCAGCGCTACCCTAAGCGTATTAGCCGTTATCATGGCTAAGAGCCTAATCAGCCTTGCACTTAAGCACGCTGATTTAATCTCTCTGCGACACCTCAAAAGCATCGCTTTACAGCGCCAAGTAAGCGCCCCAGCATATGAGCGGTATTGGCAGCCCATATATTTAGTAGCAGATAAAGCACTGACAATTTATTTTAATTATTGTCGTCAGTCATAAACATTATGTTGCTTCATCATCTTTTTTAGTTTTTGCATCTTCAGACTTAGCAGGAGATGGCGCACCAAATAAGCCAAACAGACTCTGAGTGCTCTGATAGAGTTTCTTCGATTGTTCCATATAGTCCTTCATCAAGTCACCTGTCACAGGCGATTGCTTATGGATAAAGTCACTCCATGCTTGCGATGTTTGCGCAGTCGCTTTTGTCTGCAAATCCACCACAGTCTGAATACTTTGCTCCAAGTAACTGCCGAGCATGCCTTGAAGCGGACCGTAGAAACGAATAATACCTTTAAGCATATCGCTTGAGAAAATCGGTTCGCCATCATTCTCTGCTTCTTGAATAATTTGCAAAAGAATACTGCGTGTTAAGTCTTCGCCACTCTTGGCATCAACCACTTGAAAAGGAATTTCATCAATCACCAACTGGCGTATATCGTTGACATTCACATGGGTACTGGTATGTGTGTCATACATGCGACGGTTCGCATACTTTCTGATTAAGCGCGGCTGGGAATTATTGTTATCTGACATGGGTAAAAAATCTCGCAAATAGCATGCATTAGCACTCTATCTTACCCCATCAGCGCATCTGCCGTCCTATCTCACCGGTAAATACGCGCCAACATAAGCAACTTAAACGCTAACCGCCGCCCTGTTTATAAGTCAGCGTCGCCTTAAGACAACTTATAGTCACCTAATGACGTATCAGTTCCAAATCAAATGATCTATACTTCATGTAATAAACATAACGGAGGATGATTTATGAGTAACGAAAAACGTATCGCATTGGTTACAGGCGGCATGGGCGGCATTGGAACAGCTATTAGCCGACGTTTACACGAAGATGGTTACACTGTTGTGGTGGGGTGCAGCACCGGCTCAGCTCGCAAGAACGACTGGCTCGAACAGCAGGCAAAAGAAGGTTATACATTCCAAGTTTTAGAATGCGACATTAGCGATTGGGAATCCACAAGCAAAGCATTCGGACGTCTGCGCGAAGAGGTTGGTACTATTGATGTCCTGGTCAATAATGCTGGCATAACACGCGATGGCACGTTTCGCAAAATGACTATTGAAAACTGGAACGCAGTGATCAGCACCAACCTTAACAGCCTGTTTAATACCAGCAAGCATGTCGTTGAAGATATGCTAAACAAAGGTTGGGGCAGAATTATTAACATCTCCTCAATTAACGGCCAGCGCGGACAGTTTGGTCAAGTAAACTACTCCGCAGCCAAAGCGGGTGTACACGGCTTCAGTATGGCGCTTGCACGCGAAGTCAGTGCTAAAGGTGTAACTGTCAACACAGTATCACCGGGCTATATTGAAACTGATATGACTGCTGCAATTCGTCCTGACATTTTGGAAGGTATGATTTCTGGCATCCCCGTTGGTCGCTTAGGACTACCAAAAGAGATTGCCTCGATGGTAGCTTGGCTCGCCTCAGAAGAAGCAGCTTACGCCACCGGCGCTGACTTTACAGTCAACGGCGGCATGAATATGCAGTAACAGGATCTACCCTCATTAACTTTACAAGCTGTTGTTGTCACTATCGGTTATGTTAATCGAGCATGCGCAGTCCTTATTTGGGCTGCGCATCAACTAACGCCTAGTTGCTCTAGAAGACTCAGGAATTAGTACGGCAAAACATTGTCAAAAACTATCAGTGACTGACACATCAGTAGCCTTAAGCACTCGATGTAGATAATTCAGCTTTTTGAGAGTATATCTAACAATTACACCGCGTTAGCATGCGTGGGCTTCCTTCATACACGCGAGGATCTTGCATATTTATGGATAATAACCTGCACGCTTTACACACCTACTGGTCAGCTCAGACCCCTTCGTTGCTAGCCTATGCTTGCAACAACTACGCCTCGGGGTAACACAGCACGAATGGTTCAAAGACTGCGACCACAGTGAGTGGTTTAATGTACCCAGTGATTCACTTGAGCAGTTGCAAACCGAATTCAACCAAGGTTGGATGGCTCTTGGCCAGCAGATGCTAAGCCAACAGGACTTCAACTTTGAAGACAGGCGTTTTTCCAGTGAAAACTGGAATAGCCCAATATTTGGCTCACTCGCAGCTTTCTATCTGCTTAATTCAGAGTTTCTGCTGAAACTGTTGGATTTACTGCCAATTAAAGAAGAAAAACCAAAACAACGTCTGCGCTACCTAATCGAACAGACGATCGCAGCCAGCGCACCGAGCAACTTTCTTGCGAGCAACCCAGATGCTCTAAAACGTGCATTTGAAACGCAGGGAACCAGCCTCTTTAGCGGTTTTTTACACCTAGCAAGCGACCTGCAAGAAGGTAAATTGCGCCAGAGCGACAAAGGTCATTTTGAAGTTGGAACAAGTCTGGCGATCACGCCTGGTTCAGTGGTATTTGAGAACGAGCTATTCCAACTTATACAGTACAAACCGCTTAGCAAAACACAGTACAAAAAACCGCTATTGATCGTACCGCCAGTAATCAACAAGTACTATATTCTCGACTTGCAGCCTGAGAATTCTCTAGTGCGCCACCTGCTCGAACAAGGCCATCAAGTGTTTATGATTTCTTGGCGCAACTTCGGTGAGGCACAGGCACAGGTCACGTGGGACCAAATTGTTCAAGACGGCGTAATCAGTGCGCTGCGGGCTACTCGAGCAATCAGTGGTGAGCGTCAGCTTAATACCCTTGGCTTCTGTATCGGCGGCACTCAACTCAGTTGTGCACTAGCAGTTTTAGCTGCACGAGGCGACCGCGACATCGCCAGTTTAAGCCTGTTTGCGACCTTCCTTGATTACCTAGATACCGGACCGATCAGCGTGCTTGTTGATGAAAAAATGGTTGCCGAACACGAGCGCACCATTGGTGGTCACAACGGTAAGCATGGCTTGTTTCGCGGTGAGGACATGGGCAACACGTTCTCCCTGTTACGCCCCAACGAGCTGTGGTGGAATTACAACGTCGATAAATATCTAAAAGGTGAAAAACCTAGACCTTTTGACCTACTGTTTTGGAATAACGACAGCACCAACATGCCAGGTCCAATGTATTGCTGGTATTTGCGTCACACTTATCTGCAAAACGATTTAAAGTCAGGCGATCTGGACATGTGTGGCGTTAAGCTGGACTTAAGCACCATTGATACTCCAGCCTATATTCTTGGCACCCAGGACGACCATATCGTCCCATGGCGCAGCGCTTATGCCAGCACAGCGATACTTAGCGGCCCGAAACGCTTCATCCTCGGAAGCTCTGGACATATCGCTGGGGTCATCAACCCACCAGCCAAACAGAGACGCAATTACTGGGTGAATGAGACCCTGTCGAAATCACCTGACACTTGGTTTAAAGCTGCTAAAGAGCACCCAGGCAGCTGGTGGACCGACTGGTTCGCTTGGCTCGACACTCACAGTGGCGAAAAGCGCCCTGCTGTAACCGAAATGGGCAGCGCAGAATACCCGCCCATAGAGGCCGCACCAGGCCGTTACGTTATCGAAAAAGCATAGCTCTAGAACAGACTCTTGATGGCCATTCGCGCCATCAAGAGCCTGACAAATTAAAGGAAACACTGAACAAACCCCAAGCGGGCTGCAGCCTTTGGTAAAATAGTCCAATCCGTAATTAGTATCGAGTCCACAGTCATGCAAATCACTTTCGCCGAAGCCGAGTTCGTCAGCAAAAAGAAGCAAACCCGTCGGGATCGACTGTTGATGGATCTGGAAACTCTGGTGCCTTGGTCTGTTCTGGAATCAGTGATTGAGCCGTACTATCCGAAATCTGACGGCAAACGAGGTCGTCCGACTATGGGGCTTTCTCGCATGTTACGTATGTACATTCTACAGCAGGTCATGGGGTTTTCCGATGAAGGAACTGAGGATGCCGTTTATGACAGCGCAGCAATTCAGCTGTTTATGGGTATTGATCTTGGGCGTGATGCCGTGCCGGATGCGACCACTTTGTTGCGTTTTCGTCGTCTGCTGGAAACTCACAGCCTGACTCAACAAATTTTTGCTGCGGTCAATTACCAACTGGCGAGCAAGGGCTTGTACCTCAAGGAAGGCACGGTGGTTGACGCTACAATTATTGCCGCACCACCTTCCACCAAGAATAAGAGTAAAAGCCGTGATCCGCAAATGCGCTCCACTAAGAAAGGCAATCAGTATTACTTTGGCATGAAAGCTCACATCGGTGCTGATGCGGCTAGCGGTTTGGTGCACACACTGGTCACCACTGCGGCCAACGTGCACGACGTGAACCAAGCTCATGCTTTGCTACACGGCGAGGAACAGCAGGTATACGGTGATTCTGGTTATCTGGGGGCTGACAAACGGGAAGAAAATAAGGATAAAGATGTGGAGTGGGTGGTAGCCATGCGCCATGGAAAGCGTCGAAAGCTGCGCGATAGCGGCACAGAAGAAGGTCAACTGGCTGACAAAATCGAAAAATTAAAGAGCCGGATACGCGCCAAGGTTGAGCATCCCTTTTACTGGGTCAAAGTGCACTTTGGTCACCGCAAGACTCGCTACCGTGGCTTGGCGAAAAACACAGCCCATCTCTATAGCCTGTTTGCCTTGGCAAACCTGTTCTTGTCGAAGCGATGTATGCCGTTGGCGGGATAAATCCGCCTAAAAACCGGTAAGCTGCCGGGAAAAGCAGCAAAAACGGGTAAAACTGCTGATAAAAAGGTTTTTTATGGCCCTGAAGTTGAAATTTAAGAGCTGAATTTTAAATCCGCATGGATTGGCTGGTTTGATTGGTTTTATTCAGCGTTTCCTAAAGCATCTATAAACGCATCAACTCTCTTAATCGACAGTTCTTTTCACTGTACTACTTGGGTATTTCCATTTTTAGCTCAACGCGGCGGTTTTGCGCTCGTCCTTCAGCCGTTGCATTTGACGCTAAAGACTGGGTGTCGGCAAAACCAACTGCTCGTAAGCGTTTGCTACTAATACCATTAGCTTCCAAGTACCGCACTACACTGCCGGCCCTAGAGCCTGACAGCTCCCAATTGGATGGGTAACGCCCCTGAATTGGCACGGAATCTGTATGGCCTTCCACGACAATTTGAAAGTTACTTTCCCGCAAGACATTAACCAACTTTTTAAGCACAGCAGCCCCCGCTAAGCCTAAATCAGCCTGACCCGAGGCAAATAGAATTTCACTCTTAATCCTAAAATTAACAACCCCAGCACTAATACTCACATCAATATCATCACCGAGCTGATCAAAACCCAAATCACTTAGACTGTGCTCCCCTTCTTCGCCCTCCAAACCCTCCCCCAAGCCCAAGCTACCCCCTTTATCTTGCAGCTTATCGCTCGACTGCAAACCCTCTAACTGCTCACTGCCCGCACCTACAATTGCCAGATCAACACCAAGCCTACTTCCTCCACCTGCGACGACACTGTCGCCTGCGTTAGCCTCATAGTCAGACCCAGTAACAAAGTCCCCTTTACCAGAAAAAGCTAGCATAACAATGAGCAAAACCAATAACAGCGTCATCATATCTAAGTAAGTCGAAAACCAAGTTTCCTCTTCCTCTCGAGGCTCAGCGCTACTATCTAGGGCTAGCCACACTTTACCTGACCCTGTGGTCTTATTTGCCATGCGCGCTAATTTAAGTTCTGCCTCTAAACGCTTGGTTTTCTCTATGAGCTGACTAATTTCAGAGTTATTTTCTTTACTCATTAATCATTCTCTTACTTTGCTATAGCGACCATCACCATCATTAATCTCATCTTGGTGTTGCTCCATAAATGAGTTTAAAGTTTCGCGCATCATGGCTGGGCTACGTTTTTGACTCATCATAGACACGCCTTGCAACACCATATTCATTAGCACTAAGCGCCGTTCAGTACGACGTTCAAGCTTTACTGCAACCGGTTTAAACAACAAGTTAGAAAATAAAACACCATAAAACGTGGTCATAAGTGCTAAAGCCATTTGCTGACCAATTAGCGCCATATCCCCATCACCTAACAAAAACATCAGATTTACTAAACCAACTAGCGTACCTATCATGCCAAATGCCGGCGCATAACTGGCCATAACACGAAACAATTGCGCTTCAGCATGCTCACGAGCGCGCATTCTTGAGATACGCCATTGCAATAACTCTAAAATCTCTTCCTCAGGCGTCATATCGATAACAAGTTGCACGCCAGTTTTTAAGAAAGGATTAAATACCTGTTCTAGCGCCTTTTCTACCGCGCGGATATCACTTCTAACCCAAAGACGTGAAATATTAATTAATTCATCAAGATCATTTTCAGTGTAAAACTTTTCATTGCGTAACACAGTGCCCATTAAACCAAAAATACGCACTACTTCGCGTAATGGATAACTGATAAAAGTTGCGGCTAAAGTGCCCACAAGCACAATTAGAATACTGGGTATATCCAAAAATAAAGAGGGATCAACTGCCGTATAGAAAATAACAACGCCCAGCAAAATAACACTGGCGACTATACCTATTAGAGTGGAGGGATTCATATGAAAAAACCTAAAGTATCACATAAAAATATGTAAGACTTTAGCATAAACAAACCACAACTCCGAATAACAGGCACAAACTTTGCTTTATTTGCTTTTAAATAGAATATAAGCCTAGAAAATTAATATATCGGTACAAGCACAAGCCAAGTAATTATCCTGCGCGCAATCACGCCTCATAGCAATGCCACGACTGTTTCTGGACAGCTGCAACTGGTTGACACTTTGGCGGGCAAGTTACAGGCAATCACCACACATCACTGCAATATTGCAAACACTGTAGAGCGCAATATTGAAGTTATTATTGCTACTGTCATGGCAATCTCCACACTTGATCAGCAACTGTCATAGGCTAAAACCCGCTGCGCCTGCATCTAGCCTATGAAAGCTCAACAATACAACGCTTAGCTCTGATGATACGCATATAATATTAAGCAACCTTAAGCGCACTGATCAGTGACGTCTTGAATACACAAGCTTATAAGATGACGAGCAAGGTAATTTTCTGCCAATAGGAGAAGAGCCTGCTTAACACTCGCCGAATAAAAGCCTGACCGACTATGAATGCAACGTCGTCATGCTCAGAGAAGCAGGTCTTAAACAACAGACGAAAAAAAAGAGCCCTTAGGCTCTTTCTTCTTTTAGCGCGTACGCCAAATTGGAGCGGAAAACGAGACTCGAACTCGCGACCCCGACCTTGGCAAGGTCGTGCTCTACCAACTGAGCTATTTCCGCATAATATGGCGTCCCCTAGGGGACTCGAACCCCTGTTACCGCCGTGAAAGGGCGGTGTCCTAGGCCACTAGACGAAGGGGACGCAGCCTTGGAGCTTATAACAGCTTGCAACTTCATGCTTGGGCGTTTTGCTTTATTGCTTGAAGTGGCGCGCATATTACGGAGCATTGGCAAAAGCGTCAAGCCTTTTTTGAAAATTCTTTATATTTCAATGCTCTGGCGCGGTTTTCGGCATAAACATCAGCTGAATTTCGTGATTCCAGTCAAAATCCTCACCCGCTTCTAAAGCCTGAAAACGGCGCTCTTCTAACTGCTGATACTTATCAATTTCATCATCTGGCATAAAGTGCAGGCAGTCGCCGCCAAAAAACCAGAGCAAATCACGCGGCACCATATGGGCAATCTGCGGGTAGCGTTGGAATACTTGGCTGATAATGTCCTGCCCCATATACAAGTCGTCGCTGCTCTCACGCAAGCGCTCAACCATATCGTCATAACGCTCAAGAAATAAAGCATGATGGTTTTCTGGTACGACCTCAGCGTCAGCGACGGCCACTAGAATCGTGCGCAAATGCGCTAAAAGCTGTAGGTGTTGTTCAACGTGCGCTGTAGTCATGGTGCTATCCCCTTTAAAACAAGCCGCACAGTATAGAGCCTGCACGGCATTAACCCAATAAGCGCGCCGCATTCAAATGCAGACGCTCGCACGGTGATCCTAGTCAGCCTGCTCGAGCAGCTGTAAGCCAACCCACTGTTTAGCAAACTGTGCAGCGCAGCGGCCATTGCGATTGCCGCGCGCGGACGCCCAACTGATTGCTTGTTTAGCCAGTTCCTCACTGAATTGCCAATCAAGTTGTGCTGGGCGTGCATATTCAGCAATCCAATGCTGCACCACCTCTAAGTAATGCTCTTGGCTAAACGGGTAAAACGACAGCCACAAGCCAAAGCGATCAGACAGAGCGATTTTATCCTCTACCGCCTCACTGGGGTGCAGCTCACCACCATCACCCTGCTGCCAGTGTTGATTGTCACTGTGTTGCTCAGGCAGTAAGTGGCGGCGGTTAGAGGTGGCATACAAGAGCACGTTGTCTGGCGCACGCTCTAATGAGCCATCCAGCACGCTTTTTAAAATGCGGTAATCGCCCTCGCCTACCTCAAAGGACAAATCATCACAAAAGACAATAAAGTGCTGCGGCAAAGCTGCCAGTGATTCAACAATAAGAGGCAAGTCAGCCAGCTCATTGCGTTCGACTTCAATTAAACGCAGACCTTGCAGCGCATACTCAGCCAACAGCGCGCGCACGATCGACGACTTACCCGTGCCGCGCGCGCCCCACAGCAGCGCATGGTTGGCTGGAAAGCCGCGCATAAACTGCTGGGTATTGCGCAGCAGTTGCTCGCGCTGACGATCAACACCCAATAAATCCGCTAAACGGATATCCGCATCTAACTGAATTGGCCGGAAAAAGCTGCTATTGCCTTTGCGCTGCCAACTCGCGGCATACACCGTATTCCAATCAATTGGCTCGGTCGGCTTAGGCAGCAAGGGTTCAATGTGCTGCAAAACCTGATTGGCGCGCTGTAAAAACTCATTGAACAATTCAGACACAACGTTCTCCAATAGATTGCTTTGCTACTCTGCGTCAAGATAAGCAACAAAACGGCTTACACTTTCGATCAGTCAGCCGGCGTTGGCTTAAGCTGCAAAGCCACTGAGTTAATGCAATAGCGCAGACCCGTCGGCGCTGGCCCATCAGGGAAAACATGACCTAAATGCGCATCACAACCAGAACATACGACTTCGACACGCGCCATACCTAGGCTATTATCTGTGTGTTCAGTCAGCGCATCGGGGCTGATGGGTTGCCAATAGCTAGGCCAGCCACAGCCGGCATCAAACTGATGCTGAGCGTCAAATAACGCCTGATCGCAGCACACGCAGTGAAACACACCGCTGAAGTTTGGCGCTTGATACTCACCGGTAAAGGGACGCTCGGTACCCGCTAGGCGGCAGACACGAAATTGCTCTTCGGTTAACTGCTCACGCCACTGTTCATCACTTTTTTTAACTTTTTTCATCCTACTCTCCAGCTAAAACGCAGGTCTTAGTGTAACGCTCCCTTTAACCTTTGCGAGCACAGTCGTATGATAGGCATCTTTAAGTACCTTCATATGACTGATTATACAAATACAGTCATCGGGTGCGCGGGCCACTCACTGCGACGGCGTGCAAAATCACTCTTTATCGACAGAACGCCCCTTATTTGACCTTTTTTATTCGAGATACTCACTATCATGCAGTTCAGCAAATCGAACAAGCTCGCTAACGTCTGTTATGACATCCGAGGCCCTGTACTGAAACACGCCAAGCGTCTTGAAGACGAAGGCCAGCGCATTTTAAAACTCAACATTGGTAATCCTGCAGCCTTTGGCTTTGAAGCACCAGAAGAGATTCTGCAGGATGTGATCCGCAACTTACCGACAGCACAAGGTTACAGCGACTCAAAAGGCTTATTTAGCGCACGCAAAGCCATCATGCAGTACTACCAGCAGATGAATGTTGAAGGCGTTGGTATTGAAGACATCTATCTTGGCAACGGTGTCTCTGAGCTGATTGTGATCGCCCTGCAAGCGTTATTAAATAACAACGACGAAGTACTCATACCTGCGCCGGATTACCCGCTGTGGACTGCATCTACCAGCTTGGCTGGTGGTAAACCTGTGCATTATATATGCGATGAGCAAGCAGGCTGGTTGCCAGACATTGATGATATGCGCGCCAAAATCACCTCAAATACCAAAGCTATCGTCGTCATCAACCCAAACAACCCAACCGGAGCAGTGTACTCCAAAGAAGTGCTGCTCGATATTATGGAGTTGGCGCGCCAACACAACTTGGTAGTTTTTGCTGACGAAATTTACGACAAAATTTTATACGATGGCGCTGTGCATACCTGTGCCGCTTCATTAGCACCGGATGTGCTGTGCTTAACCTTTAATGGTTTGTCTAAGTCCTACCGTGTTGCAGGTTTTCGTTCCGGCTGGGTCGCTGTTTCCGGTCCTAAGCATCGCGCGCGCAGCTATATTGAGGGCCTAGATATTCTCTCCAACATGCGTTTGTGTGCCAACGTACCAGCGCAGCATGCCATCCAAACGGCATTAGGGGGCTATCAAAGCATCAATGACTTGGTGCTGCCCCCAGGCCGCCTGCTTGAACAACGCAACCGCACCTGGGAGCTGCTCAATGACATCCCTGGCGTGAGCTGTGTCAAGCCGATGGGCGCGCTCTATGCGTTTCCAAAAATTGATCCGAAAGTGTGCCCAATCCATAACGATGAAAAATTCGTGCTAGACCTACTACTTTCAGAGAAACTTTTGGTGGTGCAAGGCACTGCATTTAACTGGCCGTGGCCGGATCACTTCCGTGTCGTGACGCTGCCGCGTGTTGATGATCTAGAACAAGCCATCGGCCGCATTGGCAACTTTCTAAAAACCTACCGCCAGTAGCGCACATGGCTCTTCATATTGACGATTTTTATAAGGACACTGCCAAAGGCCTGCTCATTTTGTATCAGGCCTTTCCTAAAAAAAGCACGCTGTATATGGATGATTTAATCGGCTACCTGGAACCCGACGAACTCGGCTTGCCGAGCGATCGTCAGCAGCGCTGTTTAAGTGGGTTTTTATGGTTAGCTGAAGAAGGCTATCTGCGCTATCAAAGCGTTATTCGCTTTGAAGCCCTAGATCAGATCGAACTCAGTGAAAAAGCTTTTTTGCGTTTGAGTAGCACTGTTGACCCAGTGCCTGATGTAATACAAAGCGCTCCACAGAGTGTGCGCCGTGTGCAGGGCAGTTTAGCCAACCAATTGCGCGAGGCTTTGCATGCTGAGCACAGTGAGCGCGTTATTGAATTGATGCAGCTATTCTTTAAGCGCTAAACACAGCACAATAGACACAGTTTGCAACAGTCAGACCCTTGAAGCGCATCCGCGCAACCCTTATATAATTGATCTGTTTACACTTTTGGAGCTTTTCGCACATGATGCGTATCTTTTTATTCTTAGCCACTAACATTGCAGTATTGTTGGTTGCCAGCGTGACCCTCAGTTTACTGGGTGTTGACCGCTATACAGGGCAAAACCATGGTGACTTGCTCATCTTCTGTGCCGTGTTTGGTTTCTCCGGCTCGTTAATCTCTTTGTTTATCTCCAAATGGATGGCCAAGAGAAGCACCGGCACACAAATCATTGATCAGCCACGCACACGTCAAGAACAATGGCTATTGCAAACTGTTGAAAAGCTAGCCAATAAGGCTGGGATTGGCATGCCTGAAGTGGGTATTTTCCCTTCACACCAATCCAATGCCTTTGCCACAGGCTGGAATCGTAATAGCGCACTGGTTGCAGTCAGCCAAGGCCTACTCGATCGTTTCTCGCCAGACGAAGTTGAAGCCGTTCTAGCCCATGAAATTGGTCACGTGGCCAATGGCGACATGGTCACTATGGCGTTGCTGCAAGGTGTGGTAAACACCTTTGTGATGTTCTTTGCCCGCATCATTGGCGACATTGTCGACCGAGTTATACTGAAAAACGAAGAAGGCCGCGGCATTGGCTACTTTGTCGCAACCATTGCTGCAGAATTGGTACTGGGCCTGCTGGCCAGCACCATTGTTATGTGGTTCTCGCGCCGCCGCGAGTTCCGTGCTGATGAAGCCGGTGCTGACCTAGCTAGTAAGCACGCTATGATTGGCGCATTAAATCGCTTACGGGCAGAGCAAAATATTGAAGCAGACATGCCTAAAGCCCTGGTCGCTTTTGGCATCAACGGTGGTTTAAAAGAAGGTTTGGCTGCGTTATTTATGAGCCATCCACCTTTAGAAGTGCGTATTGCTGCTCTGCAACAACGCAACTAAACGAGTCGCGCAACAAAAAGCCCAGCATGGTTAGCGAACTGATCATCTGGGCTTTTTTGTCAGGGGGCTGTCGACTGCTGCTCACTCAGCTTGAGTAATGCCTTGTTCAAGGTCAAACGCAACTGATCAGTGTTGCAGGCTGAGTCTTTTGACAGCGCTACAAATAATCCCTGAGTTTTCACTGGTGGCTCAGTAAACTCAAAACGCTGTCCTAATTCTTTTTCAACTAAAAGCTGTTGAAAACCCTCTTGCTCGGCGAGTACATAATCGGCACGCCCTTGCAAGATGCGCTCAATCGCTATATCTAACGTATCAACACTGCGCACAGGCCAATTGCGTAGGTCAGCTTGCACGTCAAACTCAGCAAACTGTTTAGAGTCCACTACCCGCACGCCACGAAGCCCTGTCAGCACTGGCCATTGCTGTAAGGACAACTGCTCACCTGCACGCCGCCATAAACGGTAGGTTTTGTGCATATAGGCTGGCTTTAAATAATCCAAACGAGTATCGTTTTCAGGCTGCTGACTGACACCAATAATCAAGTCAACACGCCCGCTGCGCACCTCAGCCAACGCCTTAGCGCCCTGTGCTGAGTCAAGAGTGATATTCAGCTTTGTTTTCTGCGCCACCGCTTTTAAAAAGTCAGCGTTTAGTCTGTGTTGTCTATCTTTGTCTAGCGTACTGGCTGCATCAAACGATGCATCAAGGTAGCTCACTGCTATAAGCCTTTCACATGCTTGCTGTTCGGCATACAGCACACTCGGCATGCTGCTGACTGCGACCCATACAGTGCAAAATAAAAATCGCCTGCTCATAGCACTCCACTGTCTCTATTATTTAATCCAAGGATGTATCTTACACAGCATCAAGACCACAAACGCTAGACCCGTCAAATTCATATTAACATTGTCGAGCATTGAGCTAGCAGTCAACAGGCGCTGACTTTAGCATGCTGCTTCAATCTATTAAGCGCATAAAAAAACCCGCTAAAGCGGGTTTTTTTAACATAGCAGCCTTATAGGGCTGCTTCTAGCTCAGGCACAGCGTCGAATAAATCCGCTACTAAACCGTAGTCTGCCACTTGGAAAATCGGTGCATCTTCATCTTTGTTGATCGCAACGATCACTTTAGAATCTTTCATGCCCGCCAAGTGTTGAATCGCACCGGAAATACCCACTGCGATGTACAGCTCTGGCGCAACAATTTTACCTGTTTGGCCAACCTGCATATCGTTGGGTACAAATCCTGCGTCAACAGCAGCGCGTGATGCGCCTACCGCACCACCAAGCTTGTCGGCAATACGGTTGAGCATGTCAAAGTTTTCACCATTTTGCATGCCACGACCACCCGAAATAACCACCTTAGCAGCAGTTAACTCTGGACGGTCAGACTGCGCCAGCTCTTCACCAACAAATGCAGAAACTCCCGCATCGCTACCAGCTGCTACAGCTTCAACACTAGCAGAGCCACCTTCAGCTGCTGCCGCATCAAAACCGGTCGCACGAACAGTGATCACTTTAATTGCAGCATTTGACTGCACAGTAGCAATTGCATTCCCTGCGTAGATTGGGCGCTTAAAGGTATCAGCGCTTTCTACTGCGATGATTTCAGAAATTTGATCTACATCGAGCAACGCAGCAACGCGCGGCATGATGTTTTTACCGTTAGTGGTCGCAGACGCAAGAATATGCGTGTAATCCTTGCCCACTTCAGCAATTAACGGGGCTACATTTTCAGGCAGTTGATGGGCAAATGCAGCGTTATCAGCTGACAATACTTTGTTTACACCATCAATTTTTGCAGCCGCCTGTGCAACCGCGTCAGATCCAGAACCGGCAACCAGCACATGAATATCACCACCAATTGCCTTGGCCGCCGTAACAGTATTTAGGGTAGCGGCACCTAAGGCATCGTTAGAATGTTCAGCAATAACCAAAATAGTCATTAGATTACTTTCGCCTCATTTTTAAGTTTCTCAACCAGCTCAGCCACATCTTTTACTTTGATGCCAGCACTGCGTGTAGCCGGTGCTTCAACTTTCAAAGTTGTGACAGTGGATGCGGTAGAAACGCCTAAAGATTCTGGAGTTATAACTTCCAGCGGCTTTTTCTTGGCTTTCATGATGTTAGGCAAGGATGCATAACGTGGCTCATTTAAGCGCAAATCAGTGGTAACAATCGCAGGCAAGTTCAATGCGACAGTTTGTAAACCACCATCAATTTCACGGGTCACATTAACTTTATCGCCATCAACTTCCACTTTAGAAGCAAAAGTGCCTTGCGCATAACCTGTTAACGCACCCAGCATTTGACCCGCTTGGTTGTTATCAGTGTCGATCGCCTGCTTACCCAGCATGATCAACTGTGGTTGTTCTTGATCAACCACTGCTTTAAGCAGTTTAGCTACCGCCAAAGAACGTACTTCATCAGGGGTTTCGACTAGAATTGCTCGATCCGCACCCAGAGCCAGCGCAGTACGCAATTGCTCTTGAGCGGCAGTAGGACCAATAGATACCGCAACCACTTCAGTCGCAATACCTTTTTCCTTTAGGCGAATGGCTTCTTCAACACCAATTTCGCAAAAAGGGTTCATAGACATTTTAACGTTGGCAAGATCGACGCCAGAATTATCCGCTTTTACGCGGACCTTGACGTTATAGTCTACCACTCGCTTGACAGCTACTAGAATCTTCATGGATTCCTCGTTATCTCGGGTGAATAAAAAATGTCGCCAAGACTAGCCTGGCCAGAGTGATGCGCTTGGTTGAATATATAACCAATCCATCAAATAAGCACAAATCTTTTGCTATCTTGAACGTAACACTTAGGAGGGTCAATACAACAATTACAGCTTTGCACTAACCTTGCAGCTCCATTCTAACAGGGTTTTTATAAATTCAAACGAGCGTTTGTATTGGAACACAACGCGGTCATGGATATAATGTCTATAACACTCACGATTTCAGTGAGAGATCCAAGCCTTCCAAATTAAAATAATGAATAGCGTGAGTAGGAGATAGCTTGTGGAACGGGAATTTATGGAATTCGATGTCGTCATCGTTGGTGCAGGTCCATCGGGCCTTTCAGCCGCATGTCGACTCAAACAAAAGGCAACAGATGCCGGTCAAGAGATCAGCGTGTGTGTCGTTGAAAAGGGTTCCGAAGTCGGTGCCCACATTCTTTCTGGTGCGGTTTTTGAGACGCGTGCACTCGACGAATTATTTCCAAACTGGAAAGAACTCGGCGCCCCACTCAATACGTCAGTTAAACGTGATGACATTTATTTATTAAAAAACGCTAATAAAGGACAGAAAATCCCTAACTTCTTTGTGCCTAAGACCATGCACAACGAAGGCAACTACATTATCTCACTAGGTAATCTGTGCCGCTGGCTGGCTCAACAAGCAGAAAACCTTGGCGTAGAAGTGTATCCGGGCTTTGCTGCTCAAGAAGCACTGATCAACGAAGACGGTGCTGTTTACGGCATTTTAACCGGCGATATGGGCGTTGATCGTGAAGGCAACCCAAAAGACGGCATGTACACGCCAGGTATGGAATTACGTGCTAAATACACTTTATTTGCCGAAGGCTGCCGCGGTCACATCGGTAAACAACTGAACAAGCGCTACAACTTAGATAGCGAAGCTGATGTTCAGCACTACGGCATCGGCATCAAAGAAATCTGGGACATCGATCCTGCCAAACATGAAGAAGGCCTCGTGGTACATACTGCTGGCTGGCCTTTAGATGATGACAACCCAGGTGGCTCGTTCTTGTATCACACTGAAAACAATCAAGTGGCCGTAGGCCTGATCGTTGATCTGTCTTACAGCAACCCTCACTTATCACCCTTTGATGAGTTTCAGCGTTACAAGCATCACCCACTCGTCAGTCAGTACCTTGAAGGCGGTACGCGTGTCGCTTATGGCGCACGCGCACTGACTAAAGGTGGCTTTAACTCCTTGCCGAAAATGGTCTTCCCTGGCGGTGCTTTAGTCGGTTGCGACCTGGGCACACTCAACTTTGCCAAAATCAAAGGCAACCACACTGCAATGAAATCCGGCATGTTGGCCGCTGAAGCGGCGGCTGATGCGATTATTGCAGGACGCGAAGGTGGTGATGAGTTAACTGCATATGTCGAGGCATTCAAATCGAGCTGGCTGTACGACGACTTATTCACCAGCCGTAATTTTGGTGCAGCAATCCATAAATACGGCGCGTTATTAGGTGGTGCATTTAACTATATTGACCAAAATATTTTTGGCGGTCGGATCCCAATCACCCTGCGCGACACAACACCTGACCACACTAAATTGAAACTGGCCTCTGAGTCGAAAAAAATCAACTACCCTAAACCCGATGGCAAGTTAAGCTTTGATAAACTCAGCTCGGTGTTCTTGTCTAATACCAACCACGAAGAAATACAGCCCTGTCACCTAGTTTTGACAGATGCTAGCATTCCGCTGGGTAAAAACCTTTCGATGTACGATGAGCCAGCCCAGCGTTATTGCCCAGCTGGTGTGTATGAAATCGTCACGCAAGCGAACGGTGAGCAGACATTCCAAATTAATGCGCAAAACTGTGTGCATTGTAAAACCTGCGACATTAAAGACCCTGCACAAAACATCACATGGATTGCGCCAGAAGGCACTGGCGGCCCTAACTATCCAAACATGTAAAGCTGCATACGCTTTAAGAGCCCTCATAACGAGGGCTTTTATTCTAAAACAGAATATCAAAATTACTTTTAATTCTTTTACAGAATAACAAGCGTTCTCTATAGTGTGACCCTCTCCGTTTTATCCAAGGGATCGCACTATGAAACGCCTGCTAACAGCATCACTTTTCGCCCTAAGTTTTAGCGCAGCGAGCGCTTTACAAGCAGCACCACTACTGAATGTCTCTTATGATGTGATGCGCGATTTCTATAAAGACTACAATGCTGCCTTCCAAAAATACTGGCAGGCCCAGGGTAATAAAGCAGCACAGATCCAGATGTCACATGGTGGCTCAAGCAAGCAAGCGCGCTCAGTCATCGACGGTCTGCCAGCCGATGTCATCACCATGAACATGGCCACCGACATCAACGCTTTGTATGAATACGGCAAGCTTATTCCTGAAAACTGGGCTGAGCGCTTGCCTAATAACAGCGCTCCTTTTACCTCAGCGACTGTGTTAATCGTGCGCAAAGGCAACCCAAAAAACCTGCAAGACTGGCCTGATCTGATTAAAGATGGCGTGCAAATTATCGTACCTAACCCAAAAACTTCAGGTAATGGCCGTTACACCTACCTATCTGCTTGGGCCTACGTATTGAAAAATGGCGGCAGTGAGCAAGACGCTAAAGACTTTGTCGGTAAGCTATTTAAGCAAGCGCCGGTACTGGATACTGGCGGCCGTGCGGCAACCAGCACCTTTATGCAGAACCAAATCGGTGATGTTTTGGTGACCTTTGAAAATGAAGCGGAGATGATCGCTCGTGAGTTTGGTCGTGGCGCCTTTGAAGTGGTCTACCCCAGTGTCAGCGCCGAAGCTGAGCCACCGGTGACCATCGTTGACAAGGTGGTTGACCGCAAAGGCTCACGCGTGATTGCACAAGCCTATCTAGACTACCTGTGGTCAGATGAAGCACAGCGTATTGCCGCAAACAACTATTTACGCCCACGCAACCAAGCAATACTTGCCGAGTTTGCTGATCGCTTCCCTGAAGTTGATTTCATGCCAGTTGAAGCTACTTTTGGCAACTGGACTGACATCCAAAAAGATCACTTCAATGATGGCGGGATTTTTGATCAAGTCTACGCCGACCAGCAGTAACACGCGCCCCCTCCCACGAGGCAAACGTTTGAATGTCGGTCTCGTGTTTTTATTTTAGAACATCATCAGCAGCATAGACCTAGGCCAATTCTAACTAACAGCCAAAACTTCACACTTTTTCATTGTAGGCTTACTGTCGAGTGTGGTGCATACCGTGCTCCGGAGTTGGGTTTTTTCATCGGTTTTAACAGCCTTTGCATGGCATACCGTACTCCGGGGTGGGTGTTTTTCCGTCGATGAACCCATCCTGGGTTCAACTCCGGCGCTACGCCATCCATGGCTTCGCTTGTCACACCAACCCCGAAGTACTCATTGATCAGCGACGTTGCTAGCGCGATTGATATAAGACTCGTCTGATTCTGGAAGATTTTTTTACACGACCAGTTTGGCGTGCGTTTTTTTGTTCTGGTTCTGTTTTTGACTCTGAGTCTGACTTTGCATCTGAGCTCTGAGGTTTGCTTTTGATCTTGTTTTGCTGGCTTGAGTTTTTAGAGGACGTGCAAACCCTAGCGCTGATCAATGCGCTTGCTTTAAAAGAGCCGTGCTACAGAATCGAAAACAACATCAATGATTAACTGCAGTGTGCGGGTGTTGTGGCGAGCGAAGCCAGGGATGGCGTAGCGCCCGCATCACGCCAGGATGGCGTGTTAAGGGAAGAACAACACTTGCACGCTGCAACATGCGCCAATTGTTCCTGAAAGTTTTTTATTGAGGTGTACTGGTCATTGCGTTGCATACCGTACTCCGGGGTGGGTGTTTTTACGTCGATGAACCCATCCTGGGTTCAACTCCGGCGCTGCGCCATCCTTGGCTTCGCTTGTCACACCAACCCCGAAGTACTCGTTAATCAGCGGCGTAGTTAGCATGATTGATATAGGACTCGCTTGGTTCTGGAAGATTTGTATTTACACGTTAAGTTTGGCAGGCGATTTTTGTTCTGGCTCTGGTTCTGAGCTCTAAAATTTAGTTTTGCTCTTGCTGGCTTGAGCTCTTGAGTTTTTAGAACACGAGCAACCCTACAGCTGATCAACGCTTCTGCTTTAAAAGAGACGTGCTACAGAATCGAAAACAACATCAATGATTAACTGCAGTGTGCGGGTGTTGTGGCAAGCGAAGCCAAGGATGGCGTAGCGCCCGCATCACGCCTGGATGGCGTGTTAAGGGAAGAACAACACTTGCACGTTGCAACATGCACAGATCTTGCTTTAAAAGAGTCATGCTACAGACTTGAAAACAATATCAATGATCAATCGCAGTGTGCGGGTGTTGTGGCGAGCGAAGCCAAGGATGGCGTAGCGCCCGCATCACGCCTGGATGGCGTGTTAAGGGAAGAACAACACTTGCACGTTGCAACATGCACAGATCTTGCTTTAAAAGAGTCATGCTACAGACTTGAAAACAATATCAATGATCAATCGCAGTGTGCGGGTGTTGTGGCGAGCGAAGCCAGGGATGGCGTAGCGCCCGCATCACGCCAGGAGGGCGTGTTAAGGGAAGAACAACACTTGCACGCTGCAACATGCGCCAATTGTTCCTGAAAGTTTTTTATTTAGGTGTACTGGTCATTGCGTTGCATACCGTACTCCGAGGTGGGTGCTTTTCCGTCGATGAACCCATCCTGGGTTCAACTCCGGCGCTGCGCCATCCTTGGCTTCGCTTGTCACACCAACCCCGAAGTACTCATTAATCAGCGGCGTAGTTAGCACGATTGATATAGGACTCGTTTGTTTCTTAAAGATCTTTATTTTAAATGAAAGCCTGACAAAAAAAGCTCGCCAAAACTGCAAAAAAGCTCATCACGATACTTTCTGTTTAACTCAAAACACCCAAAGCCTGCGCGCGCGCCACAGCTTGCGTGCGGCGCTCAACACCAAGCTTAAGGTTAATATTGCGCGCATGAGTCTTCACTGTATGCAGCGAAATAAATAATTTATCGCTCACTTCCTGATTAGAACAACCCTGCGCAATCAATTGCAAAACAGCCAATTCCCTAGCGCTCAAAGCCTCATATTGCACTAGCTGCTCACCCACCAACGCCTGCTCTATCGCTTCAGGCAACGCTGCTAAAAGATCATCACGCACCTGATCTTGAGCACGCACGCCTAACTGCTGACGCAACCAGGCCGCATGCTGGCTCAATAACGGCTGAAAGGCCAACACAGCACCACCTTGCGCCAACTGTAACGCCTGCGTTAATTGCTTAGCCGCACAACCATTGGCACCCTGCTCTAATAACAGCACACATAAATACACACGGGCCGTCTGCTCAATGACAACACAATCATGCTGCCGCGCGTACTCAATTAAACCGCGCAAGCGCTGCTCTGCAGCCGTTACCTGCCCTAACGCACGCTCCAGCAAGGCCATTTGCAACTCTACATATAGCGCCAATTGCGGGTGGAACTCTGAGGCCTTATCCATGTGCTGCACATTATAAGTCGTGGACAAACGCTCCAACCAAGGTTGCGCCAGCTCCACCTGCCCCTGCAGCAACCACAACTCACACTTGCTCAAAGTCAGCATCGCCAAGTAATAAATACTCGGTACATCCCATGTATGCATGACCCGCTCAGCTTCAGCAAGTTGAGCAAACGCTTCAGGCACACGCCCACTGACACCTTCTAATATGGCTTGCATACGGTAACCAATCAGCACACTGGCATCACGGCAGGCTTGCGCCTCACTGATACCGGCACAGAGCTTTACCCGTGCTTCTTGGGAGCGCCCACGCATACCTAACAAATACCCTTCATACATGGTTAATCGTGCACGAACCGCATAGACACGCTCACGGGGCATGTCGACCAATAACTTTAACCCCTCACGCACAACAGCTAGGGCTCGATGTATTTGGCCACGCAGCTGCAATACTCGAGCACGCTCATACAAAGCAAAGCCGGTGTACAGTGGACAACCTACACGCTGCGCTAACTCAACATTATCTCGCGCCAGCTGACGTGCTTGCAGAATATCGCCGCGTAATATCGCGATACTGCCCAGTATTGAGGTGCAAATTTGCCGTTGACCATGACGTTCAACAGGCAAATTTAAGAGTGCTTCACTGCAATACTGCCAAGCCAATTGTGCATCACCGCGACCTCGCGCTAACAAACCACTAAGCGCTTGCCATTGCGCCAGCAAGCCGATCTGCTCAGCTTGGCTAGGCGCAGGTAGAAACTTTGCCAACTGCGCCAACAGCTGATCTGCTGCATCCAGTTGACAGGCTAGGCCTAACGCCCAGCAATAAAGCACAATCAAACGCGGTGTGCTGGCTAAAACACCATCAGGCAAATCCATTTTCCAACGCAAAAGCATGCTTATATTTTGCTCAGCCAACAGTAGCTCCTCAGCTGAACCCTGCACTAATTGCGCAGCAATCTCAGGCTGTTCAGCCAGCAATGCATACTCAACAGCCTCATTAAGCATGTCATGCTCAGCAAACCAAGCACTAGCGCGCGCATGCACTGTGCGCATATCAGTAGCGGCCGCCTGCTGCACCAATAAAGCATCTGAAAACAAATGGTGATATCGATACCATTCACCCTGCTCATCCAGTGGGACTAAAAACACGTGATGAGCGAGCAAATATTCAATGACCTGCGCACTATCTTGGCGCTCACGTAAGGCATCACACAAACCAGCATGAAAACGCTCAAGCGTCGCAGTAGCAAATAAAAACTGTTGAATTGACTCTGGCTGCTGAGCAATGATCTCTTCAAGCACATAGTCGCGAATCAAGCCCTGTGAGCCATGCGGCCCAGCTAATAAAGCATACTCATTATTTACTCGACCGTTTAACGCTAGCAGCCACAAGCGTAATCCCGCTGCCCAGCCTTCACTGCGCTGCAGAATATTTTGCACAATAGCG